>CAZYLQ010000126.1:3001-5304 GCA_964648395.1 uncultured bacterium | reverse complement strand
GTTTGTCCTTTTTCTAATAATTTTTTGAAACGTTGGTTGGTTTCTTCCGGTTTACCGAATCCAGCGAACTGGCGCATAGTCCAGAGCTTTCCACGGTATAAATTGGGATGGACTCCCCGGGTGTATGGGAATTGCCCCGGGAATCCAATCTTCTCCATATATTCATCATTTGGAGAATCCGGGAAGTAACACAGATCCAGTTCTTCGCCGGATAAGGTATCAAAATCTGCCTCACGAGTCGGCATGGATTTAGTGGTCTTTTCCCACCGCTTGAATCCATCTTGAAATAGAGTTAATTGTTCACTCATGGTCTAAAATTATTTTTGTAACCTTCCAGTTCTGAAAATTGTCCAACCTTCATATAACATCCATAAAATCAGGGTGGCTAATATACCATCTATCACCAATAAAAGTCGATTGTTCCCGACGAAGGATTGGGCATTTACTGCCAGAGATGTGAGTGTGGTTATAGTAATGAAAATAAAAGGGATGATCAGCGGCAAAACGGGTTTATTTTTTTTCCAAAAATAGATGGATAGCATCATTAAGGTCAAAGCTGCCAACATTTGGTTAGATGCGCCAAAAATGGGCCACAATACCCAACCTGCCTGTGTTGATTCACCAGACACAGGATCAGCAACATTCCATAAGGTCAGCGCAAGTGCCGGCAGAATGGCCACAAATGTGGCAATATAACGATTTTTCAATAATGGGATATCAATGGTTTGGCCTACTTCTGTAAGAATGAATCGTTGAATTCTTGTTGCTGTATCTAAAGTTGTTGCGGCAAATGAAATGACCAATACAGCCATAATCGTTTTAGCAAGTATTGGTGGAATTCCCAGAGACTGGATCAAAGCACCTCCACCTAATACAAAAGCTGTTGCTTTATTGGTGGCTGCATGAGCCCAGGTATCATAATAAATATTCCAATTAAGATTATCTACAGCGCCTATAGAAGGTAGATTACAATTTGTAACTAAAGAAATTCCCGCTACTGCCGCAATGGTGGCAGCCAAGGCCAATGTCCCTTCTCCAAGCATGGATCCATACCCGATCATTTTTGTGTCCTGAATATTAGATACTTGTTTTGATGTGGTACCGGATGCTATCAATCCATGGAATCCACTAATAGCTCCACAGGCGATGGTCACAAATAATAAAGGAAATAAACTTGGAACTCCCTCGCCTGCTGATCTTATCATGGGTGCTTCAACAACCGGCTGAGCAATGGCTATTCCCATAAAGATCAAGGCCAAACCAATAATCAATTGATGACTGTTTATGTAGTCCCGTGGTTGGAGTAACAACCAAACCGGGAGAAGGCTGGCAATCCCGGAATAAATAAATAGTAAAATGATCCAAAGAGTAAATTGAGAGATTTTATCCATTCCAAGGGCTTCGAATGAAAGTGGTGTGAAAGATCCGATATACACAAAAACATACAGCAGAATTAAAGCAATGAACGAAGGAATCAAAGCATCCACTTTTTTTCGATATAATAGAAATCCAACGGCGAGTGCAATAATTATTTCAATATTTACAGGAAGGACGGCTGTAGGAATACTCACAAAAAGTCCTGCAATTGCCATAGCAAAAACAGCCAGCACCAGCCAACTTAACATCATGACAAAAATCAGGAACATGGTTTTTACACGCTTGTTGATAATGGTTCCGGTAATGTCTGCAATCGTCTTCCCTTTTTCCCGGACAGATACTACAAGCGCACCAAAATCGTGAACGGCACCCATAAAAATGGTTCCAAAAACGATCCAAAGCATAGCCGGTAACCATCCCCAGAAGGCTGCAATACAGGGGCCAATAATAGGTGCTGCACCCGCTATAGATGTAAAGTGATGCCCAAAAAGAATCTCCTTTTTAGTTGGTACAAAATCTATTCCATCTTGGAACTCTTTTGCCGGAACATCTCCTGTAAAATCCTGGAGAGAATATATTTTAGTTGAGATATAAGATGCGTAAAACCGATAACCCAATCCAAACAGGATGAGTCCAATGAGCGCTAGAAATAAAGAATTCAATTTTTAAATGGGAACGGAGTCCTTTTCACCAACAAAATTACGAATTGATTGGGCGACACCATCAACATCCAGTCCCAGCATTGTCAATATCTGATCACGGGAGCCATGTTCTACAAAGTTATCCGGCAATCCAAGTTTCTTAAACTGCCCCTGAAACCCATTTTCCAAAAGCCATCCGGCGACACCATCACCAAAGCCACCTGTGGTCGTCCCTTCCTCCAATGTAATGATCTTTGCGAATTTTTTCTTAATGGAATCCAAGTA
>CAZYLQ010000126.1:0-2901 GCA_964648395.1 uncultured bacterium | reverse complement strand
TTGAGTGCAGTGTATAGGAGATGCCTGAATTCATTGCCACTTTTCGGAGCTGTAACAATCATATTTTGAATACATCTCAAATAAGCAATATCAAGGGCACCGTGGTGTGTGGGGCCATCTTCACCGGCAATGCCGGAACGATCCATACAAAAGATTACAGGAAGATGCTGGATAGCACAATCGTGGATGATATGATCATATGCTCGCTGTAAAAATGTAGAATAAATAGCTACAATGGGGCGGATTCCCTCTGTAGCCAACCCCGCTGAAAATGTTACACCATGACCTTCGGCAATACCAACATCATAATATCTATCCGAGAATTCTTTGGAATAGGGGACAAGTCCAGTTCCTTCCCGCATAGCCGCCGTAACACACACTGTATCTTCCCGGTTCCGGGCGATTTCACAGCATAATTTTCCAAAAACATCCTGAAAAATAGGAGCATTCGATTTGGGTACATCTTTTTCAATTTTGTAAGGACGTTTACCATTGGGCTTCACCGCATGATATTTCACCGCATCATCATGGTACTCACGATTTACAACATTCATGGAAACCATGCCTTTTCCTTTTTTTGTCAATACGTGAAGTAATACCGGTTTCTGAATATCTTTAATATTTTCCAGGGTATGAAGAACCTCATCCAGGTCATGACCATCAATGGGTCCAAAATATCTGAAACCCAATTCATCAAAAAGGATACCTGGTACGATTAAACTTTTAAGACTTTCTTCTACTTTCTTGATCAAGGTTCGGGTAGTTGTTTTTGCCAGAGGTAATTTACCCGTGAGATCCCAAAACTCATTTCGGATTCGGTTATAAAGTGGATTGGAGATCAAACGTGTAAAATAAGTTGAAATAGCGCCTACATTAGGGCTTATGGACATTTCATTATCATTCAGAATAACGAGGAGTTGCCGTCCTAAATGGCCTGCGTTATTGATTCCCTCAAAAGCCAGTCCACCAGTCATGGACCCATCACCAATAATAGCAGCAACACGAAAATCTTCTTTATTTTGGTGGCGGCCTTCTGCTATACCCAGAGCAGAAGAAATGGATGTTGATGCATGTCCCGCACCTATCACGTCATAGTCACTTTCGGACCGCTTTAAAAATCCACTCAATCCTTTGAATTTTCGAATCGTTGGAAAATCATCATATCTTCCTGTCAATAATTTATGGGCATAGCCCTGGTGCCCCACATCCCAGATCAATTTATCATTTGGCGTGTTATAAATATAATGGAGTGCAACCGTGAGTTCGATCACACCCAAAGTCGGTGCCAGATGCCCGCCGATCTGAGTTATAGTATCAATGGTAAAGTTTCTAAGTTCGTCACAGAGTTTGTGGAGTTCTTCGTTTGAATACCCTCGAATATCTTCAGGAGATTTTATATTTGGTAAATAATTAAGTTGCATAAATCTGATTTAAATTTTTAGTATAAACGTTGCTGGATGGATCAAATAATATTTGATGAAAAAGGTCAATATCATCTAATTCCGGGTGAAACGACAACCCCAGATGATGCCCGGAGATCACAGCAACGGGGGATCCCTTAAATTCTCCAAGTACTTGTATATCATCTCCCATTTCAGAGATCTTTGGTGCACGGATCAAAGTTGTGGAAAACTCAATTTCCGTATTTGAATTAAAATGATATTTTACCATTTCTGTGGATGATTCTATTTGACGGCCGTAGGCATTTCGATCCACGCAAATATTTAGGAACCCTAATGGCTTAACACGCTCATCCGGAACTTCTTTAGCCATCATAATGAGTCCAGCACAAGTCCCCATGACAGGATGGTCTTTCCCAAAATTGATGAGCGGTTCTCGCAAGTCAAAAGAGTCAATCAACAATGATAGAGCCGTGGATTCGCCTCCAGGAATCACCAATCCATCAACTAAATCTAAATCTAATGGTACTTTCACAGGAATAGATTCAATATTGAGTCTGGAAAAAACGCGGTGATGCAGGGCAAAATCTCCCTGCAATTCTAATACGCCGACTTTAATTACCAGCCTCTTTCTTGTAATCTTTCTTCGATAGGAATTTCGGACATATCCAAGCCTTTCATGGCTTTTTTGAGACCTGAACTGGCTGCAGCAACTCGTTTTGCATCCTTGTAATGAGTTGTTGCTTCCACAACAGCTTTTGCCCGTGCTGAAGGATCATCACTTTTAAAAATCCCAGAGCCCACAAAAACAGATTCGGCGCCAAGCTGCATCATGAGCGATGCATCCGCTGGTGTGGCAATCCCACCAGCTGCAAAATTAGGAACTGGAAGTTTCCCCAGTTTTGCCACTTGCTGTACTAAGGATAAAGGTGCACCCAAATTTTTTGCTTCGGCTACCAGTTCGTCTTGTCCAAGCCGGGTGACTCTTTTGATCTCAGTCATAACGGTTCTCATATGGCGAACCGCTTCTACAATATTCCCACTTCCTGCTTCACCTTTGGTGCGGATCATGGCAGCGCCTTCCGCGATTCTGCGAAGCGCTTCTCCAAGATTTCTACATCCACAAACAAAGGGTGCTTTGAAATCATTTTTCCAAATATGGTTATGTTCATCGGCTGGAGTCAAAACTTCACTTTCATCAATGAAATCAATTTCCAGTGTTTCCAGTACTTGCGCTTCAGCAAAATGGCCAATCCTGCATTTTGCCATGACAGGAATAGAGACCTGCGCCTGGATTCCCCGTATCATTTCAGGGTCGCTCATCCTTGAAATGCCACCATCTTTACGGATGTCAGCTGGAATTCGTTCCAATGCCATAACAGCGCAAGCGCCCGCATCTTCTGCAATTTTTGCCTGTTCTGCGTTGGTCACGTCCATAATAACACCACCTTTCAGCATTTCTGCCAACCCTACCTTTACTTCAAATGTTCCTTTACTCATA
>CAZYLQ010000125.1:3964-5342 GCA_964648395.1 uncultured bacterium | reverse complement strand
AAATAAAATGAAATTAGACGTATTAAAAATAGATGGTTCAAAAGCTGGAAATATTACAGCCGATAAAACTGTTTTTGGGATCGAGCCCAATGCTGCAGTTGTTCGTCAGGCGGTATTAGCTGAAATGACCAATATGCGACAAGGAACCCATGCATCTAAAAATCGTGCTAAGGTACGGGGTGGTGGTAAAAAGCCTTTTAAGCAAAAAGGCCGAGGTGTCGCTCGTGCAGGAACCATTCGATCTCCTTTGTGGAAGGGGGGTGGAACTGTTTTTGGTCCAGAACCACATGGGTATAATCATACATTACCTAAAAAAGTTAGTCGTTTGGCTCGACGTTCAGTTTTATCTAATAAAGCAGCGGAAGGGAAGTTGGTTGTTGTTGATGACTTTACGCTCACCAGCCATAAAACATCCGATTTTATTTCTGTTTTAACAAAATTAGATCTACAGAACAAAAAAATTACACTTTTGGTTACAGGAATGGATGAAAATCTTGATAAGGCGTCACGCAATCTCCGAGACGTCTATCTCGTTGATGCAGCAAAAGTCAGCACCTATGATATTATTGATTGCGATACTCTTGTGGTGGATAAAGCCAGCATGACTGTTTTAACCGATATTCTAGCAGGATAATCATGTATCAAAAAATTATTATTAAACCAATATTAACAGAGAAAATGGCTATCCTCGAAGAGCGCGAAAACAAATTTGCATTTCTTGTTTCTCCGGATGCAAATAAAACTGAAATCAAAAAAGCTGTTGAGTTAAAATTTGAAGTTAAAGTTGTAAAAGTAGCAACTATGAATCGGATTGGAAAGCATAAGCAGATGACGGTCCGAAGTGGTGGGCATACTATCCGTACTACCGGAAAACGTTCTGATTATAAAAAAGCAGTTATTACCTTGGAATCCGGATCAACAATCGATCTAATGCGTGGAGATACTGCGAGTTAATCATGGGTATTAGACAATTAAAACCAGTCACGCCTGGCTCAAGATTTGCATCTCGTCCAGATTTTGCAGATTTGACCACCGACAAACCGGAGAAAAGACTAACAAGAGCTTTACGTAAAAGCGGTGGAAGAAATAACACAGGACGTATCACAATTCGCCACCGTGGTGGTGGACATAAGCGTCGCTACAGATTAATTGATTTCAAGCGGAATAAATTTGATGTTCCAGGCAAAGTAGCAACAATCGAATATGATCCAAATCGTTCTGCGTATATTTCTCTTATTCATTATTCAGATGGTGATAAGCGTTACATTCTTTCACCATTAGGCTTAAAAGTGGGAGACCCAATCCTCTCTGGTGATAATGCGCCATTGAAAGTTGCAAACGCGCTTCAGTTAAAAAACATACCAGCAGGTTTATTTGT
>CAZYLQ010000125.1:0-3954 GCA_964648395.1 uncultured bacterium | reverse complement strand
TTTATTTGTTCATAACATTGAAATGGAGCCTGGTAAAGGCGGACAATTAGTTCGATCAGCGGGATCTTCAGCCCAAGTTATGGCACACGCAGATGGGTTTTGTACATTAAAATTACCTTCCGGTGAAGTTCGAATGGTTCGAGAAAACTGTATGGCTACAATTGGTCAGGTTGGTAACCGTAGCCATGAACAAGTTGTATCCGGTAAAGCTGGTCGGACGCGATGGCTAGGGCGTCGTCCTAAAGTGCGAGGTGTCGCAATGAACCCAGTGGATCACCCTATGGGAGGTGGCGAAGGTAAATCTTCAGGCGGACGTCATCCAACCACGCCTTGGGGTAAGCCAACTAAGGGGTATAAAACACGTAAGAAAAATAAAAAATCTAACGAAATGATCGTTAAACGGAGACGATAAAAGATTATGGCACGTTCTCTTAAAAAAGGACCATTTGTCGATGAAAAGCTTTTGAAAAAA
This sequence comes from uncultured bacterium, assembly GCA_964648395.1. Lineage (GTDB taxonomy): Bacteria > Fidelibacterota > Marinisomatia > Marinisomatales > UBA1611. The sequence goes on along the minus strand of CAZYLQ010000125.1, from coordinate 3,482 downwards.
ATTCAAAAGATTAATGAAGGTGGTAAAAAGAAAGTGATCAAAACATGGTCACGTCGTTCAATGATTACGCCTGAATTTGTTGGCCATACTCTTGCAATTCATAATGGGAATAAGTTTATTCCAGTTTTCATTTATGAAAATATGGTAGGACATAAATTAGGTGAATTCTCACCTACGCGTACATTCAGAATGCATTCTGGTGACAGGAAATAATAGCCATGGAAGCTAAAGCAGTTGCGCGATATGTACACCAATCTCCCAGGAAGATCCGTAAAACCCTTGACAGTATGCGAGGCTTAAAAGTTGGAGATGCATTGAATCAATTACATTTTTCACCTGAAAAAGCTGCAAGTGTAATTGAAAAAACATTACGGTCAGCAGTGGCTAATCTGATGAGTCAGAATGAAGAATCAAATTTTGATCCTGAAGGACTGGGTGTGAAGGAAGCATTTGTTGATGGTGGCCCAGTGATGAAACGATTTCGTGCGGCGTCCATGGGACGAGCATCAAGACTTCGTCGGCCAACTAGTCATGTAACTATCGTCGTTACCGACGGAAATTAGCGAGGTCTCTTTTGGGTCAAAAAACACATCCTGTTGGATATAGATTAATTGTCAATAAAAATTGGAGTTCCAATTGGTTTGCACCAAAAAATAATTTTCGTGATGAATTGGAAGAAGATGTGAGGATTCGGAAATATATTTCCCATCGACTTCCAAATGCCGGAATCTCCAAAGTAGAGATTGCTCGTACTTCAAAAAAAGTAACTATCACAATTCATACTGCCCGTCCAGGGATTGTAATCGGACGCGGTGGTGAAGAAGTGAATCGATTGAAAAAAGAATTACGCCAACTGACAGGTAAAAAAGATGCTCAAATTAATATTTCTGAAGTGAAACGTCCAGAACTGGATGCAGCTTTAGTTGGCTCAAATATTGCTCATCAATTGAAAAAGAAAATATCTTATCGTCGAGTGGTAAACAAAACGATTCAATCTACCATGCGTATGGGTGCAGCAGGAATTCGTATTAATGTTGCCGGCCGTCTCGGTGGTGTAGAAATCGCTAGAAGTGAAAAATTTTCAGATGGTAGTGTACCGCTACATACATTGCGCGCTGATATTGATTATGCCCTGACCGAGGCTCAAACACAGTATGGTGTTATCGGTATAAAAGTATGGATTTGCAACGGACAATTCACCCGATAAGAGTATTTAAATGTTAGAACCAAAAAAAGCAAAATTTAGACGAGTCCACCGTGGCAATAGGAAAGGTATGGCTATGCGTGGGAACTATGTGGCATTTGGCAATTATGGTCTAAAGGCTGTTGAATCAGGTTGGGTCACGGCTAGGCAGATCGAAGCATCGCGTATCGTGATTTCCCGAGTTGTCAGAAAAATTGGTAAAATGTGGATTCGCATTTTTCCGGATAAACCTGTGACTTCTCGCCCTGCTGAAACGCGTATGGGTAAAGGTAAGGGAGCTCCAGATCATTGGATTGCTGTTGTCAAACCGGGTCGTATATTATTCGAAGTTGATGGTGTAACCCGTGAAGAAGCAGAAGACGCATTTCGTAATGCTGGTCATAAACTTCCTCTAAAAACCAAAGTAGTCGAACGGAGGGGATTCTAATGAAAGCAACAGAACTCCGTGAAATGAACCAAGTGGAATTAAATGCCAAATTGATCGAAAACCTTGATGCACTTCAAAATTTAAAATTTCAGCAAGCGCTCCAACAATTGGAAGATGGAACAACAATTTCCAAAACGAAAAAGGAAATTGCACAAATAAAAACAGTATTAAATGAGTATAAACTCGGTATACGGGTTGCTCAAGGTGAGAAAGAATGAAACTTGAACGCAGGCGTCAATCCTTGATCGGTGAAGTTATTAGTACTAAAATGGAAAAGACAGTTAATGTCAAAGTCACACGTGAAATTGCCCATCCGGTTTATCATAAACGTGTAAAACGCTTTAAGAGTTATTTAGCCCATGTAGCATCTGTGATACCAAAAGATGGTGATATTGTCAAGATTTCAGCTATTCGGCCTTTAAGTAAACGTAAGCGCTGGCAGGTAAGCGAAATAGTTCATGAATCAGTGAAATTAGGATAGCAAAGTGATTCAACAAGAGACAAGATTAAGGGTGGCCGACAATACGGGAGCAAAAGAAGTTCTCTGCTTCAAAGTATTGGGTGGCTCCCGGCGAAAATATGCCAGTATTGGTGATCAAATCGTAATTACAGTTAAAAAAGCTCTGCCGGGAGGTATGGTGAAAAAAGGTGAAGTTCATAGAGCGGTTGTGGTTCGTACAAGAAAAGAGATCTCCCGTCGTGATGGTAGTCGAATCCGCTTTGATGAAAACGCTGCTGTTTTATTGGATAGTGCCGGCGAACCTCGTGGAACACGAATTTTTGGTCCAGTAGCTCGTGAATTGCGCGAAAGTGGATTCATGAGGATTGTTTCAATGGCTCCGGAGGTACTGTAAGATGCATGTTAAAAAAGGTATGACCATTAAAGTTATTAGTGGGAACCATAAAGATTTAGAAGGGAAAATCCTTCACGTTTTTCCAGAAAAAAAACGAGTGATTGTTGAAGGTATAAATTTTATGAAAAAAGCAACCCGACCATCTCAGGAAAACCCTGCCGGCGGTATTGTAGAAAGGGAAGCATCCATTCATATTTCAAATGTGATGGTTGTTCATGGCGGGCAAGCGACTCGTGTGGGATACAAGAAACTTGAAGATGGTTCTAAGGTCAGGGTTTCTAAAAAAACTAACGAAGAAATTGAAGCATAGAAATGGCTGAAGAAAAGAAAATTAAAAAGAAAGCACCTGCCAAAAAGAAAAAAAAGGCACCTGTTTATTCTCCAACACTTAAAAAGATTTATAGTGAAGACATTACACCTGCCATGCAAAAGCAGTTCAATTACTCCAATAAAATGGAAGTTCCGCGAATCACCAGTGTTTGTCTAAACATGGGATTAGGTGATGCAAAGACTAATTCCAAGAATCTTGAAAGTGCTGTGGAAGAGATGACTTTGATCTCAGGTCAAAAACCGATCATTACTAAATCAAAAAAAGATATTTCAAATTTTAAGATACGTAAAGGTTGGCCCGTGGGCTGTAAAGTGACTCTACGTTCAACAATGATGTATGAATTTCTGGAAAGGTTGATTTCTGTTGCATTGCCTCGAGAGCGTGATTTTCGTGGATTATCCTTTAAATCATTCGACGGTCGCGGAAATTATAATTTTGGGATTAAAGAACAAATTATATTTACTGAAATCGAATATGATAAAATTGAGTCCATCCGAGGATTGAACGTGACTATCACAACAACCGCAAAAACGGACGATGAAGCATATCAATTGTTAAAACTCTTAGGATTTCCGTTAAGAGAAAAACCAGTAAAGCAAGAAGTGGAAGAGGCAGCCTGATGGCCAAGAAATCACAAATTTATAAAGCAAAAAGAAAAGCAAAATT
>CAZYLQ010000124.1:0-5392 GCA_964648395.1 uncultured bacterium | reverse complement strand
TTATTGAAATCGCACTGCCCCCTAACAATTCCTATAAATAGCAGTAATGTGATATATCTACTCATATCCGAATCTACCCATCCTCCCACGAATGTGGGGTTGTATGCAATCATTCTTAAATAACTTTATTTTTTTGAATTTTTATTGATAAAGTTCAAAATTAATGAAGAAACAGTATCATAATCCTCTTGAATTGACCAATGCCCCACATCTAACTCAATAAAACTATAATCACCTTTCATATAATCTTTAGTTAGTTCAGCACCTTTTCTGCCTAAGGCCATATCTTTATTACCCCAAATGAATTGAGTTGTTTTGAATATTTCTCCAAGTTTTTCAATATCATCTCTATTTAGATTCGCTCTATACCAGTTTAACGCAGCCTTAAGTGCACCTTTCTGACTAAATACTTTCATATATTCTTCTTTTTGACTTTGGGAGTGTTTATTCCAGAGAGTTTTTAAATTTTTATGATTATTTATAGAAAAATACAATTCGGGGAAAAAAGGTAAATTGAAGAATTTTAAGTATCTGCTTTTTTTCTGCTGATTTTTGTCAATCTCGCGAGCTTGATTTAACGCATCAATATGTGGGACTGATAATGCTGACCAAGATATTATTCTTTCAGGATTAAAATTTACTGCTCCCCATCCAACAGCAGCACCCCAATCATGACCGACTAAGTGAAATTCTTTGAAGCTAAATTCGTCAGCCAATAAAAATATATCTTCAACAAGATATTCAATTTTATAGTCATTCTTTAATTTAGGTCTTGCGCCTTTACTATAACCTCTTTGGTCTGGAGCTATAACTTTATAATTATTATCTGAAAGCAATCTCATAATCTCTTGGTACATATGAGAAGTTTGAGGAAAACCATGTAATAGAATAACGGCATCACCAGTATTGGATAATCCAGCAACTCTTACATCAAACTCAAGATTATTGGCTTTTATTTTTTCCATGAATACCTCCTTTGGGAATGTAATTACTGTCAACAGAATATAAGCTACTAAAAATTTATACATATTCAAATCTACCCATCATCAGCTTTACAAACAAAAAACCCCACTAATGTGAGGTTTGATGTTGTGAAATCCATTAATAATTATTCATCATTATCTTTATCATCTTCATCATCATCATTTTCTTCTTCTTCAATCTCCAGAACCTTGCCATCGGAAGACACTTCAATTTCGTATTCCTTACCATCTAATGTTCCTTCAATTTCATAAACCACGCCCTTATGCAATTTTTCTACTTCGGCTTCTGTTAATTCAATACCAGGTACAGCTTTTTGTGCTGCTTTTAATACAACATCTGGAACTTCATTTAAAGGAATCTCTTTCTCAATTCCAGCAAAAGCAGTTATCACAAAGAAGATTAATGTAATAGCCATTAGCCATATTCTATTAGCTTGTTTTTTCATCTTTTTATCCTTTATTCTATTAACAACAGTAATGTAATTCGATTAATCATCATTATCTTCGTCTTCATCATCAATCATTTCATCATACATAAAGTAAATAAATGGAATACCAATTATGAACCACGCAAGTTTGGGTTTGAGTTTGAGTTTCAGCATTGACTTTTTTTCGTCATTATCATCAATACACTCCTCCGACATCATCAAAAAGTATTGATACTCTCTGTCCGTCATATCGTTGATGTTCACATCCTTTAATCGAAGGAACTCCTTGTCTTGGCAGGGGTTGGACTTAGCAAACACTAAGTACGGGCAAAGCAAGGAAAAGACAAGCATAATGGCGAGTGGCTTATTCATATTATTCTCCTTTTAAAATAGCATTATTGTAATACGATTAATCATACCCAAATCTACTCATCATCCCATAAACAAAAAACCCCACGAATGTGGGGCTTGATGATTTTTAAATTTGTTAATAATTAAATAATACCATTATTCTTCAAGTTTTTCATTTACCCAAAATTTTGCCAATAGCATACCTAGAACTAATGAAAAAATAAGAGCACCAAGCATTATTTTGGATTCATATTGATTAAACTTTTCAAAAAGAAAAATACTACCCCCAGCAACAAATAAAGGGGACAGTGCAAATTTATCTGGAATTGTTTTTTTATTGAAACTTTGACATTCTAAACATTTTAATACAGTTCCAGCCTTTATATTTTCATCAACAACAGGTGATAATTTATTATTTTTACAATTAAAACATTTCCCATTCATATAATCAAAAATAAACTTCTCTTTTTTAGATTCTTGTTTTGATTGTTTATATAACTTTATAAATAATGATGAATTAAGTACAGATTGTTGAATAGATTCACCCAATTTTCCATAAATAACAAATCCTACGATTATTGTTGGGATACCTATAAAAAGACTATTCCTTAAAAGTTCATAGGAACTATCCTCTAGTCTATTTTCAAAATAAAAAACCATAAGAAATAATATTCCTATGGCACTTATTGCAACTATAGACAAAAATATATTTTTTATATTATTCATTTACCAAATCTACACATCATCAGCTATACAAACAAAAAACCCCGCTTATGCAGGGTTTATCGTCTATTAAAGTGCGGAGAGGGAGAGATTCGAACTCTCGATGCGGCTATAAACCGCATACCCACTTAGCAGGCTGTTTCCCGATTGGACCCAGAAATCAACCAGTGTATCTGTAGAGGAAATTGAACCTGGGGCTTGATTAAATTTTTATTTATTCTTTTTTATCAGGTATCGGTGTCTTTATTCCAAAATTGATATTTAAGCCCAACCTTATGCTATTCGAGTTATCATCTGCCATAACAAAATCAAGATCTAAAGCAATATTATCAATTATATCATAACTGGCGCCTATTGTATACTCTGGATTCACGCCATCATGGCCAAGGCCAATCTTGCCAAACTTCCACCCCATATACAACCGATAATCAATACCATCAGTATCAAACCCAGTAAACCTATTATTTCCTAGATCAAATTGTAGTCCAATTGCATCTGTAACCTCAATATCATTGTCAATTTGATCATATCTAATGGAAATAACAGGAGAAATATCCTTAGAAAAAATAAATGTAGATGATAACATAATAATTAAACTAAACTTTTTCATAAAACAACAGCCTTTCTATCTATTCCCGTTTCAATCACAAGTCTAGAAACCCCATCTTAAATTAATGGAAATGGATGTCTCATCAATTTCAGCACTTTTCAAATAATCAATAGATGTGCCTAGGGTTGTATTAATCTTGCCACTTCCTTTCCACCAATCGTAGCCTATTCCAGTAAGAGCAGATGTCACACCAGCGTTATCTTTTATGCCCATTCTAAAAGTTATTCCAGCAGGTAAATTTCCTGCTTTCACCATCATCCCATAGATAGTATCGTAACCGAAACTCATATTGTCATTAATATCAAAATCAAGACCAAATCCATTCCTAACTTCAACTGCGTCTCCAGTAATATTTCCATATGCCATAGATTTGTTGAAAGTAATGGCAGAAAAGGCAAATGAACTAATTAATATTAATATAGCTAGTTTTTTCATATTCGAATTCCTTTGTTTGTTTAATGGAAACGATAAAATACTTATTCTAAATTTATCATATAGTTGGATATAATCCATTAGTAATGTGATGCGCTTAATCACCTCATGGAATTGTATTCCCTTGTGGGTCGGTTTTGATAAGCAAGACATCCATCATCCCACAAACAAAAAACCCCACGAATGTGGGGCTAGTTATGGTAACTAACTATTTTTGTATGTATGCTATCTTGAAGGCTCAGAATTAATCTGTAGTCTTACACTTTTTACAAATTTCTTTTTTCAAACCATAGGCTGGAAAATCAGCATAACTAAGAATTATTTTATTTGGGTATTGTAGTTCCCAAACACATTCACATTCAGGACATTTTTTTAATTTATCTTTATTTTGCGTCCTTATCTTCACAAAGACAGGCTCAGATGCAGATGCAAATGATTTTGCCACTCAATTTAACCTTTTACTCTTATACACTCCTTGAATCTACCCATAATCCCACAAACATAAAACCCCACTGATGTGGGGATTATCAGTCTAATTGAATTAGGAATAAGGGATTATGCTCTATCAAGTTGAACTGCTCTTCTTTTATGGCATTAAACCTTTCAAACTCTTTATTAGTAGAATAAGTAGAATATTCATTTTGCAATTCACTTCTATTTAAAGCATTGAGATAATCAATAAACTCTGATGCATTTAACTGAAATGATTGAGCCATTAATACTCTTTTGATGGCTGGTTTTTTTGAGAATTTAATTTCATCTATAGTTGAATCTACCCCACCACGCTCATTTATAGATGATGTGTGACATAGTTTTCTTGCTCTATTAAGTTTTTTTACATCATACTGTTCTATAAAATGAATTGTTCGTTGAGTTGCCTGACAATAAGCAGATAATAAATTTTTCTTACCTTTTATGATGTTTTTTAATTCCACACATAAGAACTCAGATAATTCTATTGAATAAAGAATGAAATCAATTGAAATCTCATTCCATTTAGTTCTTTTATCATTGATATCCCAAGAAGGGAACATTAATTCCCAACAAACTAAATGATACTCAAATCCATTGTAATATAAATTCTCTTTTCGCCATTTTTTTGTTAGATAATGTTGGAGTTCCCATTCATTCATATCCAAATCTACATAACATCCCACTAATAAAAAATTTTGAGATTGTGAGGGCTGATTGTAATTCTAAATCCTTATTTTAATTTAATTTCATATCTCCTAATTGAATCCTCTAAACCACTATAATCTAACTTTTCAGGATTTAATTCTAATAGACTTGAAAGGGTTATAGTTTTCTGGTTAGTCCTTTCACTATTTAAAATTTTAGTATCAATTATATAAAAATTCCATTGATTCAAGTTTAATGGATTTACAGTTTTTTTATCTTTATGATTCAATACACAGAAAACATAAATATCCGCCTGTCTTTTTATAGTTTTACTGCGTTGATTATTATTTAACCAAACTACTGTTGGCTGTATACCAAATGTTATTTTTGATAGTTTTGCTTGATTCCAACTTTGAAGATATGCCGAAGACTTAATTTCAACCTTTAATCCTTTTTCTGTTATTAAATCATAAGCATCCCATTCTTCTCTTTGGTTTTCAATTAAATCAATCGACGAAGCAACAATAAATTCTGCAAGTTTTCCTCTAAGAACATTAACTAGCAAATCAGAACTTGACCACTGCCAAAATGATAAAACATTTATAGATAATTTTTTATTGTTGAAAGTAAAATATTCTTCACCAGTTCTTTCCATACCCAAATCTAAAACTTATTACAGAATGTGTGTCAACCTTTTTATCCGACACTACCCCACCTTGCTTGCCCCCTACCCTAACACTTTTTAG
>CAZYLQ010000123.1:0-5416 GCA_964648395.1 uncultured bacterium | reverse complement strand
TGTTTGGTGGCGACGGTAGCGATTTTGCAAATCCCTGCGGAAATCTCACTGGTTATAACGTTCTTCAGGCTGGCAGTAATGTGGGTTTTAGTGAAACAAATTCCTTCATTGTTACAGGACTTACCAATAATGAGGATTACTGTTTCAGTGTCACAGCTGTTTATGAAGAAGGTGAATCTGCCAATAGTGTGTCAGCCTGCTTAGCGCCGCTGGACCCATTTCAGATAACACAATCATCTTTCCGTGATACTCTGGATCCTATTGCTGGGGAATATTCTGTTTTCGAATTTTCATTAATTAATAGTGATACGGCTAATCATGATTTTCATTTTTCATCGGATGTACTTATTGAGCCCACCGCGGAAAACACTTTATTATCTGATGATTTTAATACGGGGGCATCTGCCAACTTTTTTGACTCTGAAGGTATTTGGACCATCGGAACAGTGGATGATGCCAATGGAACCTATTTAAGTTATCCTATAGACTCTGACGGGAGTTTTTTCTTTTGGAACGACGGAGCTGACCCTTACTATTACAACTATACTTCAACAAGTCCCATTCTTCAATCCCAAGCAATTCCATATGATGGCTCGGGGCCGGTTTTTTTCATGTTAGATATGTATTACCCGCAACCCTATGGAGGTTGCTCAAGCGGAGGAACTTATTCTGAAGATGCATTTATTGTTGTTTCATCGGATAATGGCGCAACGTGGACTATAGTTGACAGCACATTTAGAACAGCTGTTGCCTGGAGTGGATATTATGCCTATGATAATACTGAAGCAAACTGGCACACTCTTATGTACAATATTACGCCTTACATTGAGCCGGGGATTTTTAATGTAGGTATTCATTATGATGATTGTGGCGGAAACTGGTCTTCTGGTATTGGAGTAGATAATCTCCAAGTTATTCAGGGGGATGATACAAACTGGCTTAGTTGGGAACGGCTTTCAGGTGAAATTGTTTCAGGGGATACAATGAGTATGTCACTCAGTATGATGCCCCAGCAAGACCAGAACGAGTACGAAACAGCCACCCTTTACCTTGAAGGGATGACGATGTCTCAAGCGATTGATATTGATATGATCACAGATCCTGAAAATGCGGGTGTTGATCATGATGCTTTGCCAAATAAATATGCTTTACACCAAAATTATCCCAACCCCTTTAACCCAGTAACAACTCTTAGGTATAACCTGCCCCAAGATCAAATGGTGACTATTGCTATTTATGACATGATGGGCAGGACAGTAAGGAACCTGATCAACAGACAGGAGACTGCGGGTTACAAATCTATACAGTGGGATTCTGCCAATGATGCTGGCGTTTCGGTTAGTGCTGGTCTTTATTTATATAGAATCCAAGCAGGAGACTTTGTACAAACACGAAAGATGGTACTGCTAAAATAGATTTACCCTTTCTACAACATCAAGCCCCACATCCGTGGGGTTTTTTGTTTGTGGGGGGATGCATGGGTTTCTTAAAAGTTTATATTTTTACCCACAAGATCTAATAAAAATGCATACTCCAAAGCTGTCTGCCGGTAACGTCTAAAACGGCCCGACTTACCGCCATGCCCAGCATCCATATTCATATGTAAAAATAACCTATTTGGTCCATCCCAATGATCGCGAAGTTTGGCAACCCATTTTAAGGGCTCCCAATATTGAACTTGAGAATCAAAAAATCCAGATGTAACCAATATATTTGGATATTCACGATCGCTGACTTGATCATAAGGAGAATAGGATAACATATAATCGTAATATTCTTTTTTCCGAGGGTCGCCCCATTCATCCCATTCATTGGATGTTAAAGGAATAGAAGAATCCAGCATAGTGGTGACTACATCCACAAATGGCACACCTGCGATGGCGCCTTTCCATAGGCTTGGTTCCATATTTACAACTGCTCCAATCAACAATCCTCCAGCACTGCCGCCTCTACAAAACAACTGATCTGAATCGGTATAATTATTTTCAATTAAGTATTTCCCTGCATCAATAAAATCATTAAAAGTATTCTTCTTATTTAATAGTTTTCCATCATCATAGGACTGACGGCCATAGATCTGGCTTCCTCTAATATGGGCAATGGCAAAGATAAAACCTCGATCCAATAAACTAAGTCGTGTGCTGCTGAAATAGGGATCATTTGTTGACCCATAAGATCCATAGGCATATAATAATAAATTTTGTGGACGATCCAGTCTTTGATCTTTTTTATATACAAGTGAAATAGGGATCGTTTTACCATCACGTGCACTCGCATATAATCTTTCCGAATAATATGCTTCAGAATCATAACCGCCGACAACTTCCTGCCGTTTCAAGAGTACCGTCTCGCCAGTATCCATATTATAATCATATGTAGAACCTGGAGTTACCAATGAACTGTAGCTATAACGCAGAATATTTGTATTGAATTCTCGATTAGTAGAGATTCGTGCTGTATATGTCCTTTCCCCGAAATCGATTTGATAATCATCCCCAGTAGATTGGTTGATAACTCTTAACCCGCGTAGACCATCTTTTCGTTCATTGATTACCAAATGATTATTAAAGATTTCTATCCCTAATAAATGTACATCATTTCTATGGGAGATTACTTCTTTCCAATTGGAAATGTCAGTTGCATTGTCCGGCGTTTCCATAAGCCGGTTATTTTCTGCATCCCGGTTCGTTACGATATAAAACTTATTTTGAAAATGTTCAATGGAATATTCATGTTCAGTACCACGGTGCGAAAAATTCACAAAGGAACCATCCGGATTATCCGCACGAAGAATATGATAATCGCTGACCAGGGTACTACTATTATAAATAATAATATATTCACCAGACTTGGAACGATACACACCATTATAATAGGTGATATCATCTTCTTTATAGACCATAACATCCTGGTCTGAGCTATGCCCCACTTTATGTCGATAAATCTTTTCTGATAACAGAGTTACCATGTTTTTTAATGTATAAAAAACTGTCTTATTATCATTGGCCCAGGCAACGCTTCCAGTGGTATTTGGAATGGTTTTTTCTAATACTTTTCCTGTAGAAAGGTTTTTAAAATGAATTTCATAAAACCGCCTGCTTAAGGTATCAGTACCGAAGGATAGCCAATTATTATCGGGGCTTACAGACATTCCCCCTACAGCAAAATAATCATATCCATCTGCTAATGTGTTCACATCTAAAATAATTTCTTCTTCACCATTCAGTGATCCTTTTTTACGACAGTAGATCGCATATTCCTTTTTTTCTTCATAGCGTGAATAATAATAGTATCCATTATCAAGATAAGGCACAGATTTATCATCTTTTTTAATGCGGCCCACTATCTCACTGTATAGTTCATCCTGTAAATTTTTTGTATGAGACAAACTTGTCTGTGTGTACTCGTTTTCAAGGTTGATATAATCTAGGACTTCGTTTGTTTGCGCATCCTGGCTTTTAACAGATTTTTGGGTATCAGTTAAGCGCATCCAATAATAATTATCAATCCGTGTATCATCATGGATTGTCATTTGAACAGGCTTTTTTGTTACATCTGGTGGTATTGGGTTTTGGCTGTATGCACTCAAGAAAACAGTTCCAGCTAGAATTAGATTTTTCATTATATGTTTATCCGTTTTTTATCGGGGGTAATTTAGAGTGTAATTGATTATTTTGTCAGATTACCTTTCCAAGAGCAGGCATTTCCCAAACTCAAATATTTTTTCTTCCTTTTTCTTAAAAGCTCTATAGGAACTGGTATTTATAAAATAAATGATGCCTAGTTTCTCTTTTGGTAAATAGAACATCCCTGTACTGACCCCGGGGTCTCCTCCACCGTGTCCAATCTGGTCACCAATGCCCCAGAATTTGGTATAGGAATCGATATAATCCGGCGTGAGCATATCAATCACAGTTTCTTCATTTAAGATCCGTGTTTCCTTATACACACCCTTGTTCATGATGCAGAGCAGGTAATAGGACAAATCAGCAACAGTGGTTCTTACTCCACCATCGGGGTAGGTGGTTAGTCCGTACAGATCTATGTTATCTAATAGCGTATTATTATTTTTAGATTCATACAATCGGCTGTGTTTTGCAAGGTCCATTTCGGACAGGAACCAGCAGGTATTGTTCATTCCCAGGGGTTTGAATATGATCTCCCTGGTAAAGATGTTCAGGGGTTTCCCGGAAACACGTTCTACGATGTAACCCGCAAGCCCAGCTCCGATATTTGAGTACACAAAGTTTTCCCCAGGTTTGGATTTTGTAAAATTATTTTTTGAATAGTGTGTTCCATTCGGAGATAAATAATCTGCAAGGAATTCACCTAAGGGAGTGGGTGAGTCGCCACCATAGTGATAGGATGGGAGGTAAACTTTCTGGTCATCCTTTATTCCTGATGAGTGGCTCATCAGGTGTCGCGGTGTTATAATTGATTCAGGTAAATATGGGTTGATGACTTTAAAAGGGAGGAAAGTATTTACATTTTCATCCAGGCTGATTAGTCCATTTTCTACCATGTGCATAAGAGCTACACCCACAAAGGTTTTGCTGATCGAAGCAATATTTATCACAGTATTTGGAGTAAATGGCTCTTTTGTTTGGATATTTGAGTAGCCAAAACCCTGTGTGAAGAGTATTGAATCACCGGACACGATAGCCACGGCCATTCCTGCAATATTTGCATCAGAAATGGATTCGTTAATATAGGTATTAAATTTTTTTATTTCACCATCGGAGCTTTGTAATGGCACCATATAGGATAAATAGATTATACCAAGGATTAAATGGGTGTCTTTCATCTTTGAAATTTATAGGAACCAATATCAAAATAAACAGAGCATAAAAAAATTCTGACAAATCAGTTTTCTTTTGGAGTACTAGGTTTTTTGTTTAGTAATATTTTGGTAGATTAAAATAACTTATACATAATTATAATTGGAAATATAAAAAATTTCCCTGTCTGGATTTTTGAACCTGGATTGATTTTTTAAAAAGACTATGGACCGAAAACTAACAACAATATTTGCTTCTGATGTGGTGGGCTTCAGTAAAATGATGGGCATGGACGAAGTGAATACATTAAAAATATTGAAAGAGCGCCGAGAAGCCATTGATGGTATTATTGATGAACACGGCGGCATTATTTTTGGAAGCGCTGGTGACAGTGTAATTGCTGAATTTTCCAGTCCCATCAAAGCTGCAGAAGCAGCGGTTGCAACTCAATTAAAGATGAAAACCATGAATGTGGATCAGGCGGAATCAGACCAAATGGTATTTCGTGTGGGCATCAACATTGGCGATGTGATGGTAACGGATGACAACCTATTCGGTGATGCAGTCAATATTGCTGCCCGACTGGAAGCTGCGGCTCGCCCTTCCGGAATTTGTGTGTCTAAAACTGTCTTTGATAT
>CAZYLQ010000122.1:0-5430 GCA_964648395.1 uncultured bacterium | reverse complement strand
AATAAATTTTCAATATCTTCTGTCTTAATAATGAAATAACCGATATCACCTTTTTGAAATGAAAAATCTGTCCAAGGAATGATTGTTTCCTGCCCTCTAAGTACTGCAATCACTCCAAACCTAAAATGACTGTTTGCCAGACATATTTCCCCCAACTGTTTCCCAAGTATATTTTCACAATCTCCATTAATATTGAGACCCAGCATGGTAAGGCGGCCCGCTTCAAAATCCATTACCTGGACTGCATAGGGATGTTTGACCAAACGCATAATCTCTTCACAGGCTGCTTTTTCTGGATGAATAACAATATCGACTCCAAACTTTTCGGGACGGATGATGGAGTCCTGTGTGGTATACTGCTGGTTTCTCAGGCGGGCAATAATCTTATTTGCCCCGAGTTTGTGGGCCTGCTGGGAAGCAATAAGATTGACTTCATCCACCCTGGTCAGGGAAAGGACGTAGTTTGCGTTACCCACCTTGGCTTCCGTCAAAGTATTTGGACTGGCGCCATTTCCTTCAACAACAATTACATCCAGGTTTTCAGAAGCACGTCTACATTTGACAGGATCAATATCAACAACGGTTATATCGTAGTCTTCTTCGCTCAAAGCTTTGGCGACGTGAAACCCCACTTCGCCACCACCAATTATTATGACTTTCATACCTTCTTATTCTTAAATAGTATAATAAAAAATTACTTCATTTCTCCATAAATAAAAGCAATTTATACTATTGGATTTTTCCGCCAAATATTGG
Organism: uncultured bacterium; assembly: GCA_964648395.1. Lineage (GTDB taxonomy): Bacteria > Fidelibacterota > Marinisomatia > Marinisomatales > UBA1611. The sequence goes on along the minus strand of CAZYLQ010000122.1, from coordinate 4,674 downwards.
CACCTAGAGACCGAAATTTCTCTTCAATCTGTTCATATCCACGATCAATGTGATAGACACGGCTTACTTCAGTTCTTCCTTTAGCTGCTAACCCAGCAACAATTAACGATGCACTGGCTCGAATATCAGTGGACATGACAGGTGCACCAACTAATGCATCCACACCACGGACAAAGGCTGTATTATTTTCTACTTTAATGTTGGCACCAAAACGATTGAGTTCAGGTACATGGCTGAAACGATCATGGTAAACAGTGTCTGTAATCATGGATGAGCCCTTAGCCAATGTCATCAGCGCTACCCATTGGGCTTGGAGGTCGGTAGGAAATCCAGGATAAACAGCTGTGGTCATATCCACGGGTTGAATTTTGTCGGCTTGTGCAATTGTAACCGAATTTCTGGTGGTAGAAACATTACAACCAGCATCTTTAAAGTTTAAAATAACAGAATCCAAATGTTCCGGAATTACACCATTTAAAGTAATCTCCCCCAATAACGCACCTGCCGTTAAAAAGGTGCCAGCCTCGATTCTGTCTGGTATCACATCAATATCTGCAGAATGTAATGTTTCAACGCCATCAATGGTGAGTCTCGTGGTGCCAATGCCCCTAATACAAGCGCCCATGGTATTTAAATATTCACAGAGTTGAACAATTTCAGGTTCACGGGCAGCATTCTCAATGATCGTAGTGCCCTCTGCTGTCGCGGCAGCCATAGCTATATTGCCTGTTGCACCCACAGATGGAAATTCAAAACTGATTTTGGTTCCTTGAAGGCGTTTTGCTTCGGCAATAATATATCCACTTTCCAAGGTGATTTTAGCACCGAGCTTTTCTAACCCTTTAAGATGAAAATCAACCGGTCTCGGGCCCCATGCACATCCTCCGGGCAAAGAAACTTTTACCACACCAAACCTGGCGAGAAGTGGCCCTAGAACATAAAAGGAAGCCCGCATGGTTTTCACCAGATCGTAAGGCGCTTCCGGATTATTTACGGTACTACCATCAATTACTAATCTGCCGTTTTCAAATGAACAGGTTGCCCCAACGATTTCCATTAACCGAATCATGGTTCGTGTATCTCGTAGATCTGGGACACGGGTGACAACCGATCTTCCTTCAGCCATTAAGGCAGCGGTCATAATAGGCAATACAGCATTTTTAGCACCACTGATCTGGACTGAACCAGATAATGTCTTTTGTCCTTCAATAAATATTTTATCCATTACACTCGCTCTATTTCCATACCTGTAAATAATTCAAGGATTAGTTTAGGACTTTCTAATTCATTTAAATAATTCGCTTCTACAAATGTTTGTCCATTTTTCACTGATTTGACAATATGCAAATGATGATCCGCACTTCTTGCGATCTGCGATAAATGAGTAACACAGAAAACCTGTTTTGATTTGGAAAGTTTTACCAATTGTTCTGCCACTTTTTCTGCTGCTTTTCCAGAAATGCCCGAATCAATCTCATCAAAGACCAATGTTTGAACCGGGTCCAAATCCTGAAAAACCGTTTTTATTGCAAGCATGATTCTTGATATTTCTCCACCTGATGCAATAGTTGCCAAAGGCTTTACAGGTTCACCTGGATTTGCAGATAGAAAAAATTCAATCGTATCTATCCCTTTAGCGTTGGCGTCTAATACATTATTATCCATAGATACGAATCCAATTTCTGATATTTGTTGAGTAATTTTAATTTCAAAGTCTGAACCGAGCATGTTAAGTCCAGCCATAGCATTTTCAATCTTATTCGAAAGTTTTTTTGATTTTTGTACCCGAGATTTGTGAAGACGAATCGCCAATTGAGAAAAATCTTTTTCTTTCTTATTTATCTTTTTGTGTAACTCATCTTCGGATTGCTCCGGACTTGTCAGAGATTTGACTTCTTTTTGAATATAGATCCGTTTTTCCAAAACTGATTCAATGGATCCCCCATATTTACGTTTTAAGCTTTCTATAACTTGGAGCCGTTCCTCTACTTTTGCAATTTCATCTGGATCAAATTCTGTCAGAGAGAGTTGCCCAGAAATTTCTGTACCTGCTTCTTGTAATTGGATCACGGATGATTGTAACAAATCAGAAATAACTTTCAGGTTCTCATCATATTGAACCAATGATTCAACCAATCGATGATTATGGCTTAAAATATCGACGATAGATTGATCATCAGAATTGATCTGAGCCTGCAATGATCGGAGTGTTTTAAGAATTTCTTCAATGTGGGACATTCTTTTATATTCATTTTCCAGAATAATATCTTCGCCCACCTTTGGATTCGCAGCATCAATTTCATTCGCTTGGAAATTTAACAGTTCTAACCTATCCTTTCGTTCATCTGCAGATTGAAGAGCATTTTTTAATTTTATTTTTAATTCAGATAAATCAGAATAAAGTTGACTCGTTTTTTCAAGATCAGCATCATGACCACAATACCGATCCAAATAATCAATATGACGATTTACATTTAAAATGAGTTGTTGATCATGTTGCCCATGAAAATCAACAACCGTTTCATTGGCTTTTCTGAGATCACCTATGGTGATAGGTTGGTCGTTGCAAAAAGCTCTGGTTCTACCTTGACTGAAAATTAATCGACGAAATGTGCTATTTTCTAGTTTAGTTTCGATCACTGAACGATTTGAGCCATTTCTAACCATGATCTTATCGGCTTTTCGACCTAGCGAGACACTTAAGGCATCCAACAAAATTGATTTTCCTGAACCAGTTTCTCCGGTGATAACAGTTAAGCCCGGTTTCAGATCAAGTTCCATCTCATCAATAATGGCAAAATCTTTAATATATAAACGGTGGATCATTTGGATTTTTTATACAGGAATGAGCCTGTCACGGCGCCACAAATTACACCAATTCCATCGGCGAAAACATCATAATGACTAGGAAATCTGCCAGGAATCATGGACTGCCATGATTCATCAATACACCCAAACAGAATACCAAAAATAATGATATAAACCATGGGCTTTGGGTATTCCGAATAATAAGCCCGATATCCCAACCAGCCGAGGATAGAATATTCAGCTACATGGAGTAATTTATCCCAAGTGAGAGCAAGTACAGGCGGTATAGAAGCACCGGGGATGGATGACCCCAAAAGGATTAAGGCTAAAAAACCAAAAAAATGAATTTTAGGATTTTTCATATCCAGAAATAACATAGGGAATCTTTTCTAAAATATCTGATGCGATTTGCCCACGGTAACCCTTTTCTTTGATCAACTCATCGGATGCTTTTCCATGGATAAATGCAGCGAGCGATACTGAGTTATAATGATCAATGCCTTGCGCTATAAAACTGGCGATTATTCCGGATAAAACATCACCGGTCCCGCCGGTGGCTAACCCGGGATTGCCAGATGAATTAACCATGGCACTATTCTTATAAAATGTACATGATGGAACCTGTTTCACTAATGCAATATGACGAAAATCAGTCATGACTTCATTCATTACAATTGGAAACTCAGAAATGATCTTCTCTTTATCAATCCCAGTTAAATACGATAATTCGCCAATATGTGGAGTTATGATAAGAGGGTATTCCCTATCATTTAGGTCGCCCATTTTATTAGAAAAAGGGAAAAGTCCATCTGCATCCAAAACAAGAGGCTTTTCGATGATACGTACCAATTTTTTTATCAAATTTTGGGTTGAAATATCTCGACCAAGCCCCGGACCCAATACTACAGAATCTGCCCATTCCATTTTCTCTTTGATTGAATCATAATTATCCAGGGATAAATAGCCTTTTCCGTGATCTTCTAAAGGCAAGGTTATCCCTTCAATAATTAATCGTTCATAAATTTCATTTAAGGATGCTGGTGTCGTGGTGGTTGTGAGCCCTGCACCGGACCGGTGAGCCCCATAAGTCGACAAGATCGCCGCACCTGTCATCCCTTTAGATCCGGCAATCACTAATACTTTTCCCGCAGAATATTTATGACAATCAACTTTAGGTTTCTGAAGATGCAAGGATGCGTTGAATTCTTGAAATAAATCCCAATTAAGTCCAGGGAGTCCAATATCTTCCAAATTGGGAAATCCAATCTCTTTAGTATGGACTATACCTGAATACTCTTGTCCAAACCGAAAGATACTTCCAAGTTTCGGCGCACCAAATGCCACCGTGGTATTTGCTTTGACTGCAATTGGATTCACTCTTCCGGAATTCCCATTTAACCCGGAAGAAATGTCAATGGACAATACCATTGATTTAGAGTTATTTATCCATTCGACCCATGGAATCATCGATTCTCTTAATGCACCCTTGAATCCAGTTCCTAATAAACCATCAATAATCAAGTCTGGTATTTTAAAATCTAGAAGTGATTCCCCGAAAGTTGTGAAAATTCCTAATGATTCACACTTCAAGTAAAAGTTTAATGAATCACCTTTTATTTCATTATTTTTACATAAGGAGTGTATCCTAACGTTATAATTATTCTCAAATAAAACCGTAGCTGCTGCAAATCCATCACCACCATTATTTCCTTTCCCACTTAAAATCAGTATAGAAGAATCATGAATATCGGATACCATTTCCATAGCTTCTTCTGCCACCTGTTTTCCTGCATTTCCCATGAGTCTTTCGATAGAAATCCCCATGTCACCCATGGAAACTCGATCCAATTCACGAGCCTGACCAGG
>CAZYLQ010000121.1:0-5436 GCA_964648395.1 uncultured bacterium | reverse complement strand
CATTTTTTCAATGGTGATGGTGTAAACACCAAAGGATTCTTCCACTATTCCCCGGATGATAAACAATGTTTCCCAATGGAGCATATCACCGAATTCTTGGAATACATCCGGGAATAGCACACATTCATAAATATCAGTTTCGTCTTCTAGGGTCAAAAATTCCATAGGTTCTGAATTACCTGTTGCTGTCTCTTTTCTCGTGATATACACGCCAATCAAATAAATAGACTGCCCCACAAACAATGGAATATCCTTCGCATATTTAATTCGCTGGCTCAAGATAGGGCGATATTTTTCCAACGGATGAATAGACAATGGATAGCCAAAGGTCTCTAATTCCAATCTGTATTGATCTTCAGCCGTTAAATCATAGTTCACAGGAGATGCTGTAAGTGGTTCCCGCGCTCCATTTTGAAGATAGAATCCCGCCACACGGTAAGCCAACTCTCGATGGGTTAGTTCCGGTGTTAGACTTTTGAAACAGCCCGCATTCGTCAGCGCCATGGCATCTGAAAGATCCAAATCCACTCTGGATAAAAAGTCATCCAATGAATCAAACTCCCCTGCTTTTCTTTCATCCAATATTATATTTAGGGCTTTTTGTCGGAGTCGTTTGATACTCATGAATCCCATGCGGATTTTACCTTTTCGGCCTCGCCATGCTTTATGGCTCCGATTCACGTCCGGTGGCAAAATTTGAATTCCAAATCTTCGTGCTTCACTCATATAAGCATAAGGTGAGTAGAACCCACCTTGATTGGAAATAACAGATGCCAGAAATTCTGCCGGGAAATGAGCTTTTAAATAGGCACAGGTAAAGGACAGCATGGCATAAGATGCGGAATGGGGTTTACAGAATGAATAGCCTACAAATGAAGCAATCATATCCCATACATCCTTGATTATATTGGGCGAATATCCCCGACGGAGTGATCCTTCCGTGAATTTCTTTTTCCACGAAAGAGTGAGATGCTGCATGGAATCCCTACTCATAGTTTTTCGGAGTGCTTCTGCTTCCGCATAGCCCAATCCTGCCAGGGTCATGGCCGCCATAGACACCTGCTCTTCGTACACCATGATACCATAGCTTTCTGCCAGAAAACCCAGATCAGGATGGAGCAATTCCCATTTTTCACCATGAATCCGGGCCAGCATAATATTTGTAAACCGATTTGCTGCCGGACGAATGATAGATGAATAGATTACCACATGTTCAAAATCCACCACACCAGCTTTGGCCAGAAGTTGTCGTGTGGCTGGACTCTCGATATAGAATACGCCCATGGTTTTCCCCGCCTTCATTAATTTTTCGGTTTTTTCATCACCTATAGGCTGGATTTGATGATAATTCACATAGTTACTGCGAGATACCACTTCGCCATAATTCAGGTTTACCTGACGAATTGTATCTCGAACCACCGCTAGACTCCGGTTTCCCAAAAGATCGATCTTCAAGAGTCCCGAGTCTTCCACCTGGTCTTTTTCCCATTCTACGATTTGAACCCCTTTCGGTGCCACAAGAACAGGTACATATTTTCGAATCTCATCCGGAACGATCACCACCCCACCGGGATGAACCGATGGATAACGAAATGTACCGACTATCTTTTCACTCTCCCGAAGGACACGAATTAATGTATCGTCCAAATCCACATTGACAAAGCGCGGATCTGTCCGAACCCAATGCTCCAAATCTCGACGAGATGTATACCAGCCGATCCGCTTGGTAATACTCTTAATCTCTTCGTTGGAAAACCCATGTACTTTGCCCACTTCCCGAATGGCAGATCTCGGTTTCAAAAAAACCTGACTGGAAACCATGGCTGTCCGCTCGTTGCCATATTTTTTAAAAACGTAATCCAAAATGTCATCTCGTTCATCCCAGGGGAAATCCACATCAATATCTGGCATATCTTCTCGTTCCGGATGAATAAATCGCTCAAACTGTAGCGTGTAGCGCAACGGATCCACCTGTGTGATAAAGAGACAATAACTCACGATAGATGCCGCCGCCGATCCACGGCCGATGGTGGCACGGGTTTGTGTCACAATATCTTGAACAATTAGAAAATAGGGCGCAAACCCTTTTTGAGTAATAAGATCCAATTCATATTCGATTCGCTGCCGTATCATTTCGCCTACTTCACCATATCGAATCTTGGCTCCAGCATAAACCTTATCTTTTAATTTCTTATTGGAAATGTGAGTTTCTTTCAACGATAGGCCTGGAAAAATTGTATTGATGAAAGACCAATCCGTTTTACACCGATCTGCCAAATACTGACTATTATTCAATCCATCCAAACTGTTGGGGAATAATTTCACCATCTCCGCTTCGCTCCGGAACCAATGGTGATTTGTTTTGCATTCGGCTATATCCAACTGCTTCAGCGTTGTATTATTTTCAATAGCTCGGAGCGTTACATGAGCATCATGGTCGCTTTGTGACCTGAAATAGACATCACCCGTAACTACCATTTCCAATTTAAATTTTTTGGCCAATTTTTGCATATAAATTTCTTGAATACCTGGACGTAACTCTAAGAATAAATGCGTATATGGTATAATATTAATTAATTTGTTTAATGTTAATTCTTTGTGAGCCAGAACGAAAAGTCCCGCCAATTGTTTTTCCAAAATATCAGTTATAGACTGTTTGGAATTGTCATGAACAGCAGACACGGCTCTGCACATATTCTCGTAACCATATTGATTCTCCGCCAAAAGAATCACATCGTCATTTTCTGTAATTAAATTGGTTCCAGCAATTGGACGAATTCCAGCATCCTTACAATGCTGGACAAAACGGATGAATCCCCACATCCCATTCACATCGGTCAGCGCCAATGTATCCATACCATGAGATTGAGATAAATTCATGAGATCTGAAAGTGACAACAGCCCCCGCATGGGCGAATAGACGGAATGAGTGTTTAAATGAATGAACATTATTTCATACTCTCCCCAATGCCTGAAATACATCCGCTGTCTGAAGGCTCCGGACACCATATTTTAATCGAACTTTTTCCACTGCTTTGGATACAGCCATATTCCGGCTCTCTTTTGTCATAAACAGATTCGTCTGATCTATATAAGGCCGAAATTCGCTAACATCTATCAAGATAGTCCGAACACGGTTTCGACGCCCATTGGCTTTATCAAACAATTTCCGGCACACAGCAATCACTGATATATCATCAATCCCGATTATTCGGCCCATTCTGTCCCGTTGGTGTCCATCGGTGTAGTGGAGTTCCAATCTAACCTTATTTGCCACCTGTCGGCGTTTCCGGAGTTTGAATGCCACCTGTTCTGCCAAACCCTTCACTACAGCATGGAGTATATTTTCATCATTGGTATCTTCAGGTAAAACAGTCTGTTCCAAAATATGATCTCGAAGTTGGAACGGTCTTACAATGGATGAATCTTCACCTTTTGCTTCTCGAGACAATTGCACCGCATACGTACCAAAAAAAGTCCTAAACTCATTTGACTTATCTGCCATAGATTGGATATGACTTACCTGCTCAACACATAAGAATCGTAGTAAACGATGAACAGGCTTTTCCTTCACCGTTGGGAGAACCGGCGGTTTCAGCGGTGATAAAAATTGGGCTTCTTCCCCGCCTTGAACTTCATGGATCGTATCTGGAATAACGGATGTAACGATTCGGCTCACCAGTTTATTCACACTGATTCCCACCATTCCGGAAAGACTGGTCTGTTCCTGAATCCGCTGAATAATGGAAAGTCCTGTATTTTGGATATGGCCTCGTATGGCCCGCATGCCATTCATATCCAGATAGAACCCATTAAACCCTTCCGGTTCCACAGTAGGTGTAAACATCGATACGGATTGGTATACATAACGATTTACCCGAGCATAGAGAGATTGATTGTAAGGCAAAAGTAGGACACCATGACTCATTTTTCTCACCACAGAAACTTTCATACCATGGAATAGTCCTTCTTCTGCAGCTTCTGGAGATAAAGATATAATTATGCCATTGGGGTGGGGCGAGGAAATAATGGCAACCGGGCGTGTCTTCAATGTCGGATCCATGACCCGTTCGGCCTGGAGTTCTAATTCCTTAAGACGTATATGGAAAATATCTTGATTGTTATTAAACACAAAGGACACGGAGGACTCCAAGGCTCACATGACCATGCGTTTAATCCCATTTTTCACAAGCGGTACATTAAAATTGATTAAATACCCTAATCGCAAACCAGAAAGTCGTAAATAAGTCATCAGTTGAGATTCAAATATTGGATTCATTTTTTCAACAGACTTCAACTCAATAATGACAGACTTATGAATCAATAAATCTAGTTGAAGTGGTGTTTTAAGCGTATTCCCATCATATTGAATTGGAACTGACATTTGCCTTTCAACAGATAAATTTCTCCTTCCCAACTCATAAGCCATACATTCTTCATATACTGATTCTAAAAGGCCCGGCCCTAAAGCTTTATGAACTTTTATTGCTGAATCCACAATCCGGGTGCCAATGGCATTTATTTCGAAGGGGATCGAATTAAATGTGTTATTAGGCATACTTTGTGAACTTAGTGGTCTCTGTGTTGATCTAATTAAGGTAATTCCTGAAAGAATAAAGAAGCACACCATTAATATGAAAATCATCTTCAGGATTAACCTTTATAACCGGAAAATCCGGATTTCTTGGATGAAGTTCAACACAGTTTGATTTAGGCACATAACATTTCAACGTAGCTTCACCATTGATGAGTGCAACCACAATTTGACCAGAGTAAGCCGTTGCTGTCTTCTTCGCCACGATAAAATCCCCATCATGGATATTCTCTTGAATCATGGAATCTCCTATCACCTGCAACACATAATTATCAGGGTGCAATAAAGACGGAGGAACATCCACCATTTCGGGGTTTTCTAATGCTTCGATAGGCTCACCTGCAGCAATAAGGCCCAACAGTGGCAAACGAGCTGTAGTTGTAGGTGTGGCGTACTCCTTGTGGATCAAGGTGAGTGCCCGCTTGCCGTTGGGACCTTTTATACGAGAAAGATGACCCTCATCTTCCAGGGTCTTTACATACCAGTTCACTGTCCCCAATGACCCAAATCCCAGACTGGCCATAATTTCTTCATAAGATGGAGATTGACCATGGATCAGCGTAAATCGCTGAACAAATTCCAGGAATTTTTTTAGCTTTGGGGACAATGGTTTCATCACGAGGTAACGGATAAATAGTGTGTGATAGATTTCCCGTCCCAAACAACAGATTGAGCGGTTTTCTGATTGGCATAGTTATTCAATCGAGCAATGGCTCGAATAACTGTTATCGATGGTTGTTTTTTTATTTTCTTTTTCATTTTAACCCTTTGTGTTAATTCTTAAATAACTCGTAAGTTACTCGTAAGTATATTACACAAAATTATAATTTGTGTCAAGAATT
>CAZYLQ010000120.1:1703-5467 GCA_964648395.1 uncultured bacterium | reverse complement strand
TAAAGCCATGCATTTTTAGTTCAGATATATACATGAGTGCTGGTAAGAATGTGGATGATGAATTTACAGGAATTCTATCGAGAATTCCACAGGGAGATTACAACTTTCCCTATGCCAAAAATACAGAAAAATAAAAGCACTTGTAGTTTGTTAAAGTGAATATTTTGGAAAAAGATAAAAGTTGATTTTAACCTGGCGGCCACCCAAATGTTCGCCCACCCATTAAATGTAAATGGATATGAAAAACGGTTTGTCCACCAGCTTCATTACAATTAAATCCCGTTCTGTAGCCTGCTTCGGCGATTCCTTCTTGTTTTGCCAATTCTGAAGCAGTTCGAACCAATTCTCCCACTAATTCATTATGTTTCTGTTCCAACTCGTTCAAAGTGGGAATATGGATTTTTGGGATAATCAAAATATGGGTTGGAGCAGCCGCGTTAATATCCCTAAATGCGAGAAGTCTTTTATTCTCAAATACTTTGTCTGCGGGAATATCCCCTGAAATAATTTTGCAAAATAAACAATCATCCATGATGCCACCCTAATCAAATAGTTCATTTAAAACAGCCAAAGAATTTAAGGCTGCTGTTTCTGCTCGCAGGCGCCTTCCTCCCAAATTGAAAAATAAAACGCCAGCATTTTTCATTTGCCCACTTTCATTTTCTGTAAAATCTCCTTCAGGCCCAATGATCACGGTGACATTTTTATCTAATTCCAATTCAGATAATGATTTGTCTGCACCCATAAGCCCGGAAATAAACTGTCCATCCGAATTTTTCAATAATTTTTTCATATCTATTGGCTCATGCAACATTGGAAACCGACTTCTGCAACACTGCTTTGCAGATGAAATAACAATCTTTTGGCTTCGTTCAAAATTCATAGTTTTTTTTACACACCGCTCGAGCATCAATGGCTGAATTTTATTCACACCTAATTCAGTGGCTTTTTCCAGCATCAACTCAAATCGGTTTCTTTTAATCAGAGCTGACGCTAAGTTAACTGAATATTTATTTTCACCTAAATCAGGTATTGATTCTTTGATTGTTCCGGAAACATTTTTTTCGATGGATTTTATTTTAGCATGGTAACCTATACCTGCTCCATCCAAAAGGCATATTTCATCTCCTTTTTTTAACCGAAGTACTCGGGTAGCGTGATTAGATTCGGCTTTGTCTAATTGAAATGTGCTCCCATTAACATTAAGGGGATTCACATAAAAGGCTTTATCTGGGCTCACTTTGCACGGCGATTGAAAGACAGATGGATCAGAAAACCGGAATAATCTTTTTTACCATCTGTTTCTTTTTTTAAGGGTAAATATTCAAGACCAACCATGACCATAACAAATGATTGTCCAACTATTTTGAAATCGATGCCCACTCCTAAAAATCCACCTAGAGTATATTGAATATCAGGGTTTTTCCATCGTTCACTGAAAGTTCCAAATTCCTCCCCATTAACTGTTGTAACCACGCCGCCTTTCATTGCAATAAAAGGCGAAAAATTATTCTCAATTTTTCCTACAAAAGGATAATAATTCCCACCAACAAACACGGGGAGCATAACTAAGCTTTTACCACCTACTGATTTGTATTGCCCCGTATAATAATCATAAACGATTGTTTCGTCTTCGGCTTTAATATCATAAAACCTTAGTTCACCATTTAATGCCAATTTTTCTGAAGCATGAACATAATTGCGCATGATGAACATGCCGGATCCACTGGAACCGATATCTAAGCCAAAACCATTGGTAACTTGGTCAAACTGTCCCAATAAAAAGACAGGAAATACAAATGTTAATAATTTATTCATAAGATAAAACCACTTTTCCAAACTGCATACTCGATTCTAAATATTCATGAGCAGATTGAATTTCTGATATTGGAAATATACGATCAATAACCGGTTTTATTTTACCTTCATTCAATAATTTAAGCGCACCTTCAAAAGATGATTTTGAACCCATGGTCGATCCCAAGATAGATTGTTGCTTGAAAAATAAATGAGTCAAATTTAAATTGGCTTTAAATCCCGTAGTTGCTCCACAGGTCACAACACGTCCACCTCGAGCAAGACTTTTCATGGAAATATTCCAGGTTTCTTGCCCTACATGTTCAAAAACCACATCGATACCCTTTCCATTCGTGAGTGATTTTACTTCACCCAAAATATCATCTGTTTTGTAATTCAAAATATGATCTGCACCCAATAAACCAGCTTTTTCACATTTTTCATTGGTTCCTGAAATTGCAATAACAGTGGCACCCTTAGCTTTTGCAATTTGGATTCCCATGCTTCCAACACCCGAACTTGCTCCCCAGATCAAAACAAATTCACCAGCTTCAAGATTAGCCCGACTCACCAACATTTGAAAAGACGTTTGGGCCACCAATGCAAATGATGCCGCTGCTTCGAAACTTAATTGATCTGGAAATGGAATGGCCTGAGATTCCTTAACAGTAATTCTTTCGGCATTCACGCCTTGACAATTCTCCCCCATGATTCCCATTGATTTACATAAATTTTCTTTCCCTTTGTTACAAGAAGCACATTTCCCACAAAATATCAGTGGTTGGATCATTACTTTTTCACCGATCCTGCTTTTTTTCACACCATCACCAACCCCCGATATAATTCCGGCAGCATCGCTGCCCGTTATTAATGGAAGAGGAACGCCGGGAATTCCTTTTCGGACCCAAATATCTAAATGATTTAAGGATGTTGCTTTTACATCAACCAGTACCTGATTTACGGATAATTCTGGCTTTGGAATATCATCCCATTTGAGAGCGTCTACACCACCATGTTCATGAATCCGTATTGCTTTCATTTGTCTATTTTCGCATCAATGCTAAATTGTCCTGGCCCTCGTAAAAACAATGTAAAATAAACTGTGAAATAAATAAAGGCAGATTCAGGATTATCTCCTTCTGATAGATGATAAACACCTGCGAGAAACATGGTTATCATTATAAATAAAGATGCAAGCCGTGTTTTGAATCCAACCAGAACGAACAATGTCAGTATCCCCTCACTTACCGCTGCAAAAAACCCAAACAATACATGTCCAAAAGAAATTCCAAATATTGACAAAACTGCACCACCCAACCAATCCCACGTTTCTGTACCGGCGGTGATCTTATCCATACCGTGAAGAAAGAAAAGATAAAATGACGGAATTACCCGCAAAATAAGTAAGGCCCAATCCTTGCCGCCAACAAATAATTCTTCATTGTTAAAAAGCATTTTCAAATTATTCATCTGGACTTTCCTCGAATTCTGCATCCTGGATATCCATTTTTTGTATTTTAGAACGAATATCTATTTTATGCTTTTTTGCTTTTATGGATTGGTTAAACTGAAAAAGAGAAAGTAATGGACCAGCAGATTTATAGAGCATATAAAAAATGAATCCTAGGAGAAGCCATTTTAACATTAGAATTCCGTAACGGGATTAAAAAATTTTGTCCCTGAAACAGGCTGGCGAATGTATTTGATTACCTCTTTCAGGTCATCTTCGTTATGAACAAAATCAATATTATTGGTGTTAATAATCACCAAGGGTGTATCCTGGTAGCGAAAAAAATATTCTGTATAAACCTGGCTCAATGCATCGATGTATTCATAAGTGATATCCGTTTCCATTTCCCGGCCACGCTGGGCAATATTTTTCATGAGGGTATCTGTATCTGCCTGGAGATAGATCACAAGATCTGGTTTAATGATATTCCGTTCCAATAAATTTGCTACTGTATCAT
>CAZYLQ010000120.1:0-1603 GCA_964648395.1 uncultured bacterium | reverse complement strand
ATCACAAGATCTGGTTTAATGATATTCCGTTCCAATAAATTTGCTACTGTATCATATAACTGCATTTCCTTTTCACCTAAATTCAAAGATGCAAACAAGCGATCTTTCACAAACATATAATCCGTGACAAGTAATTTTTGAAACATATCCACTTGTCGGAGTTCCTGCTGTTGGCGGTATCGCTGCAATAAAAAGAATAGTTGAGTTTGAAAAGCAAATCGTTCCGGATCTTTATAAAAATCAGGTAAAAACGGATTTTCATCGAATTCTTCCAGGACTAATCGAGCGCTCAGTTCTTTGGACATCAAGTTTGCTAGACTGGTTTTCCCGACACCGATCGGTCCTTCAATTGCAATATAATATAAATTTCTCAAGCTTGTGTCTCCATGCGGTGGGATGTCACTATTGATCTATCGATACAATGATCAAGCAGATCATTTATAGTGATTTTTGAATGGGGAATTTCAAAGTCTGGTTCCAATTCAGCAAATGGTATTAAAACAAATTTTCTCATACCCAGCATGGGATGTGGTATCGTCAATTCATTTGTTTCCAATACTGAATCACCATGAAATAAAATATCAATATCAATGATACGTGGTGCATTTTTTTCTCTTATCTCCGTGCGTCCCAACATTTTTTCGATCCGTTTGATCACATCTAATAATTCGAATGGTTTTAATGTGGTGGTACATTTTACCACAGAATTAAGGAAATAGGGCTGATCCCTATTATACAAGGGTTCCGTTTCATAATAGGATGAAGATTCAATATTTGAAATATCAAAATTTATGGATAATCCCATTGTGGCCTGGGCGATATTTGATTCCCTGTCTCCCAAATTTGAGCCCAATGATAAATAAGCAGCAACCGATTTCACTTATTTCTCCCGCACCAATTCCACTTCCACTGTTTCTAGGTTCGCCATAATCGGCGCATGAGGCTTTCGGATTCTTAAAACAACTTTGTTGATTGAATATTGGTCTAATAATCTTTGACAAACCCTTTCCCCCACCGTCTCGATTAAATGGTAATTTTTTTCTGTAAATTGGTCTGTAATAAGAGATACTGCTTCATCATAATTTACGGTATCACTTAAATCGTCAGATTGAGTTGCCTTGGAAAGATCTATATACATTTCCACATCCAATTCGAAAAGGTCATCTTTGTCTTTTTCAAATTCGTAAACACCATGTCGGGCAGGAATCTTGAGATTTAATATGCGAACTTTATCCAATTATTTTACCATTTTATTTTTTGTTGAAAAAGGTGCCCGGTTTGCCTTGAAGAGAGAACATAATTGAGAAAGATGTGAAAATTATTGGCCATATCATATCTGTAAAATACAAAGATTCAATAAAGGTCACTTGCCAAATTATTCCCTTTTAGATTATTGGAGTCATTTCAAAATTTCCATATTATTTAAATACTGTAAACTCACTAAGGAAAATCACTCTGGATGAATCAAGTGACTGGTTCCCCCTAATTATTGAAGTGTATTACCCCAACCACAATTGCCGATCCAAGCTTCGATATTGGATGGCTTCACTGATATGGGCTGAATCAATTTTTTCTTTTCCATCTAAATCTGCAATGGTGCGGG
>CAZYLQ010000119.1:0-5467 GCA_964648395.1 uncultured bacterium | reverse complement strand
TTCAGAAAATTTTGAAATATTAAAAAACCATTGATTTAATTTTTTTCTTTCAACTAAAGCATTGGATCTCCATCCTCTTCCATCAATGACTTGTTCATTAGCTAAAACAGTTTCATCTACTGGGTCCCAATTGACGTAATTTTCTTTTCTATAAACTAATCCTTTTTCATAAAGTTCTAAAAAAAAAAGTTGTTGATGCTTATAATAATCTGAAGAGCATGTTGAAATTTCTTTATCCCAGTCAACTGATAATCCCAATTTTTTAAGTTGAAATTTCATTACTGTAATATTTTTATTAGTCCAGGCTTTAGGATTTAGGTTATTCTCTCTTGCTGCATTTTCTGCGGGCATTCCAAATGAATCCCAACCCATTGGATGCAAAACGTTAAAATTTTGCATGATTTTATATCGAGCAAGAACATCTCCAATAGTATAATTTCTAACATGACCCATGTGAATGTTTCCTGATGGATAAGGAAACATTTCAAGACAGTAAAACTTTTTTTTATTTTTTTTTATTTTAGATTTAAATATTTTATTTTTATTCCAGTACCTTTGCCACTTACGCTCAATAATTTTAAAATTATATCTTTGCACTTAATTAATTAAGATTTTCTTTCAGGTTTTGGATATTTTTTATCTTTAGTTTTTTTCCTTTTTTTTATTTTAAGATTATTTTTTTTCTTCATTAGAGCAGCTTTTCTTAATATCGAATCTTTTATTTCAAATGACAAAGTGTTATCGATTTTGTTAATTGTGCAATTATTGTTAGTATCGCAAATTTTTTTATGTAGCAAAACTTCGATCCCATCGGCTCTAATTTCATTACTTAAAAATCGAATTGTAATTTTGATAGCTTGATTATTATTATTTTCAGAGTACCAATCGGTAATAATAATTCCACCAGCATAATCAGCGCTAGATAATGTAATAAAACTTAAAGTTTCAATTGATGCTCGCCAAAGTTCATTAGAAGATGCAAAACTAAATGTTCCTCCAGAGTTATTGTCATTTTGACCAATTTTGAAACCTCTTCCTTCTTCGACATTTTTTCTTGCACGTTTTGTGCCATCTGCAACTGCTTCTTCATCCCAATCAATTTTACCACAACTAATCAACATAAGGCTTATCAAGCAAAAAATGGACCAAAATTTAAAAAATTTCATAATATTTAATGGTTTATCTGAATAAATGGCTAAATCAAAAGGTTTATTTGATGTTGCATAAATACAACATAATTTAAAAAAAAAGCTTTAAATCAGTTAAATTAAACATTGTAAAATTAAAAAATGATAAAAATGCTGCATTCATATGAATAATAAATGTAAAGGAGAAATTTATGAATAAACTTAAAAAAGTTGGTTTTTCAGCACTTGCTGGATCACTGGCTATGGTCTCTGCAAACGCTGTTGAGTATGCTGTAACAGGGGATGCAATGGTCAAAATAGTTTCTGCTGAAGGTAACGAAGCTAATGCAACTGGTAATAATGGTAAAGGTTATGGTGTTGACAATGACCTATACTTTAACGCGTCTGGCGAATTGGACAATGGTTGGACAGTTAGTGCTTATGCAGCATGGAACTTAGAAGGATCGACAAATTCTTCTGCTCAATTAACAATCGGTATGGGTTCATTGGGGACTATACAGTTCAACGATGTATGGGGTGTACCTTCATATATTGATGACATGTCATCTACAATTCATGCTTATGAAGAACCATGGGATAGTACTACTCACGGAAGAGTAACTGATGCTTTCGGTTTAGATACTCAATCTGGTTCTGTATCTTACTTAACACCTTCATTTGATTTTGGTGGTGCTTCAATATCAGCTACAGCAACTTATGATCCAAACTCTGGATCAGGAGCAGCTACACCTGGTAGTGCTGGCGGATCTACGAATAGTGGTGTCGCTTATACAGCAAAAGCTGTATATGGTGGTGTAACTGTTGGTGGTGGTTATGAAACATCAGATACTTTACTTCAAGCTACTGGTGCTTCGGACGAACAAAACACAACTATTTATGTCGTGTATAAAAATGGTCCAATAGGACTAATGTACCAAGAGTTTTACAAAAATGAAGTTAATGCTCAAGGTACTACAGGTAGAGACTACGAAGGTGATACTTGGGGCGTAAGTTTTGCACAGGGTGACTGGGCAGTATCTTATGTTGAAAACGAGGAAACTAAAAAAGGTGTAGGATCTACAGCAGCTGGTAAAGACGTAGAAATGACAGCGGTTAACTTTTCTTATACTATGGGTGCTATGGCAATCAAAGGTGGTATATTTGAAACTACTAACCCAGAATTTACTACTGGTAAATACGAAGAAACAGAAATCGCTATTTCTTTCGCATTTTAATTTAGTAACTTAAATTATTTTAAAACCGGCCTATTTTTTTAGGCCGGTTTTTTTTTATCCAAGTTATTGATGCAAACGCATCACATCGAATTAAATTTAGCTTTGAAAAATTAAATGAATTAATACCACCAAGAGCTACAATATTACTTTTAGACAAAATAGAGATTAAATTAAATTTTATAGGATTTAGATAAAATTTTGATTTATTCGTTTTAAAGAGTGGAGCTAAAAAGATAACTTTACAACCTTGTTTTTCCTTATTTTTTAATTCAGGTAAGTTGTGTGCTGAACCTAAAATTAAAAAATTTTTCTTAACATTTAAATTTTTAAGATTACATAATTTATTAAACGAAGGAATATAAACTCCATCCAAGCTTAATTTTTTTGCAATTTTTATGTTATTAGAAATAAAGAATTTTCTTTTTTGTGTATTACAAAATTTTTTTATTTTTATAATTTGATTTATATTGCATTTTCTATGATAATTTCTGTAAATTAACGCAATATTTTTGTTTAGAATTTGAATTTCTTCTCTATTAAATTGATTTATAAAATAGTAAATTTTAGGAAATTTATGCATGATATAGTTAATAGATTAATCACAATTAAAAAAGAAATACAGTCAAAAAATAGCACCGCAGAAATAATAGCTATAGCTAAAACTTTTTCAATTAATGATATATTTCCTTTAATTAATTACGGTCATCACCACTTTGGTGAAAGCAAAGTTCAAGAGGCAATAGAAAAGTGGACTGATATTAAGAGAGATTTTAAGAATATTAAATTACACATGGTAGGTAAATTACAAACCAATAAAGTAAAATTTGCTGTAGGTTTGTTTGATTATATTCATTCTTTAGATAATATTAAATTAGCAAAAAAAATTTCTCTAGAACAAAAAAAATTAAATAAAAAAATTAAAATTTTTGTACAAGTTAATATAGAAGGTGAAAGCCAAAAATTAGGTTTGGCTCCAGAAAAAGTCAATGATTTTTTATCAATCTGTACAAAAGAATTAGATTTGGAAATTATTGGATTAATGTGTTTGCCTCCATATAATGAAGATAGTTCGAAATATTTTAAAGAGATGAAAAAATTATTATCAAATACTCAATTAAGCCAATTAAGTATGGGCATGTCTAATGATTATTTAGAAGCAATTGACTATAATTCTACTTTTGTAAGAATTGGATCAAAAATTTTTGGTGGGAGAGGTTAGCTTATATTGATTTTAATTTCTTTTTTAATTAATTTTACTAATACTAAAAAATCATTTTTTTTAATTGCAATACAGCCAGCTGTAGGTTTGTAAGTTTTTGTTAAATGTAAAAATATTGCACTTCCTTTAAATGGAATTGGTTTTGTTTGATTATAATTAATAACCATAAAATAATCATATTTATTGTCTTTTCTAAATAATTTTTCATGTTTTATTAATTTATTTATTTTGATTTCTTTATTATATAATTTATTTTTTGGATCATTACACCAACCCATATTTTTTTTTATAATTTTTGTTTTAAGATTTGTAATTGGTTTTTCAACACGATCAGCTCTATAATAAAGTTTATTAATTTTAAATACACCTATTGGGGTTGCTTTGTCGCCCTCTATTTTATGCTTTTTCAAACTATTTTTGCCAATACAACATTTGAACTTAAAGTCATCAACAATCAACGTATCTTTATTTTTTAATTGGATTATCATAAGTTTAATTTACATGGCTAAACAAAATATTAACATTATTGATTTTGAAATATTATATAATATTTTAGAGGAAATTAAGATTAATTTATCGTTTGAAATTTATAATTATAAAAATGAAGTTGAATTTTTAAGTGATTTAAATAATAACAATAAAGATCTTACAAACACGTTAATAGTATTAAAATTACAAAGTAAAAATTTAATTAATCATTCAAAAATTGATAGAAGAAAAATATTAAGTTTAACTGATTTACCAATCGAAATTAATAAACTAGTTGAAAAAATTAATGTTTTACTAATTAAGCAAAGATATAATTATCAATCTAAAATTAATATAAAAAATTATATTTTAGATCTAAATTCACGAAACATTGTAATTAATAATAATTTTTTAAAATTAACTGAAAGAGAAATTGACATTATTCTTTTTCTTTATGATCATAAAAAACCTCAAAAAATAAATGTTCTTCAAAATAAAGTTTGGGGCTATTCATCAGAACTTGAAACTCATACTGTTGAAACTCATATTTATAGATTGAGAAAAAAAATTAAAGATACCTTTAAAGATGACAATTTTATTTTAAGTTATAAAGATGGATATTTGATTAAATGAAAAAAAGCAATTTTATTGCAAAAGAGTTAAAAACTGTAAAATATAAACCAAGAGTGGTCAAACCAAAAAAAGGAAAAGGAAGTTTTAAAAGAAAGAAAAATTAATTTAACCTAGCACCAATTTTTTGAATTATTTTCGAAGACATTTCAGTGCCTTTTTCAAGGCTTTCCTTTAAAGATAAACTGTTAACATGACCGTGTAAAAAACCTGCTGCAAAAAGATCACCAGCTCCTGTTAAATCAACAATTTTTAAATCTTTTGTGCTATCACATTCAACTACTTCATTTTTTTGAATTGCTATACTTCCTTTTTCACTACGAGTAATAACTATTAGTTTTCTAAGTTGTTTGCTAAATGAGATTACTTCATCAAAATTTTTTGCATCAATTAAAGATAAAGCTTCTTGTTCGTTGGCAAAAACAATATCTAATTTATTTTTAACTAAATCTAAAAAACTTTTTTTATGTCGATCTACACAAAATTGATCCGATAATGACATTGCAGACTTTGTTGATAAACTCATAGCTTTATCAAAAGCAGTTTTCGGCTCACCTTCATCCCACAAATATCCTTCTAAGAAGATTAATTCACTACTTTTAACCGCGTTTTCATCAATATCTTTATCACTGACTTTTCCTGCGATTCCTAAAAAAGTACACATTGTTCTTTCTGAATCTGGAGTAATTAAAATTAAGCAAGTTCCTGTTGGAATAGATTCTTCTTTTTTTTGATAACAATATTTAACATTTTCATTGGTTCAACTTTTTTCATATTTATCGCCTAAA
>CAZYLQ010000118.1:0-5474 GCA_964648395.1 uncultured bacterium | reverse complement strand
AAGCAGGCTTTGGATGACCATGGTTTTGGAATGGCATCGGTTCGTTTTATCTGCGGAACACAAGATCTCCATAAAGAATTAGAATCAAAAATTTCTAACTTTTTCGGAACGGATGATACCATCCTTTATACTTCTTGCTTTGATGCCAATGGTGGTCTTTTTGAAACCATCCTTGGGTCGGAAGATGCCATCATTTCTGATGCTTTAAATCATGCATCCATTATTGATGGAGTCCGCCTTTGCAAGGCTCAACGATACCGCTACGCTAATAATGATATGGACGATTTGGAAGAAAAACTCAAAGAATCCCAAGGAGCGCGATTGCGAATGATTGCAACGGATGGTGTTTTTTCTATGGATGGGTATATTGCTAAATTGGATGAAATCACCTTCTTGGCAGAAAAGTATGATTCAATGGTCATGGTAGACGATAGCCATGCTACTGGGTTTATAGGAAAATCGGGTCGCGGTTCTGCAGAACATTGTGGTGTCATGGACAAAATTGATGTTTGGACTTCTACACTTGGAAAAGCTTTAGGTGGCGCTTCCGGTGGATTTACAACAGGACGACAAGAGATTATAAATTTATTACGGCAACGATCTCGCCCCTATTTATTTTCGAATACAATGGCACCAGCCATTGTTGCCGCAGGTTCCAAAGTGTTTGATTTGGTGTCATCCAACACAGAACTCCGAGATAAATTAGAAGAAAATACAAATTACTTCAGAACAAAAATGTCCGAAACAGGTTTTGATATTTTAGATGGAATCCATCCCATTGTCCCCATCATGTTATATGATGCAGTTTTAGCCCAAAACATGGCGGCTGAAATGCTAAATGAAGGTATTTATGTGATTGGTTTTTATTTTCCTGTAGTTCCAAAAGACCAAGCACGGATCCGTGTACAGATTTCTGCCGCTATGGAAAAAGATCATCTTGATAAGGCGGTAACTGCCTTCACAAGAATTGGTAAAAAACTCAATGTAATTTAAAAGTTAATGAAATTATATAAATCACACCACCATCCTTGCCCAAGTTAGAATCCAGAGGGTATATTCACCGGCTTTTTTAACCTTATAATTCACTTTTTTAATGCAAAGCAATTTAACTCCTAGATATCTAATTATTGGTGTCATTCTTGCTTGGGCAATTTTTGCCCTCAAGCCTACCTGGCAATACCAGAACATGACAGCCGATGAGAAAGAAGAACTCCGTATTTCAGGGGACCTTGAAATAATTGAATCTCGAATCATTCGTCAGGGCCTTGATTTAAAAGGCGGTATGTACATCGTTCTGGAAGCAGATATTCCCACTTTGATGGAAAATCTTGCTTCTATGAAGGATGACCGGCTTAAAGGTATTTTGGCAACTGCCAAAGAAAAATCAACTTCTCCAGATCAAGATTTCTTTACAGTATTTGAGAAAGATGTAAAAGCGGACGGTATCAAACTCTCTCGCTATTATCATCAATACGGCGCATCTCTGGATGATATTATGTTGGCCCTGAAAGGAGAGGCGGATGATGCCATAAATCGCGTATTGGAAATTCTACAGAATCGAGTCGATCAATTCGGTGTGGCAGAACCTACGATCCAGAAACAAGGCAAACATCGCATTGTAGTTGAATTGGCTGGTATCCAAGATTCTGAGAGAGCAAGAGCATTACTCCAAAGTACTGCACTCCTTGAGTTCTATCTTGTAAAAAATGCAGCAGTAACCAATGAAATGATTGCTCAATTGGACGACGTTCTCAAAGAAACAACCGATGAAGCTGAACTGCAAGAATTGGCTGCAGGTGAACAACCTAAAACTGAAGAAAAGCAGCCTGATGCACCCAAAGAGGATGATGGTGCCAAAACTGTATCTGAACTTTTTGGAGAGTCGGAACCAACACCCGGCGACACAGCGGATAATACAGGTACAAATATTTTTGCCGATACGCCTTTCTCCGGTTTATTAGCTGCACTAACCGGTGATATGGGTGTTCAGGACAAGAATGTTTATGCAATTAAAAAATTATTAGAGAAACAGGAAGTTCAGTCCATACTGAAAAGTGCTAATGGACAATTTGCTTTCAGTAACGATGCCCAAACACTCACCGGAACAACTATTCCTGAAAAGTTCTATCGCCTTTATTATTTAGAAAAAACACCGGAACTCACTGGTGGGGTCGTGGATAAAGCTCGTGCCGATCTAGGTACAATTGGTAGCGGATCTGCAGGTCAACCCATTGTATCTCTTTCTATGAATAGTGACGGTTCTAAAACATGGGCTCGCGTTACAGGTGCAAATGTAGGTCAGCGAATTGCTATTGTTCTGGACAAAAAAGTCCATATGGCACCATCTATCCGTGAAAAAATAGCCGGTGGGCGAACCCAGATTGAAGGTTTTGGAAGCATTAATGAAGCAAAAGATCTTGCTATTATTTTACGTGCTGGCGCCCTACCAGCTCCAGTGAATATTATTGAAGAAAGAATTGTAGGACCGAGCCTTGGAGCTGACTCTATTGCACAAGGAACACAGGCTATTATTTTCGGATTAGTGTTAGTACTCATCTTTATGCTGATATACTACAAGATGGCAGGAATTTTGGCTGATTTTGCACTGATATGGAATATTCTTCTTGTTTTAGCTGTGCTGGCTTCACTCCAGGCAACTTTAACTCTTCCAGGCATAGCTGGGCTCATCCTTACTGTTGGAATGTCAATTGATGCAAATGTCATTATTTTTGAACGTATTCGTGAAGAACTGCGTAAAGGTAAAACACCGAAAGCTGCCATTGATGCTGGGTATGACCGAGCATTGACAACCATCATTGATGCAAATGTTACAACCCTAATCGCATCCCTAGTTCTTTATCAGTTTGGTACAGGGCCCATTAAAGGATTTGCCACAGTACTATTCTGGGGAATTTTAATCTCCATGTTCACCGCTGTATTTGTTACACGAACTATTTTTAATGCATATACATCACGTAGAGGGCTCACAACATTGAGTATTTGACATGAGAATTATTAAAGAAACACATATTGATTTTATGAGTAAAACTGGTTTAGGTGGACTTTTATCTGCCTTGTTGATCGTGGTAGGAGTTGCATCCATTGTCATAAAGGGTGGACCTAAATTAAGTATCGATTTCAAAGGCGGAACCATGATTGCGGTGAATTACACTGATCCGGTGGATATCAATGAAGTTCGTTCTGCTTTAAATCAGGTAAACATAGATGGACAGACATTTGATTTCAGCAAAGCTGAGATAAAACATTTTGGGAATGAGTCAAATGTAGCAGTTCGTCTCCCAAGTATAGATGATGAGCCAGAGCAATTTGCACATAAATTTGTAGAAAAAATGGCAGAAACATTTCCGTCACTGGTTCCTGACGATAGGTCAAAATTTATTCTTTCCATTGATAAAGTAGGGCCTAAGATCGGTGCTGAATTGAGTGGTGACGCAATCATGGCTATCTTTAGTACCTTAGCATTGATCCTGATCTATATTTCCATTCGATTCGAATTCAAATATGCTGTGGGTGCCATTGCAGCTCTAGCTCATGATATATTGATTACATTGGGTATTTTCTCTTTATTGGACTTTGAAGTATCTCTTGCTGTAATAGCAGCATTTCTAACTATCGTGGGTTATTCTTTAAACGATACAATTGTTATCTTTGATCGAGTTCGTGAAAATGTAAAAGGAATGAAAAATGCGACTCTTTCATCCGTGATCAATGAAAGTATCAATCAATCAATGAGCCGAACCATCATTACATCTCTCACCACATTATTTGTTGTCACTGTGTTATTTATAGTAGGAGGCGAAGTGATTCATACTTTTGCCTTTGCCATGATTGTTGGCGTGATTATTGGCACCTATTCCAGTATTTTTGTTGCCAGCCCTGTGGTTATCAAAATGGGATCCGACAATTAAGGCAAAATAATTAACATTAAACAATTTTTACATCGCCTCGTATCTTGAGTTTTTAAAAAGACGAGGCGTTTTTTTAAAATGAAACCAAAAGTATTAATCAATTATGCGATCCTGTGCTTTATTTGGGGTACTACCTGGATCATATTAAAAAAAAGTCTTGGAGATGGAACGCCACCATTTTTTGGGTCTGGTTTTCGATTTTTCTTTGGTGGTATAATTCTCTGGGGTATTATTTTATATAAAAGAGATTTTCCATCTTTCAACGCTATACCGTTGCAGCTTTATCTACAATTTGGGATTTTGAATCTGACAATTTGTTATGGTTTGACTTATTGGGCAACCCAATTTATTTACTCAAGTTTATCAGCTCTTATTTGGGCAGGATTTCCGCTTTGCGTTGCTGTTTTTTCATATTTCATGCTCCCTGATGAAGTTTTTACAAAAAAGAAAATTATTAGTCTTCTCCTTGGAACTATCGGCGCATTGTTAATTTTAAAAGAAGGCCTGAATTTTAAAGGAGATCAGGTTGTTATTGGTATTCTTATGGTCGTAATAGCTGTAATAATTGCAGGTTATCCAAATGTTTATCTAAAAAGGTATGCAAATGCGGTTACATCCCTCCATCTCAATGCAGTGAGCCAATTAATAGCTGGTATAACCTTACTAATTATTTCTTTCATATTTGAGTCAGACCAGATAATGGTCTGGAGCAATTTCAATATTTTTGCTTTGGCTTATCTAACAATTTTTGGCTCTCTCATTGCCTGGTATATTTATTTTTGGCTTTTTCCTCATATTTCCATGTCACAAATCTCATATATTGCCTTTTTTCCACCAGTTCTGGCTTCCATTCTAGGGTGGATTTTCCTGGATGAAAAATTGTCTATTCTTGCTATAATCGGAGGTGGTTTTGTTATCTTCGGAGCAGTACTTGTAAATCTTAATGAATGAATTTTCTACTATAGAAACACCCATCGGAACGATGGGAGTTCGCACAAATTCTAAAGGTGTTTATCGCATCCATCTTGCCAATGATGTAGATTATAAAGAGACAGAAACACCCATTAATAATCAATCTCCTATTCATAAAAATGCCCTGAAACAACTTCGTGAATATTTCGATGAAAACCGGACAACATTCTCGGTACCCCTTGATTTACAGATGCCGCCATTTTATAAAAAAGTATTGCTGGAAGTAGCAAAAATCCCTTACGGAAAAACAGTTTCATATCAAGAAATTGCCCGCCGAGCAGGAAATGCAAAAGCATCCCGAGCTGCTGGATCGGCCAATGCCAACAATCCAATTGCAATATTTATACCCTGTCATAGAATTCTGGCTTCTGACGGGACATTGGGAGGCTATGGTGGCGGACTAGATAAAAAAATGATCCTCCTAGAACACGAAGGTTTGGATGTCAGGCTCTAGCTTAAAAAAATTAAAATCATATTATTTGGAGGTCTTTTTGTTAAATAATCAAACGCTTCTCTCTCTTTTTTTACCTGTAAAGACGAATTAACTTCGTTGCCTTATGAACTCCATCACAC
>CAZYLQ010000117.1:0-5515 GCA_964648395.1 uncultured bacterium | reverse complement strand
GACGAAAAATATGCAGTGCAGGCAGAGGTGACTTAGGTGAGACAAGATGTGTTGAACTGCAAGATTATTTTTTTATTTCAGTGATTTTTTTTGAATTGGAACTAAGGTTTTTCCAAAGCCAGGCAAGTGGGTCATAGAAGGCTTCTACTACTCTTTCCATAAGAGGTATAATACCATTATCAGTTATTTTTATGTTTTCCGGACATACTTCAGAACAGCACTATGTAGGGTAGTAAAAAGATAAGAATGAAGATTAGCTATGAGGAAGATTACAATTTAGATGAGGTATACGAACTTGGAAACTATTACTTACCCAAGTATGAGATTATAGAATTTTTAATGAATGTTTGATCCTCTTCCTTTTCATGCTGATGAATAAGGTTGCAAAAAACGGTGCTTAGGATCTTAATATCCAGTGAGTGGTTGACATCCCTAGACAGGATTCTAGTAATGAACGTGTCTTTTTTCTGCCACCAAACAACAATTGGGTCACCGAATCGTTACGAAATGTCCTTTACAAAACGTTGCGTCCCGGGAATATCTTGTTTGATCAGCTGGAAATGAAAGAAAGTCTAGAATAGGTCATTAAATTTGAGAGGCAGCGCCGTAGCGATTTATATGGTGAGGAGTCAAAGCGAGACCGGGGCAAAAGCTTCCTACAATGCTCTCGAGTCTATCAAATAGTTTTTTACCTGGCTTATTGGCTCTTGCTAGACGTGCTCTTGCTGCTTCTGCTTTCTTTTTCAAACTTCGCAAATCAATATTAACAGGCAAACGGTCCTGAACTACCATTTGTCCTCCTATCATGACATTCCTTACGGATGAGCCATCCTCTGTATGAACCATCTGGTTAGTAGGGTCGTTGAAAGGGACCCAGTTTATACCTTGTAAATCGAGAAAGACAATATCAGCCTTGTAACCAATGGCAATACGTCCAATGTCTTTCCATCCAAGTACTCTAGCGCTCCCCTCAGTAGCCGCAGCGATAATTTCTTCCGTTTTCAGCCACTGACGCTGGTCAGGTCCCTGGACCTTGGAAACCATGGAAGCGATCCTCATTGCTTCATACATATTTTGGTTGTCTGAGCAATTTGCTCCATCAGTACCAATACCAACATTTACACTGTGGTTCAGCATTCCTCTGGCATCTGCAAGGCCACTGCCCAAACGCATGTTGCTCCCCGGATTGTGGGCTACTGAGGAACCGTGATCACTAAGACGCTGGCAATCATCATCATCAAGCCAAACGCCATGTGCTACAGTAAAATCAGGTCCGAGAAGACCAATTTCGTCGAGGTGAGCTGTTAGTGATTTGCCGTAGCATCTGAGACCTGAAACAGCCTGGATTTTTGATTCAGCGACATGACTGTGCAATCCTACACCAAATTCCCGTGCTAATTTAGCGCATCCCTTCATAAATGTATCAGAACAATGAAGGGGTATAGTTGGCGCTACAGCTAATCTGACAAATTCCTTGTCCAGTGACCAATTGTGAAGTGCTTTCCTGATTCGGGCAAGGCTTGTCCTATAAGGTGCTAGGCGTAATTGCTCTACATCTTTTCGGAGACTTGTAGTAAGGGAATCCATAAGACCTGGAATTGCCTCATAAAGAGTCTTATCTGCAACCATAGGGGCTATCACGGCCCTCATACCAACATCTACATATGCCTTACCTGCAGCCTCCAGTCCTTCTGCTGTTGGAGACGGCATTTCAAGCATCAGATCGTAACAAGCTGTACATCCCTTGGTCACCATTTCAACAGCTCCGATTGTAGTTGAAAGGTGAATATCTTCGAAAATGCGTTGTCCAAACGACCATGGTCCTGATGCAAGTAAAAGTTCTAACGTCCATCGATCTCCCATTCCCTTCGCTAGATTACCATGACTGTGAGTGTGTGCGTTTATAAGACCCGGATGTAGTAACATTCCGCGAGCGTCAATTACTGTTGTATCTTGGGGCACTTCTAATCCTGGCCTTCCAATTTCAATGATGGTGTCACGGTCTACCAGGATGTCGGCGTGGCTAGCATTATGTTCTGAAGCATCAACTAATTGTCCCCCACGAATAACTTTCATATGATTACCGGCCATGAAACTTTCCTATGCAATTGTGGTTTCCTGATTCGCAGCAGACCAAGGGAAGAATACCCTCTCAATTATTACTACTATTTGGAACAGCACCACACCCATAACTGATAAAAGTATCAAGCACCCGAATGCAACCGGAACCCTGAAGAATGCTGTTGCGGTAATAATCATATAACCAAGTCCCTTGTCGGCGTTGACAAACTCACCAACCACTGCTCCTACCACAGCAAGTGCGATTGCCACCTTTAGACCACTGAAAATAAATGGTACCGCGTATGGCAGACGAATGCGATAAAGCTCTTGGAATTTTGAAGCTTTAAATGAGCGTCCCAGCTCAGTAAGTTCTTCTGGAACTGCCATCAAACCGACGGCAATGGATATAACTAAGGGGAAAAAAGCAACTAGAAAAGTGATTACCAGACGGGGTAATTCATTGGCACCCAGCATGACCACTAGGATTGGTGCCAGAGCAACCTTGGGAATTGACTGAGTTAGAACCAACAGCGGATAGATAGCACTTGATATCAGAGGAGATGAAGTCATGAAAACAGCTAAAGGCAGGCTGATGGCAAATGATATAAGGAATCCCATAATTACTGTACCAAGTGTTGCTAGGGTGTGTTTACCTATTGTACTAGCCATCGCAATGGTATCAGTCCAAATAACGCTGGGTGCAGGCAAAAGGTAAACAGGGATGCCAAATATTTGGACTGCTCCCTCCCAGGCAATCAGCAATGCTACGAAGACACCAATAGGCAGCAATACATCCTGACCCATATTAGTGCGTTGCCAGAAATTAGCTGACGATCCGCTTTTCGTCTCTGTTTCCGAAGATGAGTTCTCGAATGCGTTGTGTGGATTGTTGGAATTCATTGTGGGACTCGATTTTAAAAGTTCTAGGTCTTGGCAGATTGATATTGATGATCTCAGCAATACGTCCCGGGCGTGGTGACATTACAACTACACGGTCAGCCAGTAGAACAGCTTCAGTAATGGAGTGTGTGACAAAAAGGATAGTTTTTGGCTCATCAGTCCAAATTCGCAGTACCTCGAGAGCCATCTCCTCTCTGGTTAGTGCGTCAAGGGCACCGAATGGCTCATCCATCAGCAATATACTTGGGTTATGAATCAGAGAACGACAAATTGCAGCTCGCTGTTGCATACCACCAGAAAGTTCACGTGGATATTTTTCTTGAAAACCACCAAGGCCAACCATATCTAGTAGATAATGGGCTTTTGCAATACCATCCGAAACATCACTCCCTAGCATTTTGAGAGGGAAAAGTACATTGTCAAGTATCGTTGACCAAGGCAAAAGTACAGGCATCTGAAAAACTATCCCTGTATCCTGGCGTGGTTCAGTTACAATAGTACCATCGATTGCAACAGCACCGGAAGTGGGCTGTATCAAACCAGATACCAAACGTAAAAGTGTTGATTTCCCGCATCCAGAGGGACCGACTATGGTAAGAAACTCGTTGTCACCTACATCTAGTGACACATCCTCCAAAGCAAAGACTTCCGCACCATCCCTTGAATGAAAGACCTTTGAGAGATCATTAATTTCGATCATGTGTCAGTAAACACTTCACTTGTTGATACAAGCTGGACTCCCTAAAGGAGAGTCCAGCTTTGACACGTCAATTTGATGGAACGTGGCTGGTATCAATAGCCTGACGGGGATCCCAATTAGGGTCCAATTTTTGGGCTGTAGCAATGTGCTTGTAAGTGAAATCAAGACGCTTATCATCATGCTTCCCAAGTCCAGTCATTGCAGCATGTTCGTTGAAAACAAATTTGACAGTAGCACGGAGACTTCCCTCGCAATCATCCTGTGTTACTACCGGGTTCCTCTTAACATGTAATTTGCAAGCCTCAGTCTTGTTATTATTAGACCACTTAAATGCTCGCTGGGTAGCCCTAAGGAATCGTTTTACGAGGTCTGGCTTGGTGTTAAGCATTTTTTCAGACGTGATTAGAGAAGCTGAATATATAGTAAAACCAACCTGTTCAAATGGCAATTTAACTATTTCTTCTCCTGATTTTTTGGCCTGTTTGTTTTGGTAATAATGATGCATTGAGTAAAAAGGCGCCGCATCGATACGTTTTGCAATCAAAAGTGCTGCCATTGCTGCACCGTCAGAGTTTACCCAGATTATTTTATTGGGATCTGTACCTGACCTTTCAGCAACCGATGGGAAATAGATCTTATGGCTGTTTCCTGGCGTGATGCCGATTTTTTTACCCTCTAAGCCTCTAAAACTATTGATGCCAGAGCTCTTAAGCACAAAGAGAGAATGCGGCGAGTGCGTGTATAACTGCATTATCGTCTTAACTGGAACATTTGTCCGGGCCTTGGCTGTAAGAAGGGCACCGATATCGGCAACCCCAAAGTCAGCGGCACCGGTGGCAATTTTGGTTACAGTATCCCCAGAACCATAGCCCCGAGTTACTTTGATATCAATTCCTTCGTCCTTCCAAAAACCTTTCTCCCATCCACCAAAGTACATAGCATGTTCACCGGATGGTATCCAATCTGTTTGTAGGTGAACTTTGTCTAGTGCAAAGGCACTTGTAGCGTAGAACGCAAAACTAGTAGCCATTGCTAATACAACACTTATTTTGAATTGTTTCATAATATTCTCCTTGTCCATTAAGCTAGCCCTGTTGGCGAAACTAGGCTTCGCATTTGTTAAGGTTTCGACGTTGCCTCAGCGTGGAATTCTTTTTCCCATTTGAACAAATATCGGCCATTTTTTGAAAAATAAAATGTCAACTTGAAAAAAGGTTTAATACGCTCTTACATTAATTGGCAAACTAATTATCAATAGACAAAATCCAGAAAAATATCAAATATTTACCTAAATTTGATTTGTCACTGATAACTTGGAATGGTTAATAGAATATAAAAACATTAATGTAATATTTTATATATTTTATTAACATATTGTATGTTTTAACATAAAAAAAATATTGTCAATCATTTTTTCTTATTGTAAATTATTTCCCCCTTTCATTCTCGGGGCACTTCCCATAGGTTTACTTGTGATAATCCGAAATAGATAACCGTTGAAATGTACGCTTGAATAATGAAAATAATCTTTTGCTGTGGATGCCTAAAGATTTTTTTCTAATCAAAGCACAAATTGCTAAATGGTGAACACATTTTCTTGAATGCTGAAAGGTCTAGAAGATATTCTATTATTTGGAAAAACTAAAATACCAAAAATGCATTGTGGAAGATGATAGAAATCATATTTGATGATATTTTTTGGAAATTTTGTCTTTTGAAGAAAATAGAACTAATGGAACAACAAAACCAATAATTCCAGGAAGCTTTTAATTTTTATTTTTTTAAATGGGAAGTTAGGTTTTTCCAAATCCAGGCAAGTGGATCATAGAAGGCTCCTGCAACTCTCTTCACAGA
>CAZYLQ010000116.1:0-5542 GCA_964648395.1 uncultured bacterium | reverse complement strand
AAATCTTGTTTTGACAATTTTAATTTCTCCCTAATCTAAATTTTATTGATTTAGCGTGTCCTTCTAAACCTTCAAATTTTGCTAAAGTTATAACCGAAGGCCCAAGAGTTTCAATACCCTTTTTTGATAAATTTATATAAGAAATTCTTTTATAAAAATCATAAACTGATAGTCCGCTTGAAAACTTAGCTGAAGAATTTGTTGGTAAAATATGATTTGTTCCAGCATTATAATCTGTGACTGCCATGGCAGAATAATTTCCTAAACAAATTGAACCTGCATTATTAATTCTATTTAAAATACTATTGTAATTTTTAATATTTAATTCTAAATGCTCGGGAGCAATCATATTGATGATATCAATAATTTGTTTGTTTGAGTAAGCTCTTATCAAAATTCCATTTAATTCCAAACTTTTTTTTGCAATAAATTTTCTTGGTAATTCTTTTAGTTGATAAAAAATTGAATTTTTTACTTTGTTTATAATATTTATGTCTCTAGAAATTAGAATACATTGAGAATTTGTATCATGTTCTGCTTGAGCTAATAAGTCTGCAGCGACCCAATTTACATTAGAAAATTTATCTGCCACAACTGTAATTTCTGATGGTCCAGCAACCATATCTATTCCAACATCACCAAAGACTTCTTTTTTAGCTGCAGAAACAAAAATATTTCCTGGTCCAACAATTTTATTAACTTTTTTAATTCTTTTTGTGCCATATGTAAGAGCAGCAATTGCTTGAGCACCTCCAATTGAATAAATTTCTTTAATGCCTGTCTTTTTGGCTGCATATAAAACTCCCGGGCTTTGTCTACCATTCATCTTTGGATTAATCATAACTATTCTTTTAACTCCTGCTATTTTTGCAGGAATTGCATTCATCAAAACAGTTGATGGAAAACTCGCATTACCTCCAGGCACATAAAAGCCAACAGAATCTATTGCTCTGTATTTATAGTATAATTTATTATGCAGGTTGTCTTTATAAAATATATTTTGAACTTTTTGTTTTGAATGGAATTTATATATTCTATTAAAAGCAAAATCTATTGCACGTTTTATTTTAGGATCTAACGATCTAATACTTTTTGATACTTTTTTTTTATTAACAATTATTTCGCTATTTTTACTATATTTTTTCTCATATTTAACTACAGCTTTATCCCCATTCTTTTTTACATCACTAATAATTTTTACAACTATATTTTTACTAATTTTATCATCACTTTTTCTTTTTATTAGTAATTTACTCAGTTTAGAAACATAGTTCTTATTATTGCAATCTAATATTTTAATCATTTAAATTTTATTTTGATCCTCCAAAGTTGCCTCAACAATTTCAGTAGAAAGTGTTATATAAGAATTATTATTAAAAATTAAGTTTATTTCAAATTTATCTTTATTCTTAATTAAATCTATTGCAAATAGCTCTAAAATCAAATCTTTATTGTTTTGATCAATATTTTTTGATTTTACAAATTCTACAAACTCAAATTTACAAACGCTATTAATTTTTTCCTTATTTCTTTTGTTTTCTCTGTTAAATCTTTGTAAAAAAATTAAAAAAATTTGATTTTTTTTTAAATATATTAATTCACTCGCACTTACTTTTGCCTGAAAACAGCATGCTGATATCAATTTTAATCCTTGACTATCCTTTGCAATAATCTTTGCTAAATATTTTTTATTCATTCTCTAAGAAATTCTTCTAATTTTGGCACCAACATTTCTTAATTTTTTTTCTATATTCTCGTAACCTCTATCTAAATGATATATTCTATTAATTATTGATTTGCCTTTTGCAGTTAATGCAGCAAGTATCAAAGAAACTGAGGCTCTTAAATCAGTTGCCATCAACTCTGCTGCTTTAAAATTAACATTGCCTTCAATAACAGCTTTATTGCCCAAAATTTTAATTTTTGCTCCCATTCTATTAAGCTCTGATGCATGCATAAATCTATTTTCAAAAATTCTTTCAACTATCTCCGATCTTCCAAAAGACTTGCAAAGCAAAACCATTAGTTGTGCTTGCAAGTCAGTTGGAAAACCTGGATACGGTGAAGTTGTTAACTTAATATTTTTAATTTTCTTTTTTCCAATAATTTTAACTTCAGTATCTTTAATTTTGATACTTGCTCCAATTTTTCTTAAAATATCTATCTCTGTTTTAATTATTTTTGGTTTAATATTAATAATTTTTAAGTTTCCCCCCATCAAAGCAGAAACTATCATATAAGTTCCAGCTTCAATTCTATCAAACATTATTTTATACCTTGCTTCTTTTAATTTCTTAACTCCTATAATTGTAACGGTTCTTTTTCCGGTCCATTTAATATTACATCCTATTTTTCTTAAAAAATTAATTAAATCTCCAATTTCTGGTTCAATTGCACAGTTCTTCAAAATTGTTTTTCCTTTTGCAAAACTAGCAGCAATAATTAAATTTTCTGTCGCACCAACTGATATTTTAGGAAATTTTATTACATTCCCGATTAGACCTTTTGGTGCTTTAGCATATATGTATCCTTGTATAATTTTATATTTTACGCCTAATTTTGATAAAGCCTTCAAATGAATACCTACTGGTCTAGCTCCAATGGAACAACCCCCTGGTAAAGATACCTTTGCTTTATTAAATCTTGCCAACAAAGGTCCTAACACAAGTATTCCTGCTCTCATAGTCTTAACTAAATTATAAGAAGCAAATGTTTTGATATTTTTTGAATTATAAATATCAACTGATTTTTTTTTTTTATTAAATTTGATATCTGAGCCTAGTGAACGCAACAATAATAACATTGTCTTTATATCTTTAACTCTGGGTAGATTCAATATTGTAATTTTTTTACTTGATAATAAAGTTGCAGCTAAAATAGGTAGTGAGGAATTTTTTGATCCAGAAATTTTTATAGTACCTTTGAGTTTTTTTGCTCCTATAACCTCCAATTTTTCCATTATTTATATTTTTGGCAAAGTAACTCCAACTTGTCTCATGTATTTACCTTTTCTGTCTGAGTAGGATATTTCTGGTCTTTCATTTCCTTGAAGAAAGACAAATTGAGCCACACCTTCATTGGCATAAATTTTTGCTGGTAAAGGAGTCGTGTTCGAAAACTCCAAAGTTACATGTCCTTCCCAACCAGGCTCCAAGGGAGTAACATTAACAATAATACCGCATCGTGCATATGTAGATTTGCCCAAACAAATTACTAAAACATCTTTTGGAATTTTAAAATACTCAATTGTGCTTGCTAATACAAATGAATTGGGCGGTATTATACATTCTGAAACTTTTTTTGTCACAAAATTACTGGGTTTAAAATTCTTTGGATCAACAATTTCAGAATTTACATTTGTAAATATTTTAAATTCATTCGAAACTCTTGCATCATAACCAAATGAAGATAAACCATAGGAAATTTTTCCTTCTCTAATTTGCTTTTCTTCAAATGGAGAAATCATTCCATTTAATGCCATTTTTTTTATCCACTTATCAGAAAGAACTGGCATTTACTTATTTTTCTTTTTAATTTTTTTTTGAAAAAGTTTTCGTTTTTTTAAATTTTTTTTAAGGGCCAACTCAAGCTTAATATTTTTCTGCCTGTTGTTCATTTATTTTTGTTTGGATTGGTTATAAAATCAAGTGTAATTGGTTTTTGAACATCAAACTTACTAACATCATCTTCCTTTTTTTTTCCATCTTTGGCTTCTCTTTTGGCTTTTTTTTCGGCAAGCTTACGTTCTCTTTTGGCTGCTTTTTCCATTGCCTTCATGCCCCGAGTAGATTTATAATTGTAATGGATTCCCATTTTTTTCCTATAAAAAATTATTATTTAATAGATATAATTCATTATACTATAAAAATTAAGGCAATAATTTGAATAAATTTGTTTTATATATTATGTTTTTTATAATTGATAATTTTAGCCCATATAGCTCAGACGGTAGAGCAATTCCATGGTAAGGAAGAGGTCATCAGTTCGATTCTGGTTATGGGCACCAGATTTATTTTTTATAGAAAAATTTTTTTAACATAAAAGTTATTAAGACTAATAAAATAAATCCCGAAATAGGTAAATAAATTTCCGATGACAATAATAGCTCAAAAATACTTGGGACTCTATTGCTATTCTTAATAATTTGCTCAATGCCACTGCCCAAAGAAGCTATTAAAAATGCCTGTGGTGTTAGTCCAATTAATGAACCAAAAAAATAATTTTTTAATTTTATGTTAAATAAAACTGGTAGTAAATTTGCTAACTGAAAAGGTATTCCTCCAACAAATCTGTAAATTAAAAAAAATGTAAATTCGTTGTTTCTAAATTTGGTTTCAAAATTCTTAAATTGACTTAAAAATTTTGCTTTTATTAAATTTTTAAAAAAATAATTTGCAAAAATATATAACAAAATGGCACCAGTGGTCATTGAAAACACCGCTAACAAAGTACCCAGCCATTTACCAAAAATAAATCCTGCCAAGAGCACAACTGGACTTCCAAATCCTAACATAAAAATCCAAACTATAGTAAAGACAATAAAGACTATGGATAGCAAAAATATATTTGATTCTTTAATATTGATTAAATATTCTCTATTAGACTGAATAAACTTATAGGTGGTAATTTCTTCAAGACTATATTTAGAAAAAAATAAATACAAAAAAATTAAAAGCAATATTAAATAAAATAAACCTATTAATATTTTAATATTTTTTATTTTTGCATTATCCATATTCTTTATAAAATGTTCTGTACTTATATATATATATTATCTATAAATACCGAAATTTTAACAATATTAACACGACCAACATATGCAAAGAACATACAAACCCAGCGTAAAAAAAAGATTAAGAAAACACGGTTTTAGATCAAAAATGAAAACTAAAGCTGGAAGAAAAGCACTTTCAAGACGAAGAAAAAAAGGTAGAAAATTATTGGCTGTTTAATTTAATGAAAAGTAAAATAGTTTGTCTCTCGAAGAATAATGAATTTAAAGAAATACTTAGAGGAAAAAAAAAATCTAATAAGTATTTTACAATTTTTTTTAAAAAACTATCAAATAAAGATAAAAACAAATTAAATATTAGTTTTATTACAAAAAAAAAATTAGGCACTGCAGTGATAAGAAATAAAATAAAAAGGAAACTAAGAAATATAACAAATGAAGCAGTTAAAAGTTTATCTCTTAGGTTTGATTATTCTTACCTAGTAATTGCTAAAGAAACTATTTTAAAAAATAATTATTTGGATATAAAAAAAGCAATGTTTACTGAATTTAATAAAATTAAATAATGAAAATTTTATCTAATATTTTAATAAAATTTATAAAAGGATATAAATTAATTATTTCACCATTCCTGAGTAATAATTGTAGATATCTACCCACTTGTTCCGAATACTTTATTGACTGTCTAAAAACGTACGGTTTAATAAAAGGTTTCTATAAAGGTGTTAAAAGAATATTAACTTGCCACCCAATAAAGTTTTTGGGAGGCGGGGAAGGATTTGATCCAGTTCACAAATTAAAGGAAAAAAA
>CAZYLQ010000115.1:1697-5554 GCA_964648395.1 uncultured bacterium | reverse complement strand
CAAAGGTCGGAGGTTCAAATCCTTCCCCCGCTACACTCGAAAAGCCTTGATTTCCTATCGGAAGTTGAGGCTTTTTCTTTTAGTTTTCTGAATTCTCTCTAAAATATTGTTCTTTCGCTTTGTTGATAAAATGTATAATCTTTAATCTTTCTTCAATCAATTCAAAGATCAATCCACGTTTTTTATAGAATAAAGACATGAATCTTAAATGTTGGCGATAGCCATTAAATCCATCTAAATAAGTTAATACAAAATTCCCAGATGGTATGATTGACAAACCCCACAGCACCGTAGTGGAGGTCACACCAAAATACCATTGGACACAGGAAAGAATGATCATGTAATAGAGAATGAAAACTGGAATCCCTGCCAACATTTTTACAGGGGCAATTTGGGATTTAAATGTTTTCATTTTCCCTGTAATCCAACGCGGGAATTTATAGGGAAGATAATTATGCAATAATCCCCATAGGAAAATTGGAAAACCAAGAACGAGAAAACCCAATGCCTTTAATCGGTTCAGTAAAGTGAGCTCTTGTCCACCGGGTCCAAGAAATGATTCAGGAATATTGAGTCGATCCAATCGATCCATGTATCGAGCCACCATCAACCGAAAATGATTCACTTTTTGGGGATATTTTTCCTGGTACCATTCAACAGCATTGATTAACCCCCTGGTGACAGAAAAATCATCCTGTTTGCTTTCCAATTTTAAACCCAATTCCAGAATCAGCTCTTTTTTATAGATTAATTCCAGGCATTCGACCAGGTCAGCAATTTCTAATTCACTAACATTGGTAGTAAGTTTATTTAAGGCGATTTCGATCTCATCCGTTACATTATTTATAGTTTGCTTTTCATCTGCCATGAATGATTCCCTGCAACCCCCCAGGACGATCGGTTTACCAAACCGGACAAACACATCACTTCTAAATTTGATTGCATCAGAATAACTGAGCCCAACAGGAACGATTTTCACCCCTAGTTGGAAATTATTTTTTGTTTCTGCGCCAAACCCGATCCGCGCAGCGCCAGTCTTGATCTTTTCCAGAATTCGGTCACCGGTGGAAACACCCTCGGGAAAAATCAAGAAAGCGCCCTTATTTTTGAGGATATCATATCCTTTCTCGAATGTATCCTTGTTTTTTAACATCCCATCAGGATTATCTTGTTTTCGGTACACAGGAATAAGTTTCAACCTGGTTAGAAAAAACCTTTTAATGCGATTACTAAACAGTGTGCTTTTAGCGAAATAATGTAAATCTCTTTTGCATGAAATTCCCACCACCAGCGGATCCATCATGGTATTAGGATGGTTGGAAACAAAAATAACAGGGCCGTCCTTTGGGATCCGATCCTCATGCCAAAGGGACACCCGGTTAAAAAAGGTGCGGACACTTATAATGGAGAATATTTTTATTAAAGTATAAAGCATCAATCCCCACAAATATTTTTAATGTTAAAGAGGGAAGGGTCGGGTAATTCTTTAATAGAAATGAGAGAGTCTAAGTGGATGAATGACTCAGATTTGGACTGAATTGAGTCGTAATAGTGAAACAGTTTCTGTACATAAGATGAACGGTAGCCCTCACAAAAATTCGGAAGATTATTTAGTGCTGCTGTTGATTTGGGCATTAACATGAGATTTAACCCGTCAAAATAAAATGACGGATTGTAAGATTCATCCCAATTCGGATTCACATAGGATCTAATATCAAATGGTCGCGAAAATTGCCAACCATCACTGGAATACTTTAAGAATGGATCTTTGCCTTCACACATATCTAAGCCGAAAAGCAATCCTTGGAAATTTGCTTCCATGTCCCCATAGGAAAAAACACCAGTAGCCATCCGACCGATAACGGTTTTTTCTCCTGTAATCCCAATCTTAATAGCCTGGTTTATTGGTTTTTTATTTCCGGCTTTTTTAGCGACACGATATGCCTGGTAATAGAGGAAACCGGATCCGGTAAAATGGGAAAGTTTATCTAATCCTATATACACACCACCTACATTGACAATCTCATCCAATTGAATAGAAAAAAAGTTTCTTTCAATTAGAGCCCATTGGGTTTTGTGGAGACTAAATATGCTTTCCCGTAAAGCGAGGTCAATGTTGGGCATAAATTTGTCAACTTTGTCAGTTCCCTTGACCCATTTTTCAAAATGCGAATTAAGGCTTACGCCAAAACCACTTAAAACCTTGCTTGCCGCTTCTTCGCATGAGCAATCTTTTGCCAAGGATTGAACTGTTGTATTTATGATTTCATTTATTTTTGAATTCAGAATCGGTGTGGCGTCGACTAGAGTTTGTCCCCAAGATAGATAATGATCCACCTCTCCACAAAAACATGAGGATGAGACCATAAGCAAAAAGTTTAATATTTTCCTGTTCAAATTTCTAGTCATAAAGTGAAAAATACCGCAACAAATGATGAATTACAATTGGTCAATTCCAGAGAGAAAAAATCTCTAAGGAATTTCAATTTTTCACCACACTCTGATTATAAAATAGTTATTTAATAATAAAACTCTATAGTGTTTGTGATAAATAATATTAAATTTTTTCTTTTTTGAAAAAATAAATTATCCATTTACCTTACAAGGCTTTTTTGGAACTTTATATAAGGAAGATATGTCATGAGAATGAGAAAGCTAAAAGTATTCTTAATTGGATTTGTTATTCCAGTTGTCAGTTATAGTCAATCCCTTTGCCCACCTGAACATTTAGAGGCCTACTTTTTTAATGAGGAAGTTTTCCTGTCATGGGTCCAGACAGAAGATTTTGGAGATATTCTTTATGATGAATGTTTTCCTGTTTGCTCCTTAGCTATCGAAGAGATGGAAATTGTTAATGATGTAGATAATGGTACCGGGGGATGGTTTCGCTACAGCGACAGTACTGCCATTGATTGCGGTGCAGGAATGTTCCCTTGTGATGATGGTGGGGATGATGATTTTAGTGCTCAT
The DNA here is from genome assembly GCA_964648395.1 of uncultured bacterium. GTDB lineage: Bacteria > Fidelibacterota > Marinisomatia > Marinisomatales > UBA1611. The sequence goes on along the minus strand of CAZYLQ010000115.1, from coordinate 2,584 downwards.
GCTGTCTACACTCAATCCGATACAATTCCAATCGATAGTCGATTAATTTCGGAAACGATTGATTTGACAAATTATGTATCTGGATATATCGAATTTATCGAAGGCTACAACTGGTCTGTGGATGCTAATGATTCCAATATGGTTGAAGTGTCCACTGATGGAGGTGAAACGTGGTCAGTCGTTTATAGTTCTTTGCCATGGGAAATTGGAGATGATATTTGGTTTCAAACAGTGGATATTTCTGACTTCGTAGGTAACGAAATAAAAATTGCTTTCAGGTATTATGATGCTGCAGGATATGGTGAGGAATGGTATGTAGATGAAATATCTGTTTCCGGAAGTGAATCAGCTGATTATGCAGGGTGTGGAACATTCCAGAATTACAATATTTATGTTGATGGTGTTTTAGCCGATTCCACCGAAGATTCTTGGTACACTGTTACGCAATTAGAAAATGGAACAGAATATTGTTTTGAGGTAAAATCTGTTTATGATGAAGGTGAGTCAGAAGCAAGTTCAAGTGCCTGCTCTACACCAATGGGGCCTTTCCAGGTAAACCCGCTTGTATTCAATTTTGATGCATTGTCATTGGGTGAATATCAAGAAGCAGTAATGACCATCGAGAATTTTGATACATTGAGTACACCATTTGAAATTACATCCATTGAACTAGCAAATATTGATGCAGCACTAGATGCATTAATAGATCCAATGGAAATTAGTTTATCTACTTTCTCGGATCCATCTGCTTCAGGGTTTAGTCCTGGTATTTGGGGCGTGGCTGATTCTAGTTCTGCATCGTCTACATATTTACCCTTTCCTGTACCAGAGGATGGTGGAAATTTTGCGTTTGTAAATGATGATGCCATAGGCGATGGAGCGGACTC
>CAZYLQ010000115.1:0-1597 GCA_964648395.1 uncultured bacterium | reverse complement strand
TAACTTGAATGATTCTATTTCGGTACAAATCGGTGTTTACGGAACAGATGATAACTTTACCATTGCCGAGGATATTGTTGTAGCTTCGGATAATGCAGAACTCACTGTCCAAATAGGCGTGGGTGTTGAAGTTGCTATTCATGAATCCGGATTAACACCTTTTGAATTTGCACTTCACCAAAACTATCCAAACCCATTTAACCCGGAAACAAATATCCAGTTTGACGTAGCAGAGAATTCTGATGTGAACGTATCCATTTTTAATATTATGGGGCAAAAGGTTACCACGCTGGTAAATGGTAATATGGATGCAGGAATATACCATATTAAATGGAATGGACTTTCTGATAAAGGAATTGCTTTACCTTCGGGAATGTATTTTTATAAAATGAAAAGTTCAGAATACCAATCTGTAAAAAAACTGGTTCTTGTTAAATAAGAAACAGTTATTTTAAATATATTACTACTGTGTTACTTGGAGTGAAATTGACTCCCAGACGTTGGTTTTGTATCTTAAGCATCATCGTTCTGGTGAGTCAATTTTCTTTTGCAGGCACCACGGGGAAACTTGTGGGACGTGTAACAGCAAAAGAAAGTGGGGAACCACTCATTGGTGCCAATGTTATGATCGAGGGTTCCGTTTTGGGAGCTGCCACCGATCTCGATGGAAATTTTTACATTCTACAAATTCCACCTGGAACTTATTCCATTCGTTTTTCAATGATTGGTTATCAATCTTTAGTAATTAATGACGTCCGTATGATGGTTGATCTGACTACCACGGCAAACGGTGCCTTATCAGAAAGTGCCGTGGGACTTGAAGAAGTGGTGGTTCAGGCTGAACGGGCAATGATACAAACGGATGTAACTTATTCCCAAGCCAATATTAGTAGCGAAGAAGTGGATATGCTTCCAGTAGAGGAGTTCGTAGATGTATTGGCTCTACAGGCTGGTGTAGTTATGACAGGGGGTGAGATTCATGTGAGAGGCGGCCGAGGTGGAGAAATTTCATACATGATCGATGGAATTTCTGTAACAGATCCCTATAACTCTGGTGTGGCTGTAGAGATTGAAAATAATGCCATTCAGGAATTGCAATTCATAAGCGGTACCTTTAATGCGGAATATGGCCAGGCAATGTCCGGAATTGTGAATATTGTGACTAAAGATGGTGATTTTTCTGATTATTCTGGGAATTTTTCACGGAGTTTTGGTGGCTATAATTCAGTAAATACTGATATTTTTCATCAGCTCGATCGCATTGATTTTAATAATATTTCTGACATGAAAGGAAACGTAGAAGGGCCAATTATTCCCGGGAAAGTCTCCTTTTTTGCATCCGGTAGATTTAAGCGTGAAAATGGTTATCTTTATGGTGAAAAGATCTTCAAGCCAAACTCCTATGCTTGGTCTGATGAATTAAACTATTTTCATATTGATCCTCTTGTTGGGCTTGGTAATGATTCAGTCCCAGAAGACGATCTATGGTTACCCATTAACTATCAAGATAGTCTCAGGACCTTTATTGAGTCATTAAGGAAAAAAGATGAATTCGATTGGGTTCCCATGAATTGGAGTGAGCAATTTACCTGGCAAG
>CAZYLQ010000114.1:0-5592 GCA_964648395.1 uncultured bacterium | reverse complement strand
CTGTCCCCAGGACAAGTTGATTAAAAATATAATCAATGGTGTAATATATTTGACCATATCAAAAGCTACTCATCATCCTACATGAAAAAACCCCGCTATCTCGCGGGCTTTTTTCATTTTTAGTAAAAACAATTAACTGATTTCACAACTCATATCGTGACCACAACACATGGGAGATTTGATTTTTCCACAGCCCGAAGGGCATTTTGCTATGGCAACCTTAGTGCCATCATCTTTGGTTATATGATCATGCTCAAGTGATTCACCACATTTTGCACATTTCATATCAGCTACACCCATACCGCAATGTTCACATTCATATTTTGCCATTATTTTTTCCTCTGCTAAATAGTTAGTAATTATCTCATAAAATTTACGACTGAATTATTTAGATTTAGAAAATAAATAAACAATAATAGGAATTATTACTATTTATACTTAATCTTACCTATGCGATATAGTCATAAAAGAGAAGCTATTCAAGAAATTGTATATGGTACAAATTCTCATCCAACCGCTGATTGGATTTTCCAAAAGGCGAAGGTAAAAATCCCTAACATTAGTTTAGGTACAGTTTATCGAAATTTGAAACAATTGGATGATGCACAATTAATTAATACCATATATGACGGAAATATTGCACGGTACGATTGGAATAGAGAGCCACATGATCATCTGAAATGCAAAATTTGTGGTGATTTGATTGATGTTCAATTATTTGATGAGCAAATTCGTAATACTATAAAGAAACAATATAAGTTTGAGGCCGATGATGTTCTAATGACGATTATCGGTACGTGTCATAAACATAATAAATAAAGGAGAGTATAATGGCATTAGATGGAACAAAAACCCACGAAAACCTGAAAGCGGCATTTGCTGGTGAATCTCAGGCCAATCGTCGTTATTTGTATTTTGCGCGGCAAGCCGATATTGAAGGATATCCGGAAGCTGCAGGTGTTTTTAAAAATACAGCCGATGGTGAGACTGGGCATGCATTTGGGCACTTAGAGTTTTTATCAGAAGTAGGAGATCCTGCAACAGGAAAACCAATCGGTTCTACTGATATAAACTTGGCAGCAGCAGTAGCTGGCGAAACATATGAGTATACAGAAATGTATCCCGGTTTTGCTGCAACAGCACGTGAAGAAGGCCATGATGAAATTGCAGAATGGTTTGAAACACTGGCTCGAGCTGAAAAATCCCATGCGGGTAAATTTCAGCAAACACTCGATTCTTTATAAATCAGTTGATTGATTATCGGGTTCTTTTCTTGAGCCCGATAATCACTTAATCTTTAATACTTAAGAGTAACTTTAATTGCTCAATCATTCCGATACACAAAATACTATTTATGATATTACCAATCCTAAGTATTGGGATAAAGGTTCTCTCTATGATGAAATGGACCGTATATATGATGTATGTATTGGCTGCCGACTTTGTTTTAATCTATGTCCATCTTTTCCGTCCTTATTTGATTCCGTTGATAATGCGGGTGAACAAAAACGTGAAATTGCAGTGTCGGAAGGCCGGGTGGGGAAAACAATTGACCGAAGTGATTATTTAGATCTCCCAGAAGGTGAACATGCATCGAATGCGAGTATAGAAGTTGAGTTTCGCGGTGAAGTATCCGATTTAAATGAAGAAGAACGATGGGAAATTGTTGACCTATGTTACCAGTGCAAATTATGTGATCCCATTTGTCCTTACACGCCAGGGAAGGATCATGAATTTCAACTGGATTTCCCCAAATTAATGACACGGGCCCAAGCTATTCGCACAAAAGAGCGGGGAGTTAGAACTAATGATAAATTTTTAGCCAATACTGATTTCACGGGGAAGATTGGATCTATTTTTGGCCCCATATTAAACATTTTTAATCGCATTGATTTTTTTCGATATATGATGGAAAAAACCATCGGTATTCATCGGAAACGAATTTTACCAAAATTCCATACCAACACGTTTCAGAAATGGTTTAAATCCCATCAGTCCAATATTTCTGACCCTATAGATAAAGTAGTCATTTTTGGTACATGTTTTACCAATGTACATGATGTAAGCCTTGGGAAGGGCGCGGTACAAATATTAGAGCATAATGACGTTGAATGTATTTATCCAGATCAACAGTGTTGTGGTGCTCCTTATTTAAGTCCGGGAGATTTTGAAGGATTTAAAAAACAAGCATATCCTAATGTGGATGAATTGAGTAAATGGGTGAAAGAAGGATACAAAATAGTGGTTACGGGACCGCCTACATGTAGTTTAACCTTGAAAAAGGAATATCCAGATTATTTGGAAATGGATGAAAAAATAAAATTGATATCAGAAAATACCTTTGATATTTCAGAGTACCTGGTACACCTCCATAAACAAGGAAAACTCAATACAAATTTCGAAAATGAAATTGGTACAGTGAATTACCATGTGAGTTGTCATTTGAAGGCACAGCAAATGGGATTTAAGGGACGAGATATTTTAAAATTGATCCCGAATACAAAAGTGAATCTTATAAATCGATGTTCCGGCATGGATGGTGGATGGGGCATGAAAACCGAATATTTTGAACCATCAATGAAAGTGGCAGAACGTTGTGTTAATGATATCAATAAGCGGGATGCAGACATTGTTTGTTCTGACTGTAGTTTGGCAAGTCATCAATTAACCCAGGCCAGTGAAGGGGATGTGGCACCGAGCCATCCCATTTTAGAATTACATAAAGCATACGGCTTTAGTTAAAATTAAGGGAAAAAATGAAACCAATTGTAATAACAGATTTAATGAACATTATAGAATATGAAAAAGTTCGGAATGATTATCGCAGTGAATTGATGGATTATAAAAAAAAGCGCCGTATTTCTCTGGGGCCCAATATTACCATCACGTTTGAAAATCGGAAAACAATGAAATTTCAAATTCAGGAAATGATGCGCGCTGAACGTATGGTACACGATAATCAAATCCAAGAAGAGATAGATGTGTACAATTCGTTGCTCCCTTTGGTAAATGGACTGAGTGCAACTTTATTTATTGAAGTGACTGATGAAACTCAAATTCGACCTGTGTTGAATCAGTTTATTGGACTTACAGAAGGCAAAGCGGTTTATTTTGAAATTGAAGATGAAAAAGTTTATGCCGAATTTGAGATTGGTAGAGAGGAATCGAATAAAATTAGCTCAGTTCACTATATTCAATTCAATTTTAATGCTACTGCAAAAGCCGCCTTTTTAGAGAATCCTGAATCAGTTAAGCTCATTATTAATTATAAAAATTATAACTATTCAGAAACAATTAATGAAGGAATGCATAAATCTTGGTCAGAAGATTTACTTTCTTCCTAATCTTTTTATTTACATTTTTTATAAAAGCCTTCACTTAACAGTGGATGCTTTTATAGTCCTACCAAATTGGGTTAGTTTTACGATCAAATTAATCTAGGAATATAATGAAAATATATATCAGCGCAGATATGGAAGGTATTACAGGAGTTACCCATTGGGACGAAGTGGATCACAACAAACCTTCCGTTTACACTCAATTCCAGGAAAGGATGACAAAAGAAGTAGTATCGGCTTGCAAAGGTGCCAATGATGCAGGGGCAAAAGAAATTTGGGTAAAAGATGCTCACTATTCTGGTCGAAATATTTTATCAGAAGAATTACCAGAAAATGTAAAACTAATTCGAGGCTGGAGCGGCCATCCCTATTCCATGGTTCAAGAATTAGATGATTCTTTTGATGCTCTCCTTATGGTCGGGTATCATTCCATGGCAGGGAAGGGAGGAAACCCCTTGGCTCACACCCTATCATCATCTAAACTGGATTCTGTTTTTATTAATGGCCAGCAAACGTCTGAGTTTTTTCTCCATGGTAATATTGCCGCCAAACATGGGGTACCACTGGTTTTTGTTTCTGGAGATGCAGGCCTGTGCGAAGAAGTAAAAGATGTAAGCCCAAATACAACAACACATGCCACCATGGTTGGCGTAGGCGACTCAACAATCAATATACAGCCGGAAACATCAAGAAAAGCGATAAGGGAAAAAGTAAAAGTGACCTTATCAAGTAATCTGAAAAAATGTATCTGGGCGCATCCTGATTCATTTTCATTGGAAGTTAGGTTTATTAAGCAACAACTTGCTTATCGGGCGTCACATTATACCGGAGCCACACTCTTGGATGCAAAAACAGTAGTATTTGAAGCAAGCGATTTTGACGATATAATGCGATTCATGCTTTTTACAGTTTAATGTCATTTCAATTTCCAAAACCTGAACCCATTATTTTACCAATTCAAGGATCAGACAATGGTTTTCCCGTAAATCACGTTTATTGTGTGGGACGGAATTATGCAGCTCATGCCAGGGAAATGGGCGTGGATGACAAAGAACCGCCTCTATTTTTCTCTAAGCCCAATTGGGCTGTAGTGACACCGGGAACCGATATTGATTATCCAGCTGATACAGAGAACCTGAATCATGAAGTTGAATTGGTAATTGCTGTTGGTGAAAATATGTCCATTTTCGGATTTGGTGTGGGTGTGGATCTCACAAGACGGGATTTGCAAACGAAAGCAAAAAACGAGGGGAAACCCTGGTTCAGAAGTAAATGTTTTGCGGGGAGCGCTCCTGTTTCTGAAATCATTCCTATTGGTGATGGAGCTGATTTTTCTGATTTCAATTTGACTTTGGCTGTGAATGGAAAAGTCAAACAAATGGGATCCTGTAATGATATGATCTGGAATCCGGGGGAGATCATGTGCGAGTTGGCAGGAGAAGTACCTTTGCAGGCAGGCGACCTTATTTTTACCGGCACACCGGAAGGGGTTGGCAAACTGGAAAAAGGGGATGATGTTGTCATTGCTATTCCTGAATTGGTTGAACTTTCCTTTAAAATTTTTTGAATTCATGACAATCATTTAATGTACTCTTTGTCTAATCAATCAATGCGCCACTATATATTTTCATTGTTTGTTATTTCATTGTCTTTTCCCCAGAATCTTCAAATCAGAGTTGTGGGAAAAATGCAAATGGATATCCCTGTTTTAGGACCTTTTAAAATGACATTTGACCAAACCGTTGCACCGGGTTTTTTAAAAGCGGAAGAAAAAATTGAAGCAGAACGATTCTATGCTCGTTGGCTCATGAATGGTGAGACCGGGGAGATTATGATTGATGGCACAGAAAAAATTCTAAAATATGACAAGGATGAGGAAGAGTACTGGCTTCAATCTCCTGAAGATTATTTCAAGGAACCAGATACCAGTTCTGATGATACAAAGTCGGTTTCTTTTTCATTTTCCTCCGATGATGATGATGATGAGGATGACACACCGCCGAAGTTCACAAGAACCGGCGGGAAAGAAATTGAATCTGTTCATGGGTTCAGGACAAAAAAATGGATTACGACTATCGCCTTTTCTGAAGAAAAAATGATGGTTTTTGAAGAATGGTTTGTGGATAAATTGCCATTAATGAGACTTTCCGATTCTTTGGAGTCTGTAATAAAAACTAAATTTAATCCTGACCAAGATACGGTTGAAATAGAGCAATTTGATTTTTCATCCAATATTTTTATCCGTGAAATGGAT
>CAZYLQ010000113.1:4288-5612 GCA_964648395.1 uncultured bacterium | reverse complement strand
TGTAACTGGTGCTTGCTGGAATGTTGACGGTGGATTCACAAAATTTATAATCTGAGAAATAAATAATTTATATTATTAAATTCTAAAGATGACTGGAACTGACGAACCATTACTGGAAATCAATGATTTGAGTTCAGGTTATGATGGAGTTCCGATTGTAAGAGAAGTATCTTTAAAAATAAATGCAGGAGAAATATTAGGTATTGTTGGACGAAACGGTGTTGGGAAAACGACATTAGTTGAGACCATAATGGGATTTTTGCCTTGCTCTATTGGTGATATTTTTTTTTCTGGGTCAAAAATAACTGATAAATCCTCCAATTTTAGAGCTCAACTTGGAATTGGATATGTCCCTCAAGGACGTGGATTATTCACAAAATTAACTGTAGAAGAAAATTTACGCATGGGTGAAAGAATATCTAAAGAAAGAAACAACATAGAATTTAAAAAACTATATGAATTTTTTCCTATATTATCAGATCGTCGGAGGCAAAAAGCAGGTACATTAAGTGGAGGAGAACAGCAAATGCTTGCAATAGGTAGAGCATTGAGGGGGAATCCAAGTTTACTTGTACTAGATGAACCATCTGAGGGGATACAACCAAATATTGTTTCCCAGATAGGAGAATTGATAAGAAATTTAAATTCCGAGGTTGGTCTTACAGTTTTATTGATTGAACAAAATATAAGACTAATTCTTGAAACTGTAAAACGTTGTTTAGTAGTAGAAAAAGGAGAAATTGTTTCAACTTTGAAATCAGAAGCATTAAAAGATTCTAAAAACATCAGCAGTTATCTTTCAATTTGATGTTTTAGGATATGATTCAAATTAATGAATCGTAAATTATAATAAATTTTTTAATTTAGTTAACGCAAATAATGGAGAAAATATGGATAGTTCAATAAAATGTAAAAAAGCAGATCGTGAAAATTTTATTCGAAAAAATAGGTATCTTGTCATGATTATGACAATTTTAATTTTTTTGATGGTAAATGGTTTTGCACAAGCAAAAACAATAAAAATATGTGTTATTGATGATCATTCTGGAGATTTTGCTTTACCAAATATACCAAAAACACACGGAGCACAATTGGCTGTTGAAGAAATTAATTCAGCAGGTGGGGTAAATGGGAATAGACTTGAATTAATTCACTATGACGGACAATCAAATGTGAAAAGATATCAGGAATTAGCTCTAAAGTGCGTTTTTGATGATGAAGCAGATGTAATCATGGCCGGATATACAAGTTCTGAACGAGAAGCTGCAAGGGCAGTTGCCGTAAAAAATAAAACAATTTTTTGGCACAATAATCAAGGTGAAGG
>CAZYLQ010000113.1:0-4188 GCA_964648395.1 uncultured bacterium | reverse complement strand
GGGCAGTTGCCGTAAAAAATAAAACAATTTTTTGGCACAATAATCAAGGTGAAGGTGGTATAGCTGATAAATATTCTTTTTTTACAGGTCCTATCCCAGAACAGCAAATTTTGACTGGTGTAGAGTACATGATAAAAAAATACGGCCCAAAAATGTATGTTTTAGCTGCTGACTATGGTTTTGGTCAAGTGAGCGCACTTTGGACTCACGTTGCCGCTGGAATATATGGTGGTGAAATAATTGGAGAAGAATTTCATCCTCTTGGGAATTCTGAATTTGCATCAACTATTTCAAATATACAAAAAGCAAAACCTGACTTTATGGTTCATTATCTTGTAGGAGCAAATCAATCTCAATTTTATCCACAGGCTCAAGCAGTTAACTTAGGCATTCCAGCAGTTTCTACAGTTAATTTGCAACAAGGATATGAACATAAACAATTCCCACCACCTGCACTTGCAAATATGTATATACCAGTTGCTTACATTGAAGAAGTCCCAACTAACGGCAACAAAGTATTTACAAAAAACTTTAGAAAAAAATTCCCCAATGAACCATACATAAATCAACCTGCTAGATGTTCATATGTTGCTGTAAACATTATGGCTGAAGCATGGAGAAGAGCTGGGAATACTAATGTTAATGATGTTATTAGTGCTTTGGAATCAGGTATTACATTTGATGCCCCAGAAGGTAGGGTTTTACTTGACCCAGCCACTCATCATTTGACGATGAATATTAGGATGGCTAAAATTGACAGAAAACATAATGTCAGTTGGGTACATGATTTTGGTCCTATTGAACCATGGTGGCTAAGATCATCTGGAGTAAATTTAGTTAGACAAAATGATGCAAAGCAATATCTCCCCTGGGACGATCCAAGATACATAAAATATAAACGATAAATTAATATTTTAACCGATCACTATGAAACTTACTTTAAGTATTAGTGATCGGTTAAATTAATATTTTTTATCCACCCTTATTTCCTCAATATTTTTAAAATCTCAAAAAATATAATTACATGAATGATTTGTCCAGTTATGTTGGTTTAATATACCAATATGCTGACACCGTATCTTTCTTAACTCTTTCAGCTCTGGGTTTAATCATCATATTTGGAATGATGGGTGTAATTAACTTAGCCCATGGTGAAATGATGATGGTTGGTGCTTACATAACATCATTTTCATTCTACTCTGGTATTCCTATAATAATCTCTGTCATTTTAGGTGGCTTGGGGACAGCAATAGTTGGAATATTTTTAGAACGTTTAATTATTCGCAGATTTTATGGGCAATTATTATCCTCAATAGTAGCAACTTGGGGACTTAGCCTCCTTCTTAGCCAAGGTGCTTTGTTAGCATTTGGGCCTCAAATTAAAACTGTTCCAACACCTTTAGGAAGTTTTTCTGTTGGAGACTTATCTTTCTCTAATTATCGAATTTTTCTCTTTATTATCTCTATAGTATTGATCATTGGAGTTTGGTCTATTTTCAATTGGACAAGTTTCGGTCTACAAGCTAGAGCCACTATGGAAAACCCCAAAATGGCTAAAGCTTTGGGTGTAAATATTAATCGTATTTATGCATTAACTTTTGGTTTAGGTGCTGGACTTGCTGGAATAGCTGGTGGCCTATTTGCTCTAACAGCAACAATAGGTCCATTTTATGGTCAAAGTTATACACCTCAAGCATTTATAACTGTTGTTGTTGGCGGTGTTGCAAATATTTTTTCAGGCTTATTAGGAAGCGCATTTTCCTTAGCTGCAGTCAAAACAGCATTTGTTTTTCAATACAATGTTTTAATTGGTCATGTTTCTATGCTAATTATCGCTATCATAACAATAAGAATGATGCCAGAAGGTATATCGCACTGGCTGGAACAACGTAAGGGTTAATTTTATTTCAAACGTCCAAATTTAAAAATGCTTGGTTCACTTTCAAATATTAATGGGAAGAACGATTTAGGGAATAATTATATTTACTGGTCAATTTTTTTAATCTTTCTATTAATTGGATTATTATCTCCTTTAATTTTAGGACGTTACCAACTACTAAATTTATCTAATCATATAATAAATATTTTTTTAGGACTTAGTCTTTGCTTGATATGGGGATATTGCGGAATATTAAGTCTTGGTCAATCTTTATTTCTTGGTTTGGGAGGTTATACTTACGGCATAGTAGGAATAAATTTAATTGAAACACATGCAAATACTCATTTAGCTCTATTATTGGGAATCTTAGTACCTGTATTTTTTTCCATGGTACTGGGATATATTATGTTTTTTGCAAGACTAAAAGGAGTTTATGTCGCAATTTTGATGCTTGTAGTTTCTTTATTATTTGAAACATTTCTTAACCAAACAGCAGGTCCTGGATGGTTTGTTGGTGAAGCTCATTTAGGTGGTAATAATGGTTTGGGTCGTTTTTCTGGAGTTACTCGTGAACCACCGAGTTTAATTTTTTCATTTCGTGAAAATACTATTGAATTTGTTGGAAGTTCAATACAATTTTATTATCTATGTTTTGGGTTAGCTTTAATTACTTTTTTAGCTTTACGATTGTTAGTTAATTCCAGTTTTGGATACAAAATGATAGCAATTCGTGAAGATATTGATAGAACGGAAGCACTGGGACATAATATCAAACTAATTCAATTGATTATTTTTTGTGTAGGTGCTGGTTTGGCCTCTATGTCAGGAATCCTATATGTTTCATGGGGTAATTTTATAACTCCAGATACATTTGGCGTTTACAATAATATCCTACCAGTTATTTGGGTTGCTGTAGCTGGTAGAAAAAGCTTAACTGCAGCATTGTTAGGATCATTTTTTATTTCATGGATTTCGCAGTGGCTCAACGAACAAGGTGATTACGCTTTAGTAGCACTTGGGGCTATTTTATTAAGTTCAATGATGTTAGCCCCTGAAGGAGTAATAGTTAAAACTACTCAAAAATTTTCTGTCAAATTATCTAAACAATAATTATTCTTTGATAAATTTGTGGAATCTTATATTTTAGAAATAAAAAATTTATCTTGTTTTTTTGGGGGAGTGAAAGCAATTGATAATGTAGACTTTTCTGTAAAGAGCAATGAACTACGTTGTATTATTGGTCCAAATGGTGCTGGAAAATCGACACTATTTAAAATTATCCTTGGAACTGTAAAACCAAAATCGGGTTCAGTTTTATTTTATGGGAAAGACATTAAAAAAATTCCAACATACAAGCTCGTCCGTTCAGGAATTGGTGTAAAATTTCAAAATATTTCTATTTATAATGATTTAACAGTAGAACACAACATTAGAGTATCTTTACCGGATTATATCAACCAAAATGAAATAAAGAGTGAAGGTCAAAAAATTTTAAATCGTCTAGGATTGCAGGTAAAACTAAGTGATAGAGCAGGTTCCTTATCCCATGGCCATAAGCAGTGGTTGTCAATAGGAATGGCTCTTGCCATGGAACCAAAACTTTTATTACTAGATGAACCTACAGCCGGAATGGGTTCTGAAGAAACTAGTTTAACTGCTGAGTTGGTTAAAACTTTGAATAGTGAAGGTGTTACAATTTTAGTAATTGAACACGACATGGCATTTGTAAGAGAATTAAAAGCACCTATCACAGTACTGAATCTAGGCAAAATACTTGCTGAAGGTACTTTAAAAGATATCGAAAATAATTCTAATGTTCGTAATGCTTATCTAGGTAATAATTAAAATAATTTTTACAGATTCAAGCCCTATCTGGGGCACCACCTATAGAAATGGATTACAGAGAGTTAATTTTTTGATAATTTCAAACTTGCGCCACTCTTGTGCCATTTAGTTTTAAAAAGTACACTCGCTCCTGCAATTAACCCCCACTAATTCTTCACAGTCAGACAAAGATAGGTCCCCCATTATTAATCTTCCGAAAAATTAAACACCGAGAACATCCTCAGGAAATTTATTACTTAAATTATGAATTGAAAGATTTATTAATAATGTTATTGTCGATTGAAATATCTCATATGATAAAAAATTCAACGTTACTTTATTAAATAAAAATGAAAAATTATCTAATATCTATCATCCTGATTCTTTTCATGGCATCTCCATTGTTTGGTCAATCGACTGATGAAAAGAAATTTGCTTTCAGAACTGCTTTAGTTGCTCATGCGTTGACATATAATTTAGACAAG
>CAZYLQ010000112.1:4050-5622 GCA_964648395.1 uncultured bacterium | reverse complement strand
TACCTCGCATTTCATTATACAAAGTTTTTTGAAGCAACTCGGTGTGTTTCATTTTTGCAAATGTATAATCATTTTCTGCTTTAAGATAATCTAAGACCGGTTGGGTGTCACGTTCCTTTAACCAATAATAATCATCAATTCTGGTATCATGATGTACCGTGACATCTTTTGGAATTTTTTGTGCTTGGGGTGGTGTTAATTTTTGAACGGGCGGTGTCATTTTTATCCCTGTAATTATGGTTCCCAATAAGAATATTGCTAATCCTAATTCAATTTTATTCAAGAGTGAATCCTCTTATTAAAAAAATAAAATGGCGCATAAGCAACCAAATAATGTAATAATGCAACAAATTCAGCCATCAAAATATACCACGGCCATGGACCTAAATAATCCAATAAGGATGCGGTAGGTGGTTTACCACAGATCCAAAAATAATTGGAATCCAATATTAGGTTTACTATTGCAGCAAATACTAAAAATGCATTGAGTGCAAGGAATGAGTCCCATAACCCTTTAAGTGATGGTCTCAAATCAAAAACCACAATAGCATAGATCAATACAAGAACCATCCCGTTATGACCGATAAAAAATCTAAAATAATGAAAATGTGGAAATCCATGAGTTGCATCCGGTGTTATCGCACCTTGGAGCATTCCGGACATACCCCAAAAATATAACACTTGAAAAAGCCCTTCTTTTTTCCAGATCATGACGAAAGGAATGGCAAGATTTGCAAACCGGCATAAATGGAATGGTAGATGAAGTTTTGAATCAAAAGTGCCTGCGATTACTTCCAAACCAACCCATGCCAGATAATTGGACATAACGATAAGACCCAAAACGATACCTAGTTGTTCTTGCCTGGGCTTTGTTAGATTATTTTTTGAATAAGTTGGTAACCAAATCCAAAGACCCAAAAAAACAATTGTTCCGATAATATGATCTAATCCAAATAAAATAAACGGATTGGGATCCGTCATATATTGGTGAACTACATCACGCATCAATTATTTTTTTCCATGGATTCCTTTGATGATCCAATCGCAACCGCCATAAATCGCTAATATTGCTAATATACCAAACTGATTAAAATCTTCACCACTAGACCGAAGTTCCAATGCATGAATAACTGCAAGAATACCTCCAATCAACATGATGGCACCACCTGCCAAACGAAATCGCCAATCAATATTTCCCATAAATTTCTATATAATTTGCTAAAATTTGTCGTAAATATAGTTATCCCTTCCCAACGAATTAATATAAATTCCTGTCTTATTAATTCTACTGAACAATTATAAATCTTAAATGAACTTAAAAAATAAAATTGAGAATCGGGATGCACAGATTGGTGTCATCGGTCTGGGTTATGTTGGCCTACCTCTTGCAATGGAGTTTGTGCGGGCGGGGTTTCATGTTACCGGAATCGATGTAGATCAGGAAAAAGTAAAAAAACTGAATCTAGGTAAGAATTACATCCAAGATATTCAGGATGAGTCTGTGAAAAATGCAGTTGAAATGAATCAACTTTCTGCCACATCTGATTTTTCTGTAATTCAGAATCTGGATGC
>CAZYLQ010000112.1:0-3950 GCA_964648395.1 uncultured bacterium | reverse complement strand
AAAAATATAAAACTGCCAATACACCAAAAATATTAGGTGGTATAACGCCCAAATGTGGTGAAATGGGTGAACTTCTGTATAAAACGATAATTGAGCAGGTTGTAAGGGTTTCTTCTCCTGAAACCGCAGAAATGGTCAAACTGTTGGAAAATACGTTCCGAGCTATCAATATTGGCCTCGCAAATGAAGTTGCAATCATGTGTGAAAAATTAGGTATAGATGTGTGGGAAGTGATCGATGCCGCAGCGACTAAACCATTTGGTTTTATGAAATTCACACCTGGTCCCGGATTGGGCGGACATTGTATCCCCATCGATCCACACTATTTGTCCTGGAAATTGAAAACGTTGGATTACAATGCAAGATTTATTGAACTGGCGGGAGAGATCAATACATCTATGCCGTTTCACATGGTTGATCTCGTTCGAGAAGGATTAAATCGAAAAAGAAAAGCGATTTCAGTAAGCCAGATCCTCGTTATAGGAGTTGCCTACAAAAAAAATGTAAATGATGTCCGTGAATCACCTGCTTTGGACGTCATAAAATTATTGGAAAATGATGGCGCTGAACTTTCATTTTATGATCCGTATGTTTCATTTGTGGGACTCAATGGAAACAGAATGATGGGAATGGAGACACTCACAAAAGAGACTCTTAATAATTCAGATGCCATCGTCATCATGACGGATCATGACCAAATTGATTTTCAATTTGTGTTAGAAAACAGTAACCTGATTATTGATTCTAGAAATGTGATAAAAAAGGATTACCCCCATGTGATAAAATTGGGTGTTGGGAAAAAACCAGATTCACATTGATATCATTTTAGGCCTATTAGTATAAAAAGCTGTCAAATGACCACTTTTTAAAACCAAAATTAATTCATGTCTTATTCAATCATTATCCCGGTTCATAATGAAGTTGAAAGTCTACCTACTTTACTTGATAGACTAAAACCCTATTCCCAGAATAATGAAATTATCATCATTGATGATGGAAGTAATGATCAATCCGGCGCATTATTACAAAAATGCTCATTTATTACCTTAATCCATTTTCAGAATAACCTTGGAAAAGG
The DNA here is from genome assembly GCA_964648395.1 of uncultured bacterium. Taxonomy (GTDB): domain Bacteria; phylum Fidelibacterota; class Marinisomatia; order Marinisomatales; family UBA1611. The sequence goes on along the minus strand of CAZYLQ010000112.1, from coordinate 2,872 downwards.
GAAAGCTATTTGTACAGGATTAGAAAAAGCATCCCATGACAAAATTATTCTATTTGATGGAGATTTGGAACTAGATCTCCGTGAAGTGACATCTTTTATGATTTTGAACAAGGTTGAAGGAATTGACGTTATTTTTGGGACCAGGACAAATTCAATGAATCCAACGAAATCAATCTTGGATTTTGGAAATTTCTTCTTAAACGGATTATTTAATCTTATAAATCAAACTAGTTTTACGGATGTACTTTGTGGATGTAAAGCATTTTATAAATCTGATCTAAAAAATGGATTGCCTGTCTCTACCGGATTTGACATAGATGTAGAAATTGCAACTAACCTTGTTTCAGAAAATAATACTATTAAAGAAATTCCAATTTCATATAAAAGAAGAAGTCAAATAGAAGGAAAAAAATTAAAATTGACAGATGGTTGGAAAATTTTAAAAAGGATCCTTTTTACCTCATTATAAAGAAAATAAAATAGGCTCCATATGGAGCCTATTGTTAAACGATTTTATGTCAAGTTAAGCCATGGCGTCCGGTTTAATCCTTAAAATGACAGGCTCTTGTAAATCATCACTTGGTTTATATTCAGGCACAAGAGATGCTAAGGTCACTCTAAGCTCGTTATTATCAAACTCATGACCACCTAATTCGCCTTTCATAATTCTATCTAATATTATTTTTCCATCCTGTTTGCCCGTGGAGGAATCCACAACCATAATTTTTTCATGTTTCGTTTTTCGAACCTTTTCATTATCCTGAATTAATTCTTCTATCTTTTTTTCACCGGGACGTGCGCCAATAAAACTAATGGGGATATCCAGCTCTGGTTCAAATCCCGAAAGCCGAATAAGTTCGTTTGCAATATCCAGGATTTTTATAGGTTCACCCATATCAAGAACAAAAACTTCTCCACCATCGCCAATGCTTCCTGCCTGTAAAATTAATTGTGCTGCTTCCGGTACAGACATAAAATATCTTTCCATATCCGGATCCGTAATTGTTACTGGACCACCGGCCCTGATTTGTTCCTGAAAAATTGGAATTACGCTACCAGAACTACCCAGTACATTCCCAAATCGTACAGACATGAATCGGGTCCCATATTCTGAATTTGCTCCTTGGCAAACCAATTCTGCTAATCGCTTTGTGGCACCCATCACATTGACAGGTTTAACGGCTTTATCTGTACTGACTAACACAAATTTTTCAACATTATATTCTAAAGATGCCTTTACCAAATGTGATGTGCCAAGAACATTTGTATGAATCGCCTCCCAAGGAAAAGCTTCCTGCATGGATACGTGCTTATAAGCTGCTGCGTGAAGAACAACTTGCGGTTCATATTCAGTAAATACTTTTTGCAAAATATTTTTATCCCGGATATTTGACAGAAGTGGTTTTACCAAAACATTCGTTGGCATTGATATTACTTCACGTTCGATGTCGAATAAGTTAATCTCACTATTATCCAACATAACGAGCAGTGCAGGTTCGTATTTAAGACATTGGCGTACAAGTTCGGATCCAATGCTACCACCGGCTCCTGTTATCAAAATTCGCTTCCCATTGATATAATCTGAAATTAGACCTTTATCCAGCACGACTTCGCTTCTTCCAAGGAGATCGATTAATGAAACTTCTTTGAATTGATTAACCGAAACCTGCCCTGATACAAGTTCTGAGACAGATGGTAAAGTTCGAAATGGTTTTCCTGCTGATTTACAAATGTCAATGATCTGGTGCATATCCTTCCGTGGAGCATTTGGACAACAAATTAATGCTTCATCATAAAGTTTGGCAAAATCGGGTAACTCTTTAACCTTTCCCAGAACTTTTTTCCCATGAATTTCTCTTTTATGCAAATCTATATTATCATCTAAAAATCCTACAACATCCATGTGATGTTTTGAATCATTCATCAATTCTTTGCAAATAAATTCGCCAGTGGTGCCTGCACCAAGTAATATCACTTTTTTTGAAAGATCAATTTTATAAGGTTGAGGATTTAATAGGTGGGAGAACATGATTCGAATACCTAACCGAGTTGAGCTTGTAAATCCAAAGGTTAAAATGAAATCAATGATAAATATTGATCTTGGGATATCTTGAAAGCCTCTAAAATATCCAATAGCTGCAACAACAATTATGGAACCTATGGTATTTGCTTTTACAATATTAAATATATCTAAGATGCTCGTGTAACGCCACATCCCCTTGTATAAACCGAAATATTGAAATGATATAACTTTGGCAACAACAATGCCACCTAAAAGAAAGAAAATATTCTTATCAAGAAAAATCTCCGGGATTGAAAAATCTTTTCTGATATAACATGCAAAAATAAAACCGGTTAAAATTGCAATAATATCTGCTAGAATTAATTTCCGGCGGTTTGCTTTTGGATCATCTTTTACTTCGCTTTTTTCAATGTCCTTTATCTTGACTGTACTGATTATATTTTTAATTTGAAATTCTTCGCTATCTTCTATTTTCAATAATTTCATTAAAAGATAATGTCCCATTCTTTTTGGAATAAATAGCGACATAATTGTGATAAAAACGAGTTTTAAATCTTGAAAAAAACTTTTATTATTCACATAATAATTAGCTAACCCAACTTTTATTTTTAAAATATCTCTATATGGATCTTCAGAGTCAATCATAGACCATATCTCTGACTCATTTCTAAATAAGATAGACGAGAACCCGGATAGGCCAGGTTTGATTATACTTAAGAAGGAAAAGGAATCCGGGGAAACATATTCCGGGACTTCAGGCCTTGGACCAATAAACCGCATGTCACCTTTGATAATATTTGCCAGTTGAGGTAATTCATCTAACTTCGTTTTTCTTAAAAATCGTCCCCA
>CAZYLQ010000111.1:4079-5743 GCA_964648395.1 uncultured bacterium | reverse complement strand
AGAATTAAAAAATATATTACTGGAGATTTTTTTTTAACTTACTGTGATGGATTATCCAATATAAATTTAAATAAAACTTTAAAACTTTTTAAGAAGTCAAAAAAAATAGGTCTTGTAAGTACTATCAATCCAAGAAGTAGATTTGGAGTTCTTTCTATTGATAAAAAAAATAATGTTTTAAATTTTGATGAAAAAAGTAAGAGCTCAAGTACATGGATTAATGCTGGTTTTTTTATTTTTACTAAAAAAATTTTTAAATTCATTGGTGGTAAAAATTCAATTTTTGAAAAATCTCCACTAATAAATTTGTCTAAAAAAAAACAATTAATTGCATATAAGCATAAAGGATTTTGGCAGTGCATGGATACTTTAAAAGATAAAATAGTACTTGATAAAATTTGGAAAAGTAAAAAAGCTCCTTGGATCTTATGATAAATAATTTTTATAAAAATAAAAAAGTGTTAGTTACTGGTGCGACTGGATTTAAAGGTGCTTGGTTATGTTACTGGTTAGTTATGCTTGGTGCAAAAGTTCATGGTATTGGATATAATCCAAATAAAAATAAAAATTTATTTTATAGTTTAAAATTAGACAAAAAAATAAAATTAAAACTTTTTGACATAAGAAATAAAAAAAAATTAGAATCTTTTGTTAAAACTTCTAAACCAACAATAGTATTTCATCTTGCAGCACAACCACTTATTTTAGAATCTTACAAAAAACCTTACCTTACATATACAGTTAACAGTTTAGGTACACTTAATATTTTAGAAACTGTTAAAAATAATAACACAATCAAATCTCTCGTATGTATTACGTCAGATAAATGTTACGAAAGCAATAATTCTACAAAAGGATTTAAAGAAACTGATAAATTAGGTGGTGAAGATCCTTATAGTGGTTCAAAAGCTTCTGCGGAAATAATGATCGGAACTTATCAAAAAAGTTTTTTTAATAAAAAAAAATGTGGTATTGCTTCTGCAAGAGCAGGAAATGTTATAGGTGGTGGTGATTGGTCAGCAAATAGATTAATTCCTGATTCAATTAATTCAATAATGAAAAATAAAACAATCTATATTAGGAACCCTAATTTTAATAGACCATGGCAACACGTAATTGAACCTTTATATGGTTATTTAATTTTAGCTAAAAAAATTTATAAAGAACCAAAACGTTATTCAGGACCTTGGAATTTTGGTACAAAAAAAAATACCGTTACTAACGTCCTAGAAAGTGTCAAAGCTATTGTTAAATTTTGGGGAAAGGGAAAAATAAATTTTAGAAAAAATCAAAAGTACTATGAGCAAACAAATTTACAACTAAATATTAATAAATCAAAAAAATTCTTAAAATGGGAGCCAAAATACTCAATTATTAAAAGCATACAAGTTACAGTGAACTGGTATAAAAAAGTACTCGTAGAAAAATATAGTATAGAAAAAATTACTACAGAACAAATACAAGATTACATGAATGAGTCTAAACAAAATTAAAACAATTAAACTTAAAATTTCTACTAATCCAGAAGGTGATGTTTTAAAATATTTAACAAAAAAGAATAAATATTTGAAAAAATTTGGTGAAGTTTATTTTACTGAAATAAAAAAAAATAAGTTTAAGGGTTGGAATTTTCATAAAAAATGTTGGTGTTTGCTTGCTGTTCC
>CAZYLQ010000111.1:0-3979 GCA_964648395.1 uncultured bacterium | reverse complement strand
TTATTATATCTGATAATAATTCTAATGATGGTACTCAAGAAATATTAAATTCATTTGATGATAAAAAAATAAAAGTACTTTTTAGAAAGCAAAATAATGGAAAAGGTGCAAATATCAAAAATGCATTAAATGAAGCTACTGGTGATTTAATTTTATTTCAAGATGGTGATTTAGAATATTCTCCTAATGATTTTAAGGATTTGCTAGAACCATTTTTTATTTATAATGCTGATGTGGTTTACGGATCTAGACTTACAAGAGCTAGGGCTACAAATATTATTGGTTTTCCAAATTATACAGCAAATTTCTTAGTTACATTTTTGACAAATCTTTTATACAATAAAATTTTTACAGATATAGCTACAGGTTATAAGGTTTTTAAAAAAGATATTATAAAAAATTTAGAAATTACATCTGATGGTTTTGAAATTGAACCTGAAATAACTGCCAAAATATCAAAAAATAAAAAAATAAAAATTTTTGAAGTTCCCATAACCATTAACTCTAGAAATTATGATGAAGGAAAAAAGGTCAAATGGTGGCATTTTTTTACATATTTATATCATATAGTTAAATGGAGATTCATAAATTGATAATTTTTTTTAATATCTAATTTTCTAAAATTATGGAAATTAAAAATTTTAGTTTATCTTTTGTTACAGTTATTTTGGTATTATTATTTATAGAAATTTCTTTAAGATTTACAGGCTCTAGTCCAAGAATAATTCATGATTTTGCTTTAAATGAACCAGTAACAAATATACCAGATGAAAATTTAGGTTGGACTCCAAAAGTTGGGCAGCACATATTTAAACCTTGGTCAGAAGATGGAAAAATAACAAAATTTACAATAAATAAAGATAAAAGTAGAGTCACAGGAAGTGACAATTCACACAAAAAAAAAATAATATTTATAGGAGGATCATTAACTCAAGGTTGGGCTGTTGATGATCTTGAAACATTTTCATCTTTTATACAAAGAAGAAACGAAAAATATAAAATTGGAAATTTTGGTGTAGGTGGTTATGGTGGTTTTCAATCTTTACTTTTGTTAGAAAAAATTTTTAATAATTATAATAATATAGAACTAGTAGTTTATGGATACATACCTCATCATGAAGTAAGAAATGTTGCAGCAGGATCATGGATGTATCTATTAAATTTTTTTTCAACTCGAGGCTTTGTTAAATTACCTTACGCATCTATTGATAAAGAAAACAATTTAGTTAAAAACAAACCAATAAAGTATATAAAACTTCCTTTTGGAAATAGATCTGCATTAATTGCAAAATTAGAAAAAAAAATTATGAAAATCAAATCTTCACAAAGAGAATATAAAAAGTTTGAAATATCAAAGGCAATCATTAAAAAAATGAATAAAATTTCCAATGAAAATAATAGTGAATTCAAATTTTTAATTTTAGAAAATTTATCTAAAGAAAAAATTGACAAATATAAAAAATTTTTAATGAAAAATAATATTGCTTTGATTAATTGTCCTATGCCCCAAGGTGATGAATATGTTGTTAAAGGCGAAGGCCATCCAAGTGCATTGGGACATATGATTACAAGCGAGTGTATTTATAAAGAAATAGAAATCTTGAACACAAATTAATTTTAAATGGCGGAGAGTGTGGGATTCGAACCCACGGTAGGAGTTTCCTCCTACGACAAGTTAGCAACCTGCTGGTTTAATCCAACTCACCCAACTCTCCATAGTAAATATAAAAATCGGCATTTAATTTGAAATAAAAGCTATTGGCAAGCCATTTCTTTCAACTTTAATAATATCACTTCTGAAAAAATTATCATAGCAAGTTTTAGCACTACTTAAATCAACTTTTTCTAGAGTTGTATCAACTCTATTTACAAAAATCATGTAATCATACATTTCATTAGAATTTACAAATTTATATTCAAAATCAAATTCTTTATTTAAATAATATTTAACTATTTGATTGTTTACTCCGCAGGTAGATATATAATAAATTTTATTTTCTTTAAAAAAACTATTATTTTTTGCTTTTAATAATAATTCCTTAATACTAGAACCCCAATAATCATTTTCAAATTTATTTAAATTATTTGAGAACTTGCCATTTAAACTATTGATGAAAGTATATTGATAAGGAGTTAACTTAAAAAATATAAAAATATTATACAAAAATAAAAAAATAAAAAAAATTTTTAAAATAATAAATCTTGATAAAAAAATATAATATATAGATATTGAAGATAAAATTGCAAAAAAAGGTAGAATATATAAAAAATATCTCAAACCATCATTAATACCAGGTTTAAATATGAGTATTATAAGTATAGGAAATAGTATTTGTAAAAAAATGTAGAATATAGCTTTAAAAACTTTTTTTGGTTCGTTCTTTGCATAAAGAACTATTGGTAAAAATATAATAGAAAACAACACATAAATTGGCAATTTATAAAACAGCATAACAAAAATATATCTGGATGGAGTATTTGTTGTTTCATAAAAATCACCATTCAGAATACCTAGTGGTAAACCAAAATTTGCATCAAAAAATAATAAAAAATAATTTTTAACTAAACTAAATGGAAGTCTTAAAAGATCGGAATGTGAATCTGGCCAAAAAATAAATGTAATTATAAATGAAAAAATTATTATTAAAAATAAATCTTTTAAAAATTTATATAACTGCAAAATAAAAATTTTATTTTTAAGATATAATTCAAATAAAATAATAATAAATATTGGAAATAATGAAAATAAAAAAGTTAATCTAATACCTAGTCCTAAAGAAAATAACAAAATTAAATAAACTAAATATTTCTTATTTTTATTATTATAAATATATTTTAATGAAATATTGAATATCCAGATATAACAAAAAGCAATAATTGTATCTTTTGGATTATTTGAAAAATGACCAAAGTATACTGGATTAAAAAAACATACTATAAATGCAATTTTTCCTATTGAACGACTAAATAATCTTTTTGTTATTTGATAAACTCCAAAAACTGCAAATATTGAAAAAATTAAATTAAAGATATGATGTGACTCAACTAAATAACTTTTTGTAAAATTTTTTGAAAAAAAAGATGCCAAGAAATCATATAATCCGAAATGAAATTTAAAATTTGCACTATGATATTCGCGTGTACCAAATGAAAATATATAATTAAATATGTTATCACCATTTTTATAATGGTAAAATTCATCCCATGAAGGACCTATTATTAAAGAGCAATAAAACGAGTATAAAATTAATGATCCTAAAATTATTAATTCAATTTTTTTTTTAGACACAAATTAATTGGTATTATTTATTTCCAAATCTTCAAATTCTTTTTGAATTTTTTTATATATTTTATAAATCAAAACTTTGTCTTCTTTTGAAAATATGTTCTCTTTATCTAGGCCTTTATTAAGCTCTGATCTAATTTTTAACTTAACATCATTTCTAGTTGAGCTATCACCTAAAGATATAATTTTATCAATTTTTTCTAGTCTCTCGCCTAATAATATATTGAATATTAAGTTTATAACTATTATCACAGCAATTGAAATTGCGAATAATTTGATAAAAAATGGTCTAAGATTTTCTTTCATTTAATTAAATTGATTATATTATTTTACTAAACAATATTATTAATTTATATACCACTTTAATAAATAAAATATGCCAAATAAATACTCTATATTTTCTTTAATTAAGAATAGCTTTTCTTATCATGAAAATTGGCAAAAAGCATGGAGAGATCCTGAGCCAAAAAAACAATATGATGCTGTGATTATTGGTGGAGGTGGCCATGGCTTGGCTACTGCTTTTTATCTTGCAAAAAAACATAATATAAAAAACATTGCCGTTGTTGAAAAAGGTTGGATTGGAAGTGGAAATACTGGAAGAAATACAACAATAATAAGATCAAATTATTTATGGGATGCAAGTGCTGGTCTTATTATTGTTGTATTTCTTCCAGTATTACCACTTCCAAT
>CAZYLQ010000110.1:0-5786 GCA_964648395.1 uncultured bacterium | reverse complement strand
TACGATCGGAATTAAAATCCGAGTTTAATAAAAAGCTTTTTGACATGTCCGCTAGAGAATTGCCTGACCATGGAACGATTTTTCATGATGATCATATAACTTGTGAACTATCTGCCAAAGTCGTCCAATTTGGGTTTCAATTATCCGGAGTTATAAAAACGATTACCAGCTATCAATGTGTACGTTGCTTATGCTACAATCCAAAGGAACTTGCACTTCCAATCAAATTATGGCTCTCATCGAAAGAAATACTTACTGGAGATGATTTTCAAGATATGGTTCATTTTCCAAAGAACATAGATCATATTGTTATGAGTGAAACGATTTCAGATATTATTTATTTAGCAGAACCAATGAACCCTTATTGTAATGATAATTGTAAAGGTCTTTGCCCTAATTGCGGAATAAATTTGAACCAAAGTTCTTGTGATTGTAAACTCGATAGTCACGATAGTCCTTGGGATGTTTTAAACAATTTTTAACCAGATTAGATTTGAGGAGATTTCATGGCACTGCCAAAGAAACGTCAATCAAAAGCACGTTCGAGAAAACGTCGCACCCATTATAAATCAAACGCTGTTGCTACCACCGGTTGTCCACAATGCAGTCAAACAAAAATGCCGCATAGAGCATGTCCAAATTGTGGGTACTATCGTGGTCGTCCCGTTGTTTCTGCTTCCTAATTAAGTCCCTTTATAAATGAAATTTGCCCTTGATGTCATGGGAGGGGATTTTGCACCACACGCAGTTGTTCAAGGTGCATTGGATGCTATTGATAAATCATCCAAACCCCTGAGTCTAATCCTTTTGGGAGACGAAACTGCAATTCGAACTGAAATGGCAGGTCGTGAGGTGGAAACGATTGAAATTGTTCACACAGATGAAGTGGTCAACATGGAGGATAAGGGTTCTAAAGTTTTGAAAATGAAACCAAATTCATCTTTAGTTCGTGGAATTCAAATGGTAAAAAATGGTCAGGCTGATGGTTTTATTAGTGCAGGTAATACCGGTGCAATCTTATCAACAACCCTATTATCATTAGGACGAATTCTAGGTGTAAGACGACCAGCCCTGGCAGCTTATTTCCCAACCGAAAAACGTGGTAAAGTTTTATGTGACGTGGGTGCAAATCCAGATGCAAAACCAGAACATTTGGTTCAATTTGCATTGATGGCTTCCCACTATTACGATCATGTTGAGGGATTTGCAGCACCAAAAATTGGATTAATTAATATAGGAGGAGAACCAAATAAAGGGTCTGATCTCTATGTTGAAACGTACAAATTATTATCCCAAATACCTAATTTTGTTGGAAATATTGAAGGGCGCCATTTGCTCACATCCGAAGCTGATGTATTAATCTGTGACGGGTTTGTTGGAAATACATTATTAAAATTTGCAGAATCTTGGATCACATTTTTTTCGGATGAAATCAAAGATAAAGTTAATGAAAAATTATCCTATAGGATAGGTGCAGAATTGATGAAGCCCATTTTTAATGATCTAAAAGCTAAATATGATTATGAAGAACATGGCGGTACACCCCTATTAGGTGTTAATGGAATATCAATCGTTTGCCATGGAAGTTCTGGACCACGATCTATTATGAATTCGATTTTTCTGGGCCAAAAATGTATCCAAAATAATTTGATTGAAGATACGCAAAAAAGCTTAGCTATATATTTTGGACATTAAATTGAACGCTAAGATTACATCGACTGCACATTATGTGCCTGAAAGGGTCATGACTAATTTTGAATTGGAAAAATTGGTTGAAACATCGGATGAATGGATCCGAACAAGAACTGGAATTTCTCAGCGCCATATTGCCGCTGAGAATGAAGCATCATCTGACTTATCTACTCGAGTCGCAGAACAATTATTGAAAAAACGCGGGATTAGCGCAGAAGAAATAGATATAATTATTGTGTCAACTGTTACACCGGATCACTTTGCCCCATCCACAGCTGCATTGGTTCAAAATAATATAGGTGCATCAAACGCCTGGGGATTTGACCTGAGTGGTGCTTGTACTGGATATCTTTATGGACTAGAAACCGGGAGCAAATTTATTTCTTGCGGTAAATATAAAAAAGTGATGGTAATTGGAGTTGATACTATGTCCTCCATCCTGGATTTTACAGATCGTGATACCTGTGTTCTTTTTGGAGATGGTGCTGGAGGTGCAATCTTGGAGCCCACTGAAACGGGGAGTGGAATTTTTGATTCTATTCTTCATATGGATGGTTCTGGGGGTGGTTTTCTTCATGTACCTGGCGGAGGCAGTCGATTGCCCGCAACCATTGAATCTGTAAATGCAAAACAACATTATATCACGCAGGATGGGAAAAAAGTGTTCAGATTTGCTGTAAAGGGTATGGCTGATGTTTCTGAAAAAATCCTGGCTCAAAATAATTTAACGGGTGATAATATTTCCTTGTTTATTCCACACCAGGCCAATAAACGAATCATTGATGCAGCAGCAAAACGATGCAATATTTCCGATAATAAAGTATTGATCAATATTGATCGCTTTGGTAACACAACAGCTGGAACCATTCCTATTGCTATGAACGAAGCTATTGAAATTGGGCGAATTAAAGATGGTGATACCATTCTTCTAGCTGCATTTGGGGCAGGGTTTACTTGGGGTAGTATGCTATTAAAATGGGAAGGACCTTGAATGAAATCTGCCTGGCTATTCCCTGGACAAGCGTCCCAAAATGTTGGGATGGGAAAAGATATTTTTGATCATACTGATTTAGGGAAACATTATTTTGAGTGCGCCAATGATATTATGGAATGTGATATTCAATCTATAATTTTTAATGGACCAAATGAGAAATTGAAACAAACGCAATATACTCAACCTGCTATTTATATTGTTTCAGTTATTCTAGGCGAACTAATAAAAGAAAAAGGATTTACACCAGCTGCAGTAGCTGGACATAGCCTGGGTGAATATTCGGCCTTGGCTGTTGCCAATGCATTTGATTTTGAAACAGGTTTATCTCTCGTAAAAGTTCGTGCCGATAATATGGCAAAAGCTGGGGAGAATCAGGAAGGGATCATGGCAGCTATCATAGGGATGAATGATGAAGTTGTAACTGATTTATGCAGCAATTATCCAGAAAATGGCGTTGTAGTGCCTGCAAATTATAATTCACCAGGACAAGTTGTAATCTCCGGTTCACCGGAAGCAGTGAAATCTGTAATGGATTCCGCAAAGGAATCAGGCGCAAGGATGACAGTCCAATTAAATGTAAGTGGAGCCTTCCACTCTCCGCTCATGGCACCTGCAAGAGAAGCACTTGCCGATTCACTTGATTCTCTCGAAATTTCGGACTCGCTTTTTCCTATTTTTACAAATGTTGATGCCAAACCGATAGCAAAAGGACACGAAATTAAAGATTCACTCATTAGACAGTTAGAGAATCCTGTTCTCTGGTCAAAATCTATTCTTTCTATGAAAGATTTTGGAATTGAGTCTTTCACTGAAGTCGGACCCGGAAAAATTCTTCAAGGGCTCAATAAACGTATAGATCGTAAAATAGAAACACAAGGTGTAGAATCTTTAGAACAGATAGAACATTTCAATGTTTAGTTTAGCGAATAAAGTTGCCATTATTACAGGCGCATCTCGAGGAATTGGAAAAGTAATTGCTAAAGTTTTTGCAAATGCTGATGCCCATGTTGTATGTGTGGCTCGTACCGAAGATGCTATCAAATCACTTTCGGATGAAATTAATGCAAACGGCGGATCAGCCTCATTTCAAACCTGTGATATCGGTGATGGTAAAGCATTCTCGTCTTTAATTTCAGACATTGCAAAAGGCTATGGTAAATTGGACATTTTAGTAAATAATGCCGGTGTTACCCAGGACAATCTTTTAATGAGAATGAAGGAAAATCAATGGGATACTGTATTAAATATTAATTTAAAAGGTGCCTTTCATGGTATGAAGGCGGCTGTCCGGCCCATGATTAAAAATCGAAGTGGTCGTATAATCAATATCACATCTATTGTTGGAATAACCGGGAACCCCGGACAGGCCAATTATGCCGCATCCAAGGCAGGACTAATCGGGATGTCTAAATCCGTTGCCAAAGAAGTTGCAACACGTGGAATTACTGTAAATTGTATTGCTCCCGGTTGGATAGAAACTGATATGACGGACGAATTGCCTGATGAAGTTAAAGAAGAATTTTTAAGCAGGATTCCTGCTAACCGGATCGGATCACCGGAAGATATTGCCTATACAGCACTCTTCCTGGCATCCGACGAGTCAAGTTATATTACTGGCCAAACTATCACTGTTGATGGTGGCCGTATCATCAATTAAACAAGGAGACAATATGTCCACATTTAATAAAGTAAAAGAAGTCATCATCGATAAACTCGGTGTTGAAGAAGATGCAATCAAATTGGAGGCTCATTTCGTAGATGACCTCGGTGCTGATTCACTCGATACTGTAGAATTGATTATGGAACTTGAAGAAGAGTTCGGTATAGAAATTCCAGATGAGGATGCAGAAAATATCACAACTGTTGGGGCAGCGGTTGATTATGTAGAGAAAGTCAAATAAACGGAATTACGCAAATGACCCGAGAAAAAATAGTTATTACAGGTTTGGGGGTTCTCGCACCCAACGGGAATAACGTTGATGCATTTTGGGCAGCTTGCACTGCGGGGAAAAGCGGTATTGGTCGCATCACATATTTTGATTCATCTGAACATCGAGTTAGTATCGCTGGAGAGTTATCGGATTTCCAACCGGAGATGGTTTTGGATCCAAAAGAAATTCGAAAACTTGACCCATTTTCTATTTATGCATTAGTAGCTACTGACGAAGCGGTAAAAATGGCTAATATTGATCCAGAGAAATTAGATCTGGATCGTGTTGGCGTTACAATTGGTACTGGTGTGGGCGGAATCCAAACACTAGAAGAACAACATTCGGTAATAGAAAAAAAAAGCGCACGTCGAGTATCTCCCCAGTTTGTTCCCAAAATGATTGCTAATATTGCTGGTGGACATTTGTCCATTCGGTGGGGATTCAGAGGACCAAACCAAACAGTAACCTCTGCATGCGCCTCTGCGACCGATGCAATTGGAATGGCTATGAGACTGATTATTACAGGAGATGCTGATATGATGATCTGTGGAGGTACTGAAGCCAGTGTGACCCCATTGACTATTGCAGGGTTTGCTAATATGCGCGCATTATCACAATCATGTGATGAGCCCACTAAAGCCAGTCGACCTTTTGAGAAAGACCGGAATGGATTTGTCTTGGGTGAAGGTGCTGGGATATTGGTTATCGAGACTGAAAGTCATGCAAAAAACAGAGGAGCAACAATTCTAGCTGAACTAGCGGGATATGGCTCAACCGATGATGCTTTTCATGTAACTCAACCAGCCATGGGCGGCACTGGTGCTCTAAAAGCAATGGAACGAGCAATCATAGATGCTGGATTACAGATCACAGACATTGATTACATCAATGCTCATGGCACATCTACTCCATTTAATGATCGGAATGAATCTGCTGCAATTTCAGCCCTTTTTGGTAATCACTCTAATAAGATCAAGGTAAGTTCCACAAAATCTATGACCGGGCACCTTTTAGGAGCTGCAGGCGGTATTGAAGCTGTTGCTGCCATAAAATCAATCCAAAATCAACTCTTACCACCAACGATAAATTACGATACACCTGACCCAGACTGCACATTAGACTATGTACCCAATAAAGCACAGGCCCATAGAGTAAATGCTGTCCTATCC
>CAZYLQ010000109.1:3484-5834 GCA_964648395.1 uncultured bacterium | reverse complement strand
TGATTTTCTTTGCTAACGGATAGTGGGTTTCAGCAGGGGTTGCTACCGTAAAACCCGCAAAATCATCATTTTTCAGGGCATCCTCCAAGGATGAATACGATTCCACATTTGGATAGGATTTCGAAATGTGCTGCAAAAGCACTGTATTATTTTCAACAATTCCACCGAGCGAATCCAATTCATATAAAGTTCTTATATGATTTTTCCCCCAATAACCAGCTCCGACTACACAGACTTTTCTATCACCCATCAGGCTTTAATGACTTTGGGTGAATGTTCAAAACGACCACGGGTATCCACGATCAGCTTTGCTTTTGCCAGAATGAGCGAATAGTCAAAATCGTCGTGATCCGTGGCAAGCAGGACGAGATCCGCTGATTTCAACGTTTTCTCGTTCATCGGCATTGCGGATAATTCGAATTGATGTTTTCGGGTAGGTGGAACTTTATCGAAATAAGGATCGCAGTACTGAATATCCGCACCCATGTCCATCAAACTCTCCATTAATTCCAAGGACGGGGATTCCCTGAGATCGTCCACATTCTTTTTGTAGGCCAATCCAAGTATTAGGATTCTGCTTCCATTTACGGATTTGCCAGAATTGTTTAAAGCTTCATTCACTTTTTGAATTACATAATTCGGCATGGAGGTATTAATCTCTCCGGCTAATTCAATAAAGCGAGTTTCCATACCAAGTTCCTTTGCTTTCCAGGCTAGGTAAAAGGGATCAATGGGAATACAATGGCCACCCAGACCTGGTCCGGGATAATATGGCGTAAAGCCAAAAGGTTTGGTTGCAGCGGCATTGATGACTTCGTAAATGTCAATATCCATTTTATCGGAAACCATTTTCAACTCGTTGACCAAACCGATGTTTACGGCACGATGGATGTTTTCCAGAATCTTGGTCATTTCCGCTACCCGAGGTGAACTGACCGGAACCGTGGTATCCACAACCTGATCGTAGAGAGTTTGAGTGATTTCAAGACAGTTTGGTGTAAATCCGCTGACGACTTTTGGGATGGTTCTGGTCGAATAATGCTTATTGCCGGGATCTTCCCGTTCCGGAGAATAGCCAATAAAGAAATTCTCTCCAATGATAAATCGCGAATCTGAATTTGGAACTTGCGATTCAGTAGTGATGCTTTCAACAAAGGGAACTATTTCTTCAGCTGTGGTACCGGGATAGGTGGTGCTTTCCAAGATCAAGAGCTGATTTTCCCTTAAATAGGGCCTAATGGTATCAAGTGTGTCATGGATAAAACTCAGGTCTGGCTCATTGTGAGGGCCAAGTGGAGTGGGAACACAAATAAGAATGACGTCAATATTAGCTATCTCATTGAATTTATGGGTGGCCGTAAAACCATTCTTCACCGTGTTGATAATTTTTTCCAAATCAATATGTCTGATGTAGGATTCACCCCTGTTAAGTTTATCTATTTTTTCGGTATCAATGTCTAAACCAATGGTTTTGAAACCTTCTTCAGAAAATCGGATGGCTAAAGGGAGGCCCACATAACCGAGCCCAATGATTCCAACGCTTATTTCTCGATTTAGGATCCGTTTACGCATTTGGTAAGCTACTGCGTCGGTATAATTTTCTGATTTTAAATTAAGGTTTGACAACATTTGAAAGGTTAATAATAAGTGATTACTTACTAATAATGAAATATAAGAAGTGTATTATTAATGATCAATTTAAAGGATAATTACAATATCTCATATTTTTTTTTCCTTTTCATAAAGATTAACGCCCAAAATCTTGCACGTTAACAAGAAAATATATTGAAATGGTATTGGGAAGAAAAATCAAATATTGTCAATTCCAGTAAAAAACTTGGCAATTAGGAAGAAATCCATACGACTACCCCTTTAACTACCTATATAATTGTATTGTTTTCTTACAAATTATATTATAATCCAATTTTAATTAAATATATTATATATATGTTATTATTATATTTACATGATACAACTACCATACAACTACCCTGTTTATTCTAAGTTAGATTAGTTGATTATAAACCCAAAATATAATAAGGTACAATATTTGTTATTTCTTCTTTTTGGATTTCTTTTTAGGCTTAGGTGCGGGCTTTGGGACTGCTGATTGCTCTCCTCCTAGCTGTGATTTACCAAATGCCAGGATAGGGTAAAAAACAAAGGGAATAAAAATAAGCCCTATGGCAAATATAATCTTTTTACCAAATACTTTTGATATCTGGAGCGCCGCAAGAATATATCCAACAGGTAGAATTAAATAAATAGCGAACCACCATATTGGTTTTTGCACAATTTTGGTAAATACAAAAATATTGAAAAATGGAATCAGTGCCTTCCACCCTGATTG
>CAZYLQ010000109.1:2268-3384 GCA_964648395.1 uncultured bacterium | reverse complement strand
ATCTGATGATGATTTTACTGGCTCACCAGGATTTTGCGCTATATCATTGAAATTAATTTCAAAAGTGATGGGACCATCATCTGCATCTTCTGCAGGGTAAAACGTTTTCCAGGATTTTTCAAATCCAACTGCTTCATACTCATCCCCATTTATTTCAAATTGAGGAGATTCAATTGGTTCGCTTGTGACCAGGTCAAAAACTAATGAATCAATTGGTATGGCAAAACTGGGGTCTAATGAATTACTTGATGTTACAGTAAGGGAGGCTATGGTTGGGATGGTTTCGTCAATAGTTAACACACTGTCACTTACTTCCCCTAATATACTGTTCCCTGCTTTGTCCCATATTTCTGCAATAAAATGTGCTTCTCCCCCTTCTTTAAATCCCTTCATGGCTTCAAATATATCCCCGGGAATTGAAATATCTTTCAAATCATCGATATCCCTTTTTTCAATTGGCCATGGGTTCCCCAGATCGGAAAATATTTTTCCCTGATCAAAGCTTACGCGAATTTGGATTCGACCACCCTTTAAAGTTTTATCATCCTCAAGTGGTACACCAATATTTACCGCGGTTGCGAGGCTGTTCCAGTAGATTTTAGATGATGCATCTTGCCCGATTAGGGAAGACGATAAAAATAAAATTATAAGGAGAATAAATCTCATGGATCTATTTCCAGTCAGCCAGGAATCCTTTGGCTTCAGTTTGCTGCTCATAATCTTCAACCGGTTCGCCATCTGATAGCGGTTGCATGATGAAATTGGATAGCAATTTTATTGCTTTATCTTTTTGCCCGTCCTTATATAATGCCCTGGCAAGATAAACTATTTGTGCCGATGTTGGTTTACCTGTCTCGTAAGCATCTGTGAGGTTTTCTACAGCTTTGTCATTACTGGGCCAGGATAAAACAAAGGGAATATATGGGGATTTTAAATGAACAGCTCCCAACATAAAGTACCCTCCACCATCCGAATAATTCTGGTCCATTTCAATGATCTTTTCAGAATGTTCTTTCATAAGGTCTGCTACACCCTCTTTTGCTGCAGCAAAAAGCCCATAGACTTCTGACCAACTTCCTAAATTAACCAAGTACCAGTATCGGGCTGCAACTGACT
>CAZYLQ010000109.1:0-2168 GCA_964648395.1 uncultured bacterium | reverse complement strand
TCCTGAAAGGATTGCTCAATTCCAAATAAAAAGGAAATTGAAATAAATAATAATAGGGGTGTATTCTTCATGGGTGAATTGAATTTAGTTTACCATTGGTACCTGTTTAGAAATACTCAATGTAAGTTATTTTAATTTCTCTTTTGAAATAGTCCACTTTTTCCTCATCAAACAAGAGATTACTCAGATGTAATTCGAGATGAAGTGATTCTACAAAAGACCAGCGCACGGCAGCATTCAAATATCCACCTTTATTGATTGCCATTGTTTTTGCTGTCATATCATTCTCATTCATGGCGCTATTGTATTCCAGCAAAAGTGAAAATTCCGGGTTCAATTCAACATCAAATCCAAAAAACAGATTTGGATCAGTATCACCATCATCGATTTCTATGAAATTATAATTGATCCCTGAATGCAGCCCCACATTCCCAAAAGGTGATTTCCAGTTCTTGGAAGCAGCCAGATAAGCACCAACGGCTTTCGTATCATACCGGTTCAGTGAATCTTCCGGATGATAATTCCCAAATCCTTGTGTATTAATGCCAAATGCAATTCCGGGCATGGATAAATTCTCATCAATGATAAGATATTTCACTTTTGCTTCTGGACGTGGATACCATCTTAAGATGTCATCGCCAATGAGATTAGGTGACCCAAATGACAATCCAAATTGAAATCGATCTGTGATGCCCGCACTTAAGCCCAGGATCATGCCGCCCTCATCCTGGATGCGCATATCCATAGAAAAACTCCCTCGAGCCAATGTTCCAGCTGTGGGAACCGTAATCAGATCAGTGGGTGGTGGAAGTTCCTGCCCTGAAATTCCACACACAATTAGGAGAGTTAGAATAGCATTAGTATATCTCATTTCGACTTTATGTGAATTGGTTTAGGATAAATTACGTCACCTACACGGGAGGTCAAAGAACGGACACGGTGGAACGGAACTGTCAAAATATCTCTCTCACTTTCCATCCTGAATTTGATACCGTTGTCTGTCATATCTACAAAATCAACCGAAAGCCTGTCACCCGTTACCATGATAAGTTCATCC
This sequence comes from uncultured bacterium, assembly GCA_964648395.1. Taxonomy (GTDB): domain Bacteria; phylum Fidelibacterota; class Marinisomatia; order Marinisomatales; family UBA1611. The sequence goes on along the minus strand of CAZYLQ010000109.1, from coordinate 1,111 downwards.
CATGTTGTCCTGGGAATAATACCTCCATGAGGTACAATGATGCGGCTTTCTTTTATCTCTCTGGCAATAATATCGACCTCATCTAGTGTATTATGCGAGCGAGGTGGTGGTGTCTTATAAAGTTGGTCACTGGGGGCCTGGTCAATGGCAACGTGTGAGATCAGTTTACCATCATGTCCAAATTCCCAAATTTGAACCACAGCATGAGATTGGATAAACTCAGTCATAAGATCAAATTTATATTTAAAGCGTCGAATTATTCGGGCGGATGGAAGATCTCTCCATCGCTCTTCCTTTAAATTTCCAAGATAATCATAATCTAATTCAACCTGGCCATATTTCTGTCCATCCACTGTTTCAAACACAATCTTAGAAATTTGGATACCATCCTGAATGGTGAAATAAGTACGCTGGTCCGTAAATGTTAAAGGTTCATTTCTTGGAAATCGCCATGCGCGAAATTCCTGGCTCCATGGTTCAGAGTCTCCAATGACTGTCAGGTTCAGATATTTCCATTGTCCGGTATATTCACCGCGCTCAATGAGTTTCCCTGTACCATTATACTTGAGTATTTCCTGTTTTTCAGTGGTGCCCTTTGCTGAAATTCGTTCGATTTTAATAGGAAGGTCTCTATCATTAAAACTGACAGTAAGGTGGGAAACACCTCGGCGACTGGTAGACATCATGGAAAGGTTAGAAAGAAAATTATGATCATCTTTAAAATAGCGGACATAAGACACATCTTCCGATTGCCCAATCAAAAATGAAAGCAGCACCAAGTGAATTATTATCTGAGTCATGAATTTCATTAATCTTCCGTTTTTAGATCTTCATCCAGTGTATTCGATAATTTAAACCTGTAAATGGCTCCATCTTCTTTATCGCAAACATAAACCACCCCTCGTTTGTCCGCTGTGACGGAAACTGGTTCATTCATGATTGATACCGTATCTTCTTTTGATGCATATCCTGCTTTTTTAAAAAATTTCCCATTAGCATAGAATACAGAAACATCTCCGTTCGTTGAATCCACTACATAAATATTTCTATCCTTATCCACAGCAACATCCATGGCACTTACAAAGAAAGTTGAATCCATAATATCATCAGC
>CAZYLQ010000108.1:0-6222 GCA_964648395.1 uncultured bacterium | reverse complement strand
GGAGTTAGCGCTGCTGGTGGATTATTATCCTTCCTAGGATGGGATGTGGACGTTTCAGGCAGAATCCTTACATGTGTCGGGGAAAAAGGGGTGGAAATAAATAATGGATGTAATAGTTTAAATCTTCTTGGGCTATATGGCGGATTCATTATTGCTTACCCGGGTCCATGGAAAAAACGAATTTTGTTTTTATTGGTAGGGCTTTTTTCCCTTTATTCTGCCAATGTATTACGCATAGCTTTTTTTGCTGTTTTTAATGCAAATCTTCCACAATATTGGGATGCAGCGCATGATTACAGTTCTTATGTTTTCTTTTATCCAATCGTTTTATTATTCTGGTATCTATGGACAATCATCAGCGACGAAAAAGACATTCTCATTTCTGGATAAAATTTAGTTTAAGTCTTGGGTGTTTTTGCCTTTTTTACTTTTTTCTCATCCGGCCCATTCAAACTATTATCGTAGCAGAAGTGCTAGTTCCTGCACTTCTGTCACTTTCATCAGATAATTCTGATTTTCTTATTCAGTCAAAACAGGATGATTATTTAATTGAATCCCATTCAAATAAGTTTATCGATTTAAAGATCAATCCTCCTTTCAATGGATATTTTTGGTTAGCCGTCATATTCATATGGACATTTGGCAATAAAACCATGATGAAGGTTGTTATTTATTACAATTTGGCACTCATTATTATTATTCCGATTTTTTTATTTATCATATTGTCAGGGAACACTTGGGTTGCTCCGCTTATCAGTGCAAATGAAATTGTTTATAAGGCATTGTTTTTATCTCTTAGCGTATTAGTAATAAAAGAAGGAATAGAGAGGCCAGGGAATCAAGAAACCATGGTTCGATAATATTCATTACCCTGATAAATAATTTTTGTTCATTGTAAGATTGCTATTTAAATTGCGTGGCTTTATTCGAACCGAATACAATCAATTTAAAAAGAGAAGAGCCATGAGCAGAGTATGCGACGTAACCGGTAAAAAACCCATGTTTGGGAATAATGTGAGCCACGCTAATAATAAGAGTCGGCGCCGGTTTAATATTAATTTACAAAAAAAGAAATTTTGGCTTCCAGATGAGAAACGATATGTGACTCTACGTTTATCAACCCGTGGGATGCGGGTCATTGATAAAAAAGGGATACGCAGAGTTGTAAATGAATTAAGAGCGAAAGGAATTAAAGTATAAAATTATTTTTCTTACATCATCCTTTGTAGTAAAAGCCTTCCGGATTCGGAAGGCTTTTTTATTTTAAAACGCCCCCGAAAGAAACGAGGGCGCTTTCATCTATCAACCTTTTCAGATTAATAGCCAACCAGTTTTAAGGTATTGTGAAATAAAATATTTCACAATATTAGGATTCAAGATATTTTAGGATAGTCTATTTCAATTCCTAATCATGCTGTCTTCTAATAAAGGCAGGAATTTGAAGGTCCTGACCATAGATCACGGGAGAATCATCGGTGTCGTCAAAAGTAAGAACAGGTTTTGGTTTATCTATTTCTTCTGCGCTTTCTTCTGTAACAACATCTTTTTGTACATGAAGAGGTTTATTTACCCTATCTTGTAACTCGCGTGTATGTGATGATGTTGGAGTATGGGATTCAGTTTGTGGATCAAAATTATCCGTTTTAGTAACAACCTTTGGAATGTTAAATCCTGTAGCTATGACTGTCACACGAATTTCTTCATTCAATTTAGGATCGATTACCGCACCGAAAATGATATTTGCTGCCGGACCTGCTTCCTCGAAAATGATGCTTGTTGCTTCATTTGCTTCCATGAGAGTGAGATCATTTCCGCCAGTGATATTTACCAACACACCTTGCGCACCCTTAATGGATGCATTATCCAATAATGGGCTGGAAATGGCTTGTTGAGCTGCAAGGGTTGCCCGCTCTTCGCCAGATGCAACACCGGTACCCATGATTGCTTCACCCATGTTTTTCATGATGGTTTCCACATCAGCAAAATCCAAATTGATAACACCTTGTACATTGATCAGATCTGAAATGCCTTTTGCAGCTTGGTGTAGGATTGTATCCGCCATTTGAAATGCTTCTGCCAAGGTTGTGGATTTATCCACAATAGACATAAGTTTTTGATTCGGAATGGCGATTAAGGTATCACAGGCTTTCTTCATTTCTGCCATGCCTTCCAATGCTCGGTTCATTCTTTTTGGACCTTCAAAACTGAAGGGGAGTGTAACAATTCCAACAGTTAGAATACCTAATTCTCTCGAAATTTGAGAAATGACGGGTGCAGCACCGGTTCCGGTTCCACCTCCCATTCCCCCTGTGATGAAAACCATATCTGCACCTTCCAATAGTGCTTTAATGGCTTCTCGATCCGCCTCGATTGCTTCTCGACCAACGCTGGAATTTGCGCCGGCACCCAGACCTTTGGTCAGATTTTTTCCTACCTGGATCTTTTGTTCAGAAGGATTGTTGTCCAGGTCCTGTGCATCCGTATTGATGGCTATAAAATCCACCCCTTGCATTCCAGATGTGATCATTCGAGTTACCGCATTTCCGCCCGCTCCTCCAACACCGACAACTTTTAGTTTTGCTTTTTGTTCAGATAGACTATTAAACTCAAATAGCATGATTATTCTCCTTGTTTCCTGGTTTGGTTAAAATAGATCTTCGATGGTATGTCGAATTTTTTCAAACAGCCCTGAAAACCCTCCACTTTTGGATTGATGCAACCTAACATGGTCTGTTGCATACAATGGCCAAAGTAAAAGTCCCATGACTGTGGTATGGCTGGGTCCATCTGCTATGTCTTGGACTCCATCAATTTTTATGGGTTTTCCCTGACGAACTTTTACGCCAAGGGAATTTTCTGCTAGTGGTACAATATTCCTTAACTGAGCACCACCACCGGTCATAACGATTCCATACGTAAGCGGATCTTTAATATCCGCACGTGAAATTTCGCGAATGACCATTTGAAATATTTCATTCATCCGAGCCTCAACATATCTCGAAATTTCTTGTTCAGGTACAGATCGTTGTAATTGACCTGACTCCGATGGAAGTTCAATCTCTAATTTTGGTGAGGACATGGATGCCCGGGCTGATGCATATTTCATTTTAATATTTTCAGCTTCATCGATACTGATTTGTAGCATAACTGCAATATCATTTGTAATACTTGAAGAACCGATGGGTATAATTGCAGAATGGCGAACTGCACTACCGTGATATACCGCAATGTTGGTTGTAGATGATCCAATCTCAACCAAAGTAACACCTAATTCCATCTCATCTTCATGGAGGGTTGCCAATGCGGATGCCAAAGGTTGAAATACAAGCCCGTCCACCGTAATACCTAATTCTTCTACACAACTCACTAAATTCTTCATCGCAGTTGTTGCTGCAGTTACTAAATGAACGCGCCCCTCCAGTCTGCGACCAGTCATACCAATAGGATTCTTGATTTCTTTCAATGTATCAACCAAATATTCTTGTGGCAGTGTATGTAAAATGTCTCGATCGACAGGGAGAGAAACGGCTTGAGCAAGATCTAACACCTGATATATGTCATCATCATTGATGGATCTTTCTGACAGGCCGTCTGCCCTGCCGCTTGAACGATTCAATGCAATTGCTGCCTGAGTATTCAAACATCTAATATGATCACCTGTGATAGAAAGAATTGCTTTGGTTACCTTTACATTCGCCATCAATTCAGCATTCGTCAGTGCTTTTTCAATTTTTACTATTAATTCGTCCCGGTTGGTAATTGTACCGCGGCGGAATCCTGCGGAGGTTGTGGTGGAAATTCCTAATAACTTAACGCGTTTTGTTTGTGGAATAATTTGACCAATCGCACATGTGATTGTACTGGCACCAATGTCTAAACCAACCGTGATCTGCCGATCATGCCCGTTTCCTATGGGGTTCATGATTGGCGTCCTTTGGTAATGATTTGGTTTTCATACCGCATGTCTAAGTAAGTGTAATCAGAAATTTTCTTTTGCCCCAATTCTAATTCAAATTGTTTTAGGATTTCGAATCTTGACCATAATCTATTTTGTCCTAAATAAATATGTGTGGGATGGTCAGACAAAATGAGTTCCAGGTCATTGGTAGAAGTCATTTTCATTTCGGATAAATTATTGTACAGGGATTCATAGTCAACTTGGATTCGAGAAAGCCAATTGATACATTCCTTTACTTTAACCGAAAGAGCGCGCTTCCCAACAGGATATAATTTCGGTTCAGGATTAAAATTTGTCAGGATTGGTAAATTAAAATCACCAAGATTATTTAAATCAGGAAGGACCACTCCGTCTGCGTCCAACATAACCATTGGTTGAGATTTCAAAATTGCAATAGGCTCACGTTCCATAATCTCAATTTGGATTATTCCGGGAAATTGGTGACTCACGCGAGCCGCTTTTACGTAAGGGTGACTTTCCATGAGGTCACTAATATCATTTAAACGAACTTGACCTGGATTGATACCGATGATTTCACCTAAGGTTTCTTCATATACTCTCGTATCAAGTACATTTGTTTTTCCAAAATTTATTCGGGTGATAACAAGTGAATTGCTGAAATCGGACCACCAGAAAGCTGACCAGATCAGGGCAAGAACCATAGAAATGGACAAAAACGACAGAGTCATTCTAATCCAGTTGATCTGTAGACTTTTATTAACAGCCATTAGATTCCCAATTCCTTTGGATCAAAACCAATTGTTTTAACTTCTAATTCCAATTTGATGCCGAATTTTTCATAAACGGTTTTTCGTGCCAATCGAATCAATGATGTGATATCTGATGATCTTGCATGGCCATGGTTCACAAAAAAATTTGCGTGATGTTTTGAAATTTCTGCATTCCCAACCCGTGTCCCTTTGAGTCCAGCTTGATCAATTAAATACCCAGCAGCATTTTCCTTTGGATTTTTAAAGACACTTCCGGCAGATCGAAATTTGAGAGGTTGATTTGTTTTGCGACCTTTGCTGGCTTTATTCCTTTTTTCTTGGATGATTATTGACTTTTCTTCCTTGAGATCAAACCGAGCCAATAAAACGAATTCATCGGTTCTCAAAGTGGAAAATCTATATGCGAAATCAATGTCACCAGGATAATAGGTCTTGATTTCGCCTGACATATTCATGATTTCCACCGAATGTAAATAATTGGAGATCTCCCCACCAAAAGCACCTGCATTCATGACCAGTGCACCGCCCAATGTTCCTGGCACGCCTATCATACTTTCAACACCTGTCAGATTCCGCTTAATACATTCTTTAACCAATCGCCCAAGCATTACACCGGATTCTGCAATCACATGTCCATCATTGAACTCTAATTGGGTAAGCGCTTTTGCTGGTGTAAGTACTATACCATCGATCCCTGAATCAGCAACCAGCAGGTTTGAACCAGAACCCACAAAATGAGTTTCGATTGAATATTTATTAGCAAATTTCAATATTTCAGCCAGATCGCATCGGTCTTTGGGTGTGATATAAGCACCAACCGGTCCACCAATTCCATATGATGTATGGTTTGACATGGGTTCATTCTCAAGCAGTGTTCCCTGGACAATTTTTCTTAATTCTCCCATATGCTTCAACCTGTTACTCCATCTGCTGAATAGGCTAAATGATCCATATAGGATTCACTATATCGCCAAATGCTACCTGCGCCTAAGGTAATAATCATATCATTTGGTATAATAATTTCATCCAACTTTTCTTCCAAATCATCCAAGTCTGGAACATAATGACAATTCATTTTCATTTTAGGATAGCATGCATCAAAGATAAGTTTTGAAGTGACGCCGGGAATCGCCTTTTCACGTGCAGGATAAATATCAGTTATCACTACCAAATCTGCAATTTGCAATGCAGTTGCAAATTCACGAAAAAATGCCTGAGTTCTGGTAAAAAGATGTGGTTGGAATACAGCTACGATTCGTCGATCCCATCCTGCTTTAGCTGCATTTAAGGTTGCTTCCACTTCAGTGGGATGATGGGCATAATCATCGACGACCATTATATCTTTGTGAATCCCTTTAATATCAAATCGACGTCGAACTCCTTTGTAACTAGTAATCCCTTTTTGTATCATTTGGAAAGAAAGGCCCATTTCCAATCCTAAAACAACGGCAGCTAAGGAGTTCAGTACATTATGTTCACCAGGAACATTTAACTGAATTTCTCCCAGGTTTTCCTCCGCGCGAAAAACAGAGT
>CAZYLQ010000107.1:0-6343 GCA_964648395.1 uncultured bacterium | reverse complement strand
TCCTATACTGTTATTACAACATCACCACAAAAAGAGATTAGACACATCCATAACCGCATGCCGGTCATATTGAATCCCATGTCAATTGATGAATGGATCTTTTGTGATATAACACCATCGAACCAGGCGATCACAAATCTTGTCCCCTATTCAAAACCACTCACTTTCAACCCTGTTTCAACATTTGTGAATTCTCCAAAAAATAATACCATTGATTGTATTAGGTCTACGAAAGATTCTTCAACTTTAGGCCTTTTTTAATATTTCAAATAATATAAAATTATTACACATTTTTTTTGTAAAACTCCATTCTAATTACGAAATTCCATTCATCCAAAAACTGAAATAACTAATCAGTTCTTGACATAAATAACCAAGGAGAATACAATGAATCGTTATACACGAATCGTAGTTAATACTTTTATCCTTTCCCTCACATCAATTCTATTCGCGCAAGTTCTAACCACTGGTTCGATTAATGGCATCGTTTCAGGTACCAATGATTTGTCACTTGAAGGTGCAAACGTCATCGCAACCCATGTCCCTTCAGGGACATCATCTGGGGCCACATCTAGATCAGACGGTAGTTTCAATATACCTAATCTAAAAGTTGGCGGACCATACACAGTTATGGTTTCCTATATTGGATACAGCGATAGTAAGATTTCAGATATTTACATTTCTCTTGGCGTAAACAGGACAGTTGATTTTTCTTTATCTACGGAAGCGATTGAAATGTCCGCTTTGGATGTTGTTGCCAGTAAGGATATAAATAAAACTGGTGCAGGAACTCAGCATAGTGAAGAAGTTATTTCTAATATGCCAAATGTGGAACGGGGAATGTATGACATAGCCAAACTTAATCCTTATGTTGTTGAAGGCGGAGGTGGTGAGGTAAACATAGCTGGGAAACACCCAAATTACAATACAGTAAAGATTGATGGAGCAGTTCTTAATGATGTATTTGGTCTCGCTGATAATGGCCTACCCGGCGATCAAGCAGGAACTCAGCCAATTAGTTTGGATGCAATCGAAGAACTTCAAGTAGCAGTATCTCCCTTCGATGTTCGTCAACATGGCTTTACTGGTGGTGCTTTAAACGCTGTCACTCGAAGTGGAACAAATGAATTTGAAGCTTTAGCATATATGTATACTAAAAACGAAAGCTATATCGGCGATTATGTAGAAGAAGATGGAACCAAAAATGAATATCCTGAATTTTCTGAGAATGTATTTGGTGTTCGAACAGGTGGACCAATCATCAAAGACAAAATGCATTATTTTGTTAGTCTTGAATCAAGTAAAAAATCAACACCTAATACTGTTACGATTGAATCAGGACAGGCGCAGAGCTATGATGGCGGAATGGACATTGTAAGGGTAGACTCTGCTCTAACTAATAAATATGGAGTCAACACAGGAGGCTATTCCTCCCCATTAACAACAGAAACCGCTAGTCTAAAGTTCCTTGCTAAAGTTGATTATAATGTTAACGATAAACATCGATTATCTTTTCGTCATAATATGGTCAATGCCACAGATGATATAAATGCAAGATCCACAGGAAACTTTTATTTGGGTAATGCTGGGTACGTTTTTAATCACAAACAGAACTCATCTATGTTGCATCTATATAGCTCTTTGAATGATAAGATGTCTAATGAATTCACCTTTGGATATACTACTATACGAGATTTCAGAGATGAATCAAGTCCAAATGTACCAACATTTAACATTGGGTTCTGGACAGCAAGTGCTGGTGCAGAACAGTACTCCATCGGTAATAAACTTGATCAGGATATTCTTCAGGTCTCTGATAATTTTACTTACTATTTAAATAATAAACACACTCTAGCTACCGGTTTTAGTTTAGAGAACTACAGCTTTACTAATGGTTTCTTCAGAAATTTTAATGGTACATATTACTATGCTAATGAAGATGCTCTTATAAGTGGATCAACATGGAGATATGAGTTGACCTATTCAGCAGTAGATGGTGATCCTCAGCCGTTTGCAAAAGTTAAAGCTTCACTACTAGGTTTTTATGGTCAAGATATCTGGAAAGTAAATGATCAACTTCGATTAACAAGTGGTCTGAGGCTAGATATTCCAACTTTTCCAGAAAATCCAGCTGCAAATGATACAGTTGCTAAATATTTTTCTGGAATGGGTTTAAAAACAGATCAGATGCCTAGTGGCAATCTGCATGTATCTCCCAGAGTTGGTTTTAATTATGCCATGAAAGATCAAAATAGTACAGTTCTAAGAGGTGGAGCAGGTGTTTTTTCAGGTTCACCAAAATTTGTCTGGATGTCAAACAATTACAGTAACAGCGGTATGCTTTTAAAATCTATTCGCACATCAAGTGCTGTCCCATTCTCGATGAATAGAGATCAACAAATCACCAGCCTAATCGATAGTGGTTTGATCGTGCCGAATGCATATCAAAAATCTGAGATCAATCTGGTTGATAAAGATCTAAAGTTTCCTCAGGTACTGCGTACCAATCTAGCAATTGAGAGAAAACTTCCATTTGGTCTAAATGGTACTTTTGAAGTTTTATATACAAAAACATTAAATGACTATAAATACCAACAAATAAATGCAGTAAAAGATGGAACTCTAATGGATGGCCGTGACCATTACAATACATACGGTGTTACTGATAATACGTATCACGTTATACTTGTAACAAATACTGATCAAGGATACCAATACAACTTATCAGGTATGGTAGACGGCGCTTGGAGTCTTGGAGCATATGATGTGAACGCTGGCTTATCATATACTAACTCACAATCCAAAGATATCAATAGTTTGACATCTTCTCAAGCCAGATCAAATTGGAAATATAATCCAGTGGGGATGCATACTAATGAACCAAATCTTACTTCTTCAAATTATGAGGTTCCTCATAGAATAGTAGGGTCCGTAGGTGCAACATTCAACTTTGTTGAGAGTTCATCAACCACATTTTCTTTCTTTTATGAAGGGCAATCTGGAAGACCATTCTCTTACAAAGGAGAAGAAGGGGATATTGATTATAATGGAGATGGGGATGCGCGAAATGATCTGATCTTTGTATTCAATGATGCTTCAAAAGTCAATATGGTTGACTCAGAAGGGAACAACGCCTGGGATGCCTGGACTGCTTTTGTTGATCAAGATGATGCACTTAAAGAATATAAAGGCAAGATAATTGACAGAAATGCAGGTCGGCAGCCCTGGAAAAATCGTCTGGATCTTCGAATCACACAAAAAGTATTTGGTTGGGTTGAGTTAACATTCGATATTCTAAATTTTGCAAACCTACTTAGTAGCGACGCAGGAAAACAAAAATATGTGAGATATGGAACTGTAGATTTATTAGAATTTACAGGATTCGCAGATGAAGATGATGTGAGTTCAAAACCAACATTTGTTTTTGACAAAGACAAGTATACAAAAACAGAAGATATTTATTCTGTAAATGATTTTTCTTCAAGATGGCAAATGCTCCTTGGACTAAGAATAAATATTTAAGTTCTATTAATTATTCTATTTTAAAAAGCCCCGGCGGATGTCGGGGCTTTTTTTATTGTTAAAATATATCAGGGAAATTGATATCAAATAGTGATGGCAATTTATCTTCAAAATTTAGGCCAAAGACCAAGCCTACAGATGACCAGTAGGAACTTGGAATATCACTCGTGATATTTGCAACCCAGTTAAACTGAGTTACTAATCCTATAGCTAAAGGCGTGGGTGATAAATTAAAGACCGCAGAATAACCTGCAGTAAAACCATACCCCGGGGATATAAGACCGGCTCCCACTTTGAAACCCATTTCCATATTCTTTGGAAGCCAATACCAGGAAAACTTTGGGTCTAACTGGGCCACCAGAAAGTAACTTAATGTTTGAAAATTTTCCTCTATCGTATCGGATTCAAAATCATACCAGTTCATTTCCAAACCAAGGTTTAAATCCATTTGCCATATAAAAAAAAGATCTCGACGACCCAATCCAATAGTATACCCTGTTTGTGCTGTATGGTTTTGAAGGGCTTGTTCAATTAATAAAGGAGTTGTATAAGCAAAGGTTATAAATGATTTGTCACCAAGATCTGATGAATCCCGAATTGCTTTCTTCATCAGTTTTGCAGCTTCTTTTTCTTTCTTTTTAGCTTCTCTTTCTGCCTTCTTAGCATCTTTATGAGATGACTTAGCTTCTTTTTCTGCATACTGCTCAACTTCTGTGGCTTTTTTTACTTTTTCTGCAGCTACAGCGGCAGCAGCAGCCTTGAGCCTTGCATCATTTGCTTCTTTTTCTGCAACAAGCATTGACTCAATTGCAATCGTTGCTTCTTTTTTTGCTTCATCCATTTCAAATTTAAATTGTTTTAGATCTTGTGCATTTTGTTTTGCCTTAAGTAATGTTTTTTCTGCTTCATTTGCTCTTTTTTTTGCCTTTTCCAATTTCTTTTTAGATTCTTTTACTTTTTCATTCGCTTCTTTAAGAGCAATTTCAGTTTTTTTATAGAACTCCATAGCGATTGCTACTGTTTCTACATTCAATAAACCATGATCAACAATCTTTCGACCAGTCCATTCCAGTTTATAGGCATATTTATCCGGCTGCATAAAAGGAATAATTCTCCTTTCTAATTCCTTACCTTCTCCATTCGTAATGATCCGTGTTGTTTCTTCATCCTTTAGACTATGGATAAATTCAATTGTTTGGGTTATACTATTTTCAGTATTAAAATATTGTATCATTCTAAGATAAGCGCCTCTTTCCCAGAAGATTAGATGGCGACCAACAAATTCACCATTAGAATCAAAATAAGACGATTCTACCACCTCTGCTATCATGGAATCATCTTTATGCATGCTATAGTTAAAATGATAATAAAAATAGGTAAAGCCTAGTTTATCTGTAAAGGACACTTCAAAAGGACGCCCATCTTTCCTGCTTTTGACATCAGCAATCCAGCCGGGACGAATATAACTTAATTGGTCCGCATAAAGATATTGATCCAGGCGCTGTGCGCTCCCAGCTGTATGAAATTCTATTTTATATTCTGAACGTGCACCAGACTTTGACCAGAGGAAATGATAGGTTTCCTGCTCTTCCCTGTCTGCTCCAAATCGTGTGACTGTCTTAATCCAACCGTCTTTATTATATTTGACCTGGTAGTAGTCTTGCCCATAAAAAGTCTGAGGATCACCCTTCAGATCTAAAACACGACGGTACGGATTCCAATATTTGTAATGATCAAGCGCCCCGACTTTAATGTTCCATTGTTTTATTTTTGGTTTTTCAGTCGCCACCAAAAATGATAGAAATAAAAAATAAACAAAAAACCAATTTAGGTTTGATCGATAGATTAGGCCAGCCCCCAGCTAATGAGCAGGATCATTAGGGCGAAAATAGAAAACCCCGCCAAAGATCCTAATTGGAAACGCATATTGTAATCAATCACATCATCATCCAGTGTTTGATAATTCAGCACAATTGTTTCATGTTTTCCCTCATCCACAAATACATCCAAACGACCCATTACAAGAATATCATTCATCATTTTTTCTTTTGAAGTTCTTGCATTGGGATCTCTGGAATATTCTCCCGAGAAATAGCCCACTTTATGCCAACCGGGCAATACATCAACCGGGTGTTCTAAAGGCGAATGCCCAACCAACTGATTATCTACATAAATAGGAAGGTCATCTGTATCGCAAACAATTTCCAATGTTGTTCGTTCCCGAGCATCTTTCCATGAAGTTGGGTGGGATATCTTCTGGGAATCTTTCAGGTTTGGAAAAACAAAAGATGGGTTCACATCCTTGGAGCGTACAAAATCTGCATAGGTTAATACAACCAGCACCTTTTGACCATTATCATGTAGAACCACATCGGAAGATCCAATCTTCCGGGCGCTATGAAAAGAGAGTTGAAGTGAATTATTTGACCAATCCTGTTGAATATCTTGAATTGGATAAGAAGTTAAATTTCTTGTGAAACCCGAATCTGGTTGAATGATATGGTAAAAATTCAGGATGAACCAATTTTCCTGCTCGATCCACCCAGCGATATCAGTACGCTGAATGGGCTTAGAAAGAAAGAAGTTCAATTTAAGGCTGGTCTCCCCAGCTTCTGAGTTTGCAATATCTATGGTGGGCATTTCCTGGCTCATTAGAGATCCTAATATCAAGAGCCATAAAATAAATCCCCGCATTGCAAATATTGGGGAAGTGGGTTTCATTTTATTCAGAAGATTCCGGATCTGAAATAGCGAGGTTGATTCTTATTTTTTGTGTTCTCCCGTTGGGGACATAAATATCCTGAAAGTCAGGGACTTCCAT
>CAZYLQ010000106.1:0-6403 GCA_964648395.1 uncultured bacterium | reverse complement strand
TTCTTTCCAGGTGATAATTCAACACCACTATTTACATCAATCGCTGCTGGATTTATAGAATCAATCGCATCTAAAATATTATTTGGGTTGAGCCCACCGGAAAGAATAATGGGGGTATCTATTTTTTCATTTAATAAGGACCAGTCAAATGTTTTACCCGTGCCGCCATAAGAGTCTTTTGAAAAGGTATCCAGTAGAAATCCATCTACATTAAAATCACTCATGACAGAAAAACTTGCTTTATCCTTGATCCGCAAAGCCTTTAAAACAGGCACATCAAATTGATTGCAAAATCCTGATGTTTCATCCCCATGTAGTTGAATAATGTTTAGGGAAACAGAATGAATGGCTTCTTCAATAAATGCTTTGTCATGGTTAACAAAGACGCCAACTTTTGAAATGTCATTTGATAGATGTCTCGAAATAAATTTTGCATTTTCAATAGAAATGGCTCGGGAACTTTTTTCATAAAAAATGAAACCGATGGCGGAAGCACCATGAACGGCCGATGCTTGTGCATCTGACAAGTTTGTGATACCGCAAATCTTTGTTGGAATCATGAGAGTTCCCCAAGCAATGTTTCCAAAGCTTTTTCCGGATTGCCTGTTTTCATGAGCGATGTGCCAATGAGTGCTGCATCGTAACCTAAATCAGAAACATATTCTAAATCATCAGAAGTGTGAATCCCACTTTCTGCAACTTTCACAGAATTTGATGGTAAAGATGAAATCATTTTTTCAAAATACGTAATGTCAGTTGCCATTGTTTTGAGATTTCGACAGTTGATACCTACAATTTCTGGATTCAATGCAATAATAAACTCAGCATGTTTTTCAGCGTGGTATTCTACGAGAAATTCCAATTCTGTCTTTTTCCCAATATTCATTAATTGATACAATGAATCTTGATCCAGCGCATCGGCAATAAGTAAAAAGGCATCTCCATTATAATGAATTGTTTCCGATATTTGCTTTTGATCAATAATAAAATCTTTACGAATTACCGGAATAGAAACCGCATCCCGCACAGCTTTGAGAATATCCAAACTGCCTCCAAAAAAGGATTGATCTGTCAGTACAGAAATGGCCGCTGCACCTGCCGATTCATAACCTTTAGCAATTTGAGCAGGATCAGCAGAAGGAAATATTTCACCTTCACTTGGTGATTTCATTTTTATCTCCGCAATGACAGAAATCCCGGGTTTGGAAAGGGCATCTTTAAGGCTGCGATTTTGGCCAGCCATTTCTCCAAATTCAAAATCTTTGATTTGTTGAATTTCCTGACGTTTTACGTTTAATATTTTTTCTAAAATATTCATCCAGCCAATTGGTTTAATATGTTAAGCGCTACGCCTGAATCCACAGATTTTTTTGCAGATTCCAATCCATCCTTTAAGGTTTCAGCTTGTCCGCCTACAACGATCCCAGCGGCGGCATTAAGCAATACAATATCTCGTTTCGGTCCTTTTTCGCCATTCAAAATAGATTTTATTATTTCAGCATTCTCAATAGGTTCGCCACCTTGAAGTTCATCCAATGAAACGCGATTTAAACCTAACTCGATTGAATCAAATTCATAAGTATTTATATTCTTGCCATTTTGCATTTGACTGATTTTGGTTGTGGCAGTTGTGGAAATTTCATCCAATCCGTCACGGCCATGAAAAACCATTACATCTGTTGATCCGAGTGCTTTTAATACATGGGCTTGAACTTCAGTTAAATCCGGATGAAAAATACCCATAGCCTGCGCCTTTACTTCTGCGGGATTACAGAGTGGGCCTAAAATATTAAAAACCGTTCGAGTGGCCAATGCTTTCCGGGCGCCAATTGCGTGTTTCATTGCAGGGTGGTAGGCCGGTGCAAACATAAATCCTAAGCCGATTTCTTCAATATCCTGCGTTGATTCTTCTACTGATTTATCGATGGGAATACCCAATGCCTGGAGCACATCTGCCGAACCAGATTTAGATGTCATGGATCGATTTCCGTGTTTGGCTACATGAACTCCGGCACCGGCAACAACAAAAGTAGCAGTAGTAGAAATATTAAAAGTACCCAATGCATCACCACCCGTACCACACATATCGATAGCGGGGAAATCTAGGGGTACAGTAACCATTATATCTCGCATTGCTTGGGCGAATCCGGTGATTTCATCCACAGTTTCACCTTTTGCTCGGAGCACCATAAGAAAACCGGCAATTTGCGGGTCATCAAATTCACCCGACATTATAGAGAACATTACATTAAATGCTTCATCTCGAGTGAGATTTTGTTTATCAAGTATTTGTTCTAATATTTGTTTCATGGTTTTATCTCTAAAAAATTCTTTATTATTTGCATCCCATGCTCTGTGGCAATCGATTCAGGGTGGAACTGAACTCCGAAAACCGGATGAATTTCATGTTCGATCCCCATGATAAGTCCATTTTCTAATTCGGCAGTAATTTTTAAATCTTTAGGTAAACTGTCTCGTTCCGCAACCAAAGAGTGGTACCGGGTTGCCATGAAAGAATTACCTACTGCATTAAATAAAGTTGACCCAATATTTTGAATGGTTGCTGTTTTTCCATGGACAATTTCTGATGAATGGACAACATTTCCACCATAAGCTACTGTAATAGCTTGATGTCCCAAGCATACACCAAAGGTAGGAATACTTTCACCATATTTTTGAATAACTTCAATTGAATTTCCTGCATTTTCTGGGCGACCGGGACCAGGAGAAATAACTATATGGGATGGCCCCCACCGTTTGATATCATCCAATTTAAACTGATCATTCCGTACTACTTTTACATTTGAGTTGATAGGGCCAATGTATTGTACCAGATTATAGGTGAATGAATCGTAGTTATCTATAACTAAAATCATGAAACCAGCCCATTTTCTGCAAAATCAATCGCTGCCATGATGGCTTTTGCCTTATTTACAGTTTCTTCAAATTCTTTAGTCGGGTCTGAATCGTGCACAATACCAGCGCCAGACTGAAAATACGCAGAGCCATCCTTCAAGAGCATGGTACGGATGGCAATGCAAGTATTCACATTCCCCGTAAAGTCAAAAAAGCCAACGGCACCGGAATAAATATCCCTGCGCTCCTGCTCTAATTCATGAATGATTTCCATGGCCCGAATTTTAGGTGCACCGGTAACAGTGCCTGCGGGAAAGCCACTCATGAGCGCATCGAAAGGGTCCTTATCTTTAGCCAACTTCCCTTTTACATCAGAAACAATATGCATTACATGGGAATAAGTCTCGATCTTCATATTTTCTGGAATAGTTACGGAACCATATTCGGATACACGTCCTACGTCATTTCGCCCCAAATCCAACAACATTAAATGTTCGGCACATTCTTTTTCATCATTCATCAAATCATCGGCCAATACTTGATCTTCGGCTTCTGTTACACCACGGTGACGGGTCCCTGCAATGGGTCGGATTTCTACAATATCGTCTTCAACTTTTACTAATAATTCCGGAGAAGCACCAATAATATCAAAATCATTAATCTTTAAATGAAACATGTAGGGCGATGGATTGATTGTCCGAAGTGCGCGGTAAAGAGAGGTTGGCTCTACCGATGTTTTGCGTTTGAAGCGCTGGCTCAAAACAACCTGAAAAATATCACCAGCCACAATGTGTTCTTTTGCTTTCAGTACAGCCGATTCAAATTTAGCTTGATTAAAATTTGAAGACACTTTACTTTGCTCCACCCGAACCGGTGTTTGGTAGTTCAAATCAGAATGGAGCAATTCACCAATCACATCCACGCGTAAATGCGCCGCATCGAATTGTTCTTTTAAATCACGATCAATATCAACATTTACATTGGAGATAACCATTGCGGAACCCTTCAAATGGTCAAAAGCAATCATATCTTCAAAAAGCATAAAAACAGAATCAGGGACATCTAAATCAGATTCATCATGGATTGGAATATCTTCCACCCAAGTGATGGTTTCGTAACTAAGGTAGCCAACCAAGCCCCCAGTAAAAGAAGGAATCCCTGGTAGTTTCGTCATATTATATTGGGATTGAATTTCACGGATTAAAGCAAGAAAGGGTGTGTCAACATCAATGGTTCTTCCTTTTTCAGTGATGGTAGTTTTGCCATTATTATGCATAAGAATTTTCTGTGGATTGATTCCCACATAAGAATACCGTGAATATTGATTCCCTTTTTCTACCGACTCTAATAAAAAAGCATATTCCGCTTTTTGAGATAAATGCACCCATGCAGCTACCGGTGTAAGTAGATCTGCCAGGATTCGTTTATATACGGGGACGGTTGTACACCCTCGAGCAAGGTCCTGAAATTCGTTGAATGTGAGTTGTGTTTTATCCATTTTGAGCAAAAAAAAACCCCGAAATTATCGGGGTTTAAGCATAGTCAGCATGTACAGGTATCCCTGGGACTATGAAACCCCTTCTCGGTTAAAAAACCAATACCAGCTATAAAAATATTTTGTATTCATGTTATTCATGACCGGAAAAATTAAGGATAGGAATGAATGGGAACCAACTTAATTTTTTTTCTTTTGCAATTTTTTTGAAATGTGGTATATAGGTCCAAAAATGGCGGCAATATCATTTCTCTCCATTTTGCCTTCCAGTTTTTCAGCAAGACGATCAATGATTTCCTGTTCGCGGTTTGGGTCCCCAATATTGATGCCGCCGGATGCTTTAATTTCGCCTATCTCCCTAGAAACAGAAAAACGCTGTACCAGCAGATCCAGCATTTGCTCATCAAGTAAGTCAATTTTATTTCGGAGCACTTTTATTTTTTCTTTTGAACGCATAATAAAATTTACAAATTTGAATTAATTAAACTCGATTTAAAGCCTGCTCCAAATCTGCTATAATATCATCTGGATTTTCAATTCCTACAGATAACCTGACCAAGCCATCTGTGAGCCCTCGGGCTTCTCGTTCATCTTTTGGAACATCTGCATGAGTCATGGTAGCAGGATGGGTGATCATGGTTTCCACTGCTCCAAGGCTTTCCGCCAGTTTTGCAAGTTTTACAGAATTCATCACAATTTTTCCTGCGGGAATGCCGCCGGTCAATTCAAAAGAAATCATACCACTGAATCCGGACATTTGTTTTTTCGCCGTTTCATGGGCTGGATGGGATGGGAGTCCCGGATAAGTGACTGATAAAACTTTCGGGTGAGCTTCTAAATACTCCGCAACAGTCTGCGCATTGGAATCATGCTTTTTCATCCGTAGATCAAGCGTTTTGATTCCCAGGATTGTGAGCCAGCAATCGAAGGGGCCCGGCACAGCACCAATGGATTTTTGGACGAATTTCAATTGGTCAAATAAATCTTCCTGATTGGTGATAACCACACCGCCAATAAGCTGGTTATGTCCACTTAAATATTTTGTTGTGCTGTGCATAACCAGGTCTGCGCCAAATTCCAATGGTCGTAAAAAAACCGGTGTGGCAAAAGTGGAATCCACCCCAAAAAGAATGTTATGTTTTTTTGCAATATTTCCCACCGCTTCTAAATCAGTGATCTTTAAGAGTGGATTCGTAGGCGTTTCTATCCAAATTAATTTTGTATTCGATTGAATTGCATTTTCAATATTGGCGGAATTGGAAGAATCCACATAGGTGAAATGAAGATCATAATTCACCAGAATTTGGTTGAAATGCCGGGATACGCCACCATAAACATCATCAGAGCAAATTACGTGATCACCGGCTTTCAAGAGTCTCATACAACTATCTACAGCCGACATGCCGCTGGCGAATGCTATACCAAATTTTCCACCATCGAGAATGGCTAATATTTCTTCCATCACTTGTCGTGTGGGGTTGGATGATCGGGTATAATCAAATCCTTTATCCTTGCCCACTTCTTCAAGAACGTAGGTGGCTGTTTGGTATAGAGGCGGTAAAATAGCGCCGGTGGTGGGGTCAGGTGTTATGCCTGCCTGGACGACTTTTGTATCGAATTTCATAAGAGTTCCTTTGGTGTAGCTAATCAGACTGCCAGTAAATATTCTTTTAGGTCAGAAAATTTCTTGGGCATTTTAATGGAATTTTTTTCTTTTTTCATGGCAATTTGTAATGACTCTGGTAAGGTTGTCTTGTTTCCAATGATGGGTTCAATCACATCTGCAAATTTCCCCGGATGCGCCGTAGATAAAACAACACCCTTTGTTTTAGAATTTGTTTCATTTCTATATTTAGTTAATCCCAAAACACCAACTGCGGTGTGTGGATCAATCAAATAGCCAAACTCATTTTGCATATTTCGAATAGATTCTTTTGTATCTTTATCAGGAAAGCTCCAACTGGAAATATCCACCTTTACTTGATTTACATCATCATGAAACAAATTTTGAATTCGATCTAAATTACTAGGAACACCCACATCCATTGCATT
>CAZYLQ010000105.1:0-6416 GCA_964648395.1 uncultured bacterium | reverse complement strand
TAGTATTCTTGTATCTACCACTGTAGTTGAAGTGGGCGTAGACATACCCAATGCAACAGTGATGGTTGTTGAACATGCAGATCGATTTGGACTAACCCAACTTCATCAATTGCGGGGGCGTGTGGGTCGTGGTGCAGAAAAGAGTTATTGTGTCTTAGTAAAACGGAATGTGACAGACACATCTCGGACCCGACTATCGATTATGGAAGAAACCCATGACGGATTTGTGATTGCAGATGAAGATTTGAAACTCAGAGGGCCGGGAGAATTTTTTGGGATCAAACAATCAGGATTTTTCAAATTTAAAATTGCCAATATGGTCACAGATGGGCCCATCATTCATATGGCAAGAAAGTTAGCGTTTGACATAGTAGAGAGAGATCCAAGTCTAAAGAATGAATCAAACAAAATGATTCGTGAAATGTTTATTCTGGACTATTCTGATCGCTTAGAGGATATCAGTTTATCGTAAAATAATGTGATTATACAAATTGTAGTTTTTCTTTTTCATGTAACAGAGATGTTGGATGAATTTTGTACGTTTAAATTCAATTCACTTTTCATCGTTTGGTCTCGCAGTTGGTGGAATTAAATTCTCCGGCTTTATATTGAATTAAAATAACTTTTTAGAAAAGACTATGTCTCAAGAAAACCCAAGTAAAGATGAACAATCTTTTATGTATCTTGTGGGCACATTCCAGTCAAGTGCGTGGATTGCCATGGGAAAAATGAAAAATCCTATGACGGATAAGGTTGAGCAAAACTTGGATCAGGCATCTTTTTATATCGATCTTTTGAATATGATCCAGGCAAAGACAAAAGGGAACTTATCTGAATATGAGGAACAAATGCTAATCAATACAGTTAGTGAACTCAAAATGAATTTCATTGAAGAAAAGAAAAAAATAGAAGAACCAATCAAAGAGAAAACAGATGATTCTGAAGAAAATAAATCTAAAAAAGAGTAACTTGTGATCCATACTAATTATACTCGTCTAAACCAAATCCTGGCAGGGGTCATATTCCTAATATCTTTTATTGTTTATTTTGATACCATGGCACCTACGGTTTCGTATTGGGATTGCGGGGAGTTCATTGCTGTATCTCATACGCTTGGTGTACCTCACCCACCGGGGAGTCCGTTTTTCCTATTACTTGGTAGGGTTGCTTCCATGATTCCAATCAGTGATGATATAGCTTTTCGTGTCAATATTTTATCTCCAATATCCAGTGCTTTGGCAGTAATGTTTCTGTATTTAATCATTGTACAGATTGTGCTTCATTGGCGCGGAAAATTGGAATCAGTTCATGATGCATTAGTGGCATTTGGCGGGGCAATCGTGGGCTCATTGGTTTTTGCATTTACAGATAGCCATTGGTTTAATGCGGTAGAAGCGGAAGTCTACGCTTTTAGTACATTTTTCACCGCTATTGTAGTTTGGCTTATTTTGCATTGGAGTGAGAAAGCGGATGAGAGGGGGCATGAGAGGTACATTTTAATTATTGCCTACATGATTGGTCTTGCTACAGGCCTGCACTTGTTAAATCTATTAACGCTTCCATTTGTTGCTCTTATTATTTATTTCAGGAAATACAAATTCGAATGGCAATCATTTGGAATAACAGTTGGTACCACTGGTGTCATCTTTTTCATTATTCATAATGTGATCATTAAAGGCCTTCCTAAGATTGCAGCATCCATCGGCATTAGTGCAACCACGGGAGTTATTTTAGTTGTTTTTGGCGGTATGATATGGGCCATTGCAAACCAACAGAAACTGGCTTCCATTGCTCTTACTTCCATGGTTTTGGTATTGATCGGATATTCTACTTATGCACTCATCTTCATCCGTTCGAACCAAAATCCTAATATCGATGAGAATGATCCGGAAACAGTTGAAGCATTTATTTCATATCTCGAACGTGAGCAGTATGGCGATGTGGGTATGTTTCCTCGTCGATTTAAAGGGATTCCACCTATACATGAAGCTGTAGGATATCCTGATCCCGAAACTAGAAAATTTTCCAGTGCACAAGAAAGCAAGTACAAAAAATATCAGATTGGAAAACAGTGGGATTTTTTCTGGGATTATCAGATAAGAAAAATGTATAACAGGTATTTTCTCTGGCAATTTGCGGGGCGCGGTTCTTCTTCGGACCCTTATGTAACAGCCATGGGCGCAAATTCCAGGGAAGATGGAATCGATTGGACACAATTTGGTCTTCCATTGGCATTTATCCTGGGAATTCTCGGAATGTTTTACCATGCCTACCGTGATGAAAGAATGGCCTTTACTGTTATGTCTCTCTTTATAATGACCGGTTATGCGATCATTTTATATTTGAATCAGGATGATCCGCAGCCTCGGGAACGGGATTATTCCTACGTAGGCAGCTTCTTTGCCTATGCTATTTGGGTTGGAATTGGTACATCTGCCATCAGTGAAAAGATTATTGAATATATTCAAAATAAAGAATTGAGTAAGCGATTGGTTGTGTTTGCCTTGGCACTGCAAATTATCTTCATTCCAACAGTTATGGCAAATGCGAATTACCATTCTCATGATCGTTCAGGGAATTATGTTGCCTGGGATTATAGTTATAACATTTTACAATCATGCAAACCCAATGGCGTGATTTTTACCAATGGTGATAATGATACATTTCCTCTTTGGTATTTGCAGGAAGTTGAAAAAGTGCGGACAGATGTGGCTGTAGTTAATTTGAGTTTGTTGAATACACCCTGGTACATAAAACAACAGAGGGATGCAAGACCTGACAAAGAAACCCGAATTATTAATTTAACCGATCGCCAGATTGACAAACTTACTTCAAGTTTAACACGTTGGGAAAAGCAGAAAGTGAAAATCCCGGTTTATAATGATCCTGAAAATGAAGATGGATTTATTGAATGGGAAATGAAACCGACTTACGGCGGTCAAGCGCTTCGGGTACAGGATATGATGATTATGCGAATCATTAGTGATGCCGGTTGGCGTATTCCTATTTATTTTGCCGTAACAGTATCAAAACAAAATCGAATCGGCCTTGACCAATATCTGGATATGCAAGGGCTCACGTTTAAATTAAAAAGTCATAAAACTGATCCCGTAGATGCAGAAAGGCTTTATGATAATTTGATGACGGATGTGGGATCGAAAGTGTGGTCCACAGAATTTGTCCATGCAGATTTTAATAATTCTGCAGATATGGATTACTTGAATTGGTCTCGAGATTATCAGCCTGGCTATATGTTTCGGAATCTTGGGAATGATAAAGTCTTTTTCAATAAACAAACGAAACGTCTGCTTCAGAATTACAGAAGTGCTTACATGCAACTAGC
The DNA here is from genome assembly GCA_964648395.1 of uncultured bacterium. Classification (GTDB taxonomy): domain Bacteria; phylum Fidelibacterota; class Marinisomatia; order Marinisomatales; family UBA1611. Next base: position 3,073 of record CAZYLQ010000105.1, on the reverse strand, counting down.
TGTGACTTACTATATGGATTACCAGCGTGAGATTCGGAAAAGAAAAAACAAGGATGAAGAAAAACTGGCTGATCTTCGTAATAGCATTATTACCACGTTAAATAAAATGAACCAAAATATTCCTAGTGAAACGATTCCGATCCAATCTGAAGAACTCCATCATCAAGTCGCCATGATGTATGGTGATTTAGGTGAAAAAGAGCAGATGAAGAAGATTTTGAAAGACCTGATTAAAAGTAAAACTGGCAATCCTAGCAAACGTGTAGAATATGCAAATAGCTATTATAAAGAATTAGAAGATCCTGAAACGGCACTGAGTATTCTAGAGGATATGAGATCACAATTTGTCCAAATGGAAGGGATGGTCAAGGTACGCGGTTTTGGTAAAAAATCTATAACAAAGGCTTCCTGGAATCGTTGGCAGAAGGCCTTTCCTGAAGTGGTGTCATCATTGGTGTACATCTATCGTAAAAATAATCAGTTAATGGATGCAGAATTGGTTCTCTCTGATTGGGTGGATCGAAACCCCAGTGACAAAAACGCTCAAAAAATTCTGGAAGAAATTCGCTCCGGCGGATAATCTCTTTGGGTCTTTATGACCGATTCCCAGCCTATTGTTTCAATCATAATTCCCCATTGGAATGGCATCGATATTCTTTCAGAATGCATTGAATCACTGAAAAAATCCACTCTTCCGTCTTTTGAAATTATTGTCTCTGATAATGCTTCAAGTGATGGGAGTCAGGCATGGATTAAAGAAAATCATCCCGATATTATACTTTTGGAAAATGTTAAAAATTATGGCTATGCCGGTGGTTGCAATTATGGGGCAGATATTGCAAAAGGAGAATTCCTTTTATTTTTGAATAATGATACGATCCAAAATCCTAATTGGCTTGAACCTTTAGTGGATCGAATGAAAAGTGATGAGTCCATTGCTGCACTTCAACCTAAGATACTGAATTATTATAGTCGTAAAATATTTGATTATGCCGGCGGTTCTGGAGGACATCTGGATCTGTTCTGTTTCCCTTTTGCCAGAGGAAGAGTATTTCTTGAGCAGGAGAAAGATAGCGGACAATATGACGATGCCCAAAAATGTTTCTGGGCATCGGGAACAGCCATGTTAGTTAGGAAAAAGACTTTCTTGGCTGCGGGAAAATTTGACGAAATATTTTTTGCACACATGGAAGAGATAGATCTTTGTTGGCGTTTTCAAGCCATGGGTTTCCAAGTTTGGTCAGAGCCTAAATCAGTTATTTACCATAAAAATGCTGTGTCGCTGCCCATGCATACCCATCGGAAATATTATCTAAATCACCGGAATTCCTTACTCATGCTTTTTGGGAATTATTCAATCTCCGTAGCATTTTATGTTGGATTTATTCGGATGATGTTGGAGTTTGTTGCCTTGGGTTATGCTTTTGTAAAAATGGATTGGAACCATGTTACAGGTATTTTGAGATCTTTGGGTTGGATTTTAATTCATCCAATTACAATCTTGAAAAAACGATCAAGATTCAACCAAATAAGAAAATTGAGAGATAGTGAAATTATGGAGGGAATGACTAAAACCGCTGTGGTTCTGGCACATTATCTAGGTGGAAAAAAAACTTATTTAGAAATGGTCTCTAAAGCATCCTGATACAAATCTCGTCGATCCGGATCTAATTCTTTCATATCTTTTAACAATTCTTTTCGACCTAGCATTGTCAGTATTTTCGTGATTCGTTCAGAATGAGCTTTAAGAAAAAATTGTGTGTGATTGTCCCTCCCTAAATCCCGGAACGATTGTTCGATCCCATCCAGCATATTATTAATCTCATCTAGAGTTCCTTCAATGTCCCCATCCTTAAATAGATCCATGGCAATGTACCACGCCAGTCGTGCTTTTCTTAAACCGATATTCCGATGCAAGTTATCTACGAGGTTTATTCGAGAACTCCACCCTTTTTTATACTCAGAGCCTGAACCGCGGATGGCAATATCCCGAGCGGTTTCATAGGTTGCGTTGCCTCCATTGAATTCGTAGGTATCAATTTCCCCAGCTAAAATCAGGTTTGTAAAAAAAGCGATAAATCCGGAAAGGGGTTCGAATAAAACTGGATCATAATATAGACTGGTGCCTGAATTATAAATAAACTGAACACTTTTATCAAAATATCGAAGATCGCGCCCATTGGAAAAAAGAGCCTGACAGTTGAATATTTTTTCATTCCCTTTAGCAGTGATACCTTCAAACACGATTTGGATGTGAAGAGGGATAGTTAAATCGCTATAGGATTCATCCCAGGTTGTGGTTGTAATAAACCGGACAATATCATTACTCAGATTTAGAATTTCCTGTTTTTCATCGCTCCGGAGCAATCGATCATCGAAATTCACTTCCACAGAACCAAATTGTGCAAAGGATAGAGAAACTAGGAATATGAATGTAAAAAGGAATGTTATTCTATTTCCCATACCTGAAAATTGAAGAGAGTGAGGATTGATTTCAAGATGTTTGTTCAATCTGTTATTGCAAAAATAGTTTTAAAAATTACAAGACATAGGAAAAGCTGCGTAAGTCTCATAACCCGATAGGTAGATTATTGCCCAATAGTGGGTTTTTTTGTTTTTTTCGATGGTAAGTAGATTTAAGTATGGTTAAACTCATATCACGACTATTGATATTTCTCTTTATTGGTATCTTTACGTTTAATTGTGAATCAAGTGAAAATATATCAGTTGGAAAAAATTATCCTCCACAAATATAAATTATTCGATGTCATGGAATGGTATTCACATTGGAATAAATTCAAAATCAATTAATATTAGTTTAGTATTTTGAACGTTAATACCATATTACTAGCAATTAGCCTGATAGCCATTTTTGGCTTTATATCTGAAACGCTATTCCGCCGAACTAATATACCAGACGTTTTATTTCTTATCATTTTCGGATTCCTTATTGGCCCCAATGGATTCGGTTTCACATCTCCTGAAGCGCTAGCTAATGTTGCTCCAGTATGCACTACATTTACATTATTGATTTTAATCTTTGATGGCGCATTTAATATTAATCTATCCTCAT
>CAZYLQ010000104.1:0-6443 GCA_964648395.1 uncultured bacterium | reverse complement strand
TGCCGTCGGCGGTATAAAGATCATTCCCGGGGTCGGTTACGTTATACCAATTCCCGGCGGAAAGAAACGGCACATCATTGACCGTCCGGTTACTGGATGAAAAATTGGCAATCACAACAACCTGGTCATCACTGTTGCCTTCAGATTCATCTTTATACCCATAAACAATAACTCGTTCTGCATCGTATCGCCAAAGGTCATAAAAAGTACCTTTGGAAAATGCGGGATTGGTTTTTCGAAATCTGGCCAGTCGTGAATAATGGTTCAGATGAGATTGCCCATCTTCTGAATCCAATAATGACCAATCGATAGGTCGATAGCCTAATTTTTCTTCATCCCAATTCCCATTGCCATTATTGTCCAGCCATCCCGATTGAAACCCAAATTCCTGGCCTTGCCAAATCATTGGGATGCCTTGGGCTGTAAAAAGTAAAGATGCATAAAATTTATCAATCTCTCTCGCCTGACTTAATGAAACTCCATCAAATTCAACCATTTCCTGGATTAAGGATTGTTCATCGTGAGACACCATATATTTTACAGCTTGAGTCAAATCAGCATAAGGTGTTCCCCAATTAGAATATTCATATAATCCAATGATTTGCCGCATAGCAGTCATTGTACCAATACTACTAAAAATATGGTCAATCAAACGATCATGAAAACTATCATGCCAACTGGAAGTCAGCTTTGTGTTATTCACTAACCATGGATCTGATGGCAAGTGTTCAGCAATTTGGTAAACATTAGAATCCAATTCATGGATGGCACTTGTCCATGCAGGAAGTCCATATTGCGGTTGATTTAAATCCCAACCCACAAATCGTGTAGCATCAAATCGGAACCCATCAATCCGATATTCTTCCAACCAAATCCGATGGACTTCATTGATATATTCAATTGTTTTTTCATTGAAATGATCAAAATCCAACATTCCCCACGTTCCTTCAGTTTCGTTGGGATTTAAATCGTTAGAATTTTTAAAATATGGATTTAAATCATTATTCGGCTGAATTTGCCAGAGAGGAGTAGATGATGTTGCATGGTTCCATACCAAATCTAAAATAACAGCCATATTACGGGAATGTGCCTCATCCACCAATTGTTTAAAATTTTCAGGTGTGCCGTATGTCCCTTCTACCGATGACATAATTTCCGGATTGTAGCCCCAGGATCGCCCACCGGGGAATTCAGTAATTGGCATGAGTTCAATGGCATTTATCCCAGATTCTCTCAAGTGATCTAATCGTATTATAACATCATCAAAGGTTCCTTGGCCACTGCCTTGAGCAGCAAAATCATCCACATGTAACTCATAAATTATCAGAGTGTCTAAACTGGGGCGGATATAATCATTTGATTGCCAATTATAATCATCCGCTGTGGAAACGCCACCAGCACCAATTTCTACCCGTGTTTTGCCATTACTCAATCTTCTTGTGAATGGATCGGGTAACCTGCTACCATTTATTAATAAATATTCATACTCATACTGCCCAAAGGATAGATCTAATTCTGTCCACCAAATATCCGATTGTGCGGAGTCGCGTTTCATAACAATTGCATTTGATACTTCCCCGGTTTCACCCGGTGCAGTGACTATTACTTGCATTACAGGTTGAGCAGGTGCATAAACTGCCAGTATCATTTCATTATTAATCCAATTTGGACCCAATTTTACATTTTCAGGCAATGGCTCCACTTCTACCGAAATTGCAGGAAAATCTAAAAGGACATATTCAATTTCGTTAATTATTGCTGTGATATTGTAGGCTTCAAAAATACTTTTGGGAGGACTAAATCCAACATAAAATATATTATCTGCTGACAAATATTCCATTCCATCTGATGAATCTGAACCTGCGATATATTCTAAACCATTAATACTATCATTTGCAAAAATGCCCACACTCATTCCATCAACCATACCATTATCATTTATATGTCTAACAGGTTGAAAAAATAGGGGATCAGTACAATTTAAAATAGAATTATCCCATCCATCCGTTGTCACATTAGGATTTAACGGATCGCTTATCCATTGCCAATCAGTTCCAGATTCATTATAATGATAATGGATTTTATATAAATGCTGAGAGCCAATATTTAAAGAATAAGTTCGTTTATAGGCATCAATAGCTTCATCATAATTCATTAAACTAGGAGCATTGGGACTTATCATTCCATTAGAATTTGGTCCCCAGTCTTCATTGTCACCAGGCGGCATCGTGCCTGGAACAAAAATACGAATAAACTCTTCCCCTGGATGAGTGATATATCTAAATGTTACATCCAAAGATTGTGGTAATAATTGTCCAACTAATAGCCCAATAAAAAGGACTTTTTTCATAAACGAACTTCTTTCGAAAGATGTCTAAACCAAAACCAATACAGCCCAGCAGAAAGAACAACGAGTAATCCAAAAAGATTAAACACATTTGACCATTGTTTCATGACGATCATCATACCTGTTAGGAACAATACGACCTGCCAGGGGACCGCAAAGAATATTGCAATAATATCACGCCGATTTTCTTTATTTATTTGGTGCAATACATCTGTTGGTATTTCGGTACGGACAGACTCCCAAAAACCAAATGGCCGCGTAACCTTATAAAAATGGGAAAGTACAGCATTCTCTGTGGGAGGTGTTAAATACGTCCCAACAATACAACCTACCAGCGATGATCCACTGGCAATTAAAAATGAATTATATTCCGCTATTGTGCCGCCAAATGCTTTTGTTAAAACTGCAGCAATCATTCCCACAGCTGTTCCTACTGCAAACCCATAGCCATTAAAGCGCCACCAGTACCATCGAATAACTTGTGGAATAAACATGCCTGCACCTATTCCCATCGTAATCCAGCCCCAAATTTCATTGATATTGGAAATTGTTAAACTGAACAATAGTGCTAGTAAAACTATAACCAAGGACGCTAATCGACTTTGAAGAATCAAATCTTTTTCACTGGCATTTGGTCTTAAATAAGTTTGATATAAGTCTTTTACCCAGTAGGCAGCACCTGCATTTACTGTAGAGTCAAAAGTAGACATGGCAGCTGCCATGAGGCCGGCAATTAAGAATCCCTTCACACCAACAGGAATATAGTTTTTAATTACAGTTGGCAATACGAGTTCGGGATCAGCAATTACCGTTCCAGTCTCAATACCATGGTAAATTCCCAACATGGCAAAGGATGCAATCAAGGGCCAGCGAAAGGCTAAAAGACATGTCCAGAAAAGAGAAAGCAACCCTGCTTCTCGATCACTTCTGGCAGCAAAATAGCGTTGTAGCATATAGCCACCAGCACCACTTGCCCCTTCAAGTGTTACTTTAAATAAATAGAACATAATAGCTATTCCAAATAGGTTATAAATTGAGAATGTGGATCCTTCAGGCATATTCATTTCTTGGGGGGGTGTCATCCGGGACCATTCTGCCAATGTAGTTTTAATAGCTGTAAATGAACCATCCATCATTGGGACAGATACTAGAAATTCATCAGGTAAATCCACCGTTGTCATTGCCAATACTGATATATAAATAATAACACCAAAAATAAATATTCCTTGAAAAACATCAGTCCAAACTACTCCATATAGCCCACTAGCGATAGTGTATGTCATTGCTAGAATAATCATTAGAATGGAAGCATAGAGTGGATCAATACCCAAAAAATCTCCTACAAATTTTCCGGCACCAATGACAAAATAAGTGACCATAGCTACTGTCATAATAATCGAAGCAATGGCACTAATTATACGTGCAACATCGCCTTCTTTTTTAGTTCCGAATCGAAAATGCATCCATTCCGCTTGTGTCATCACTTGAGACCTGCGGTTCCATTTTCCCATAAAGACCATGAGAAAAGCCATGATCAATGTAACCCCACCTCTTATTTCAATAAAAAATCCTTTTGTTCCAAGAGCATAAATAAATGCTGTATTTATCATAGTACCAGCAATATCCGTATTCGAGGCCATACCAGATGCACCCAATGCCCACCAAGGTAATTTTCGATTTCCTAGAAAATATGAATCAATACCAGCAGACGCTTTTTTTTGCATTACAAGACCAACCACAACAATCGCTGATAAATAGACGACAATAATTATAAGATCAATTGTTCCCATATGTTATTTTCCCTGATAATATTTTTGATTGTATTCTTCGGTCATTCGATGTGCTGTAAAATCAACCCCTGTTTTAATAGCTTCTTTCATGATAGAGATCCATTTAACTCTTTCATTATAATACGTAGGAATCACTTGATTCTCTAGCACAGAATATAGATGATTTGCATCTTTTTCGTCATCTGGATTTTCTGGGTCCCCCACCGACCAACCATTCACACCATCTCTACAACCTTCTGCCCACCAACCATCCAAAACGGACAGGTTTGGAACACCATTCAGGGTTGCTTTCATCCCACTGGTACCCGATGCTTCATTAGGCCGAAGAGGTGTATTTAACCAAATGTCCACGCCGGAAGTAATCATGCGCCCCAGCCACATATTATAATTTTCAAGAAAAATGATTTTTACTTTTCCAATCATGGATTTTGAATTCTCCACAATTTGTCGAATCAATTCTTTTCCTGCAGCATCATTGGGATGGGCTTTTCCGGAAAAAACGATTTGTAATTTTCCTTCTCCGAGAGATTGTAACCGTTCCAGGTCATGGAATATTAATTGGGCACGTTTATATGTGGCGGATCTACGAGCAAATCCTATGGTTAATGTATTTCCATCCAATGCTTTTGAAACTTGTGAATTCGCATATCCCAATAAATAATTTTTTCTAATTTGGTGAGCTTCTAATAAAATATCATCGGGAATTTTATCTATCTCCAATAAAGCTTCAGGGTTTGTTCTCCAATTTGGTAAATATTGATCATACAATCTTTTGAATGGGCTCCCCATCCAATACGAATGATGAACACCATTTGTAATGTATCCAATATTCGTCCAAGGAAATTGATCCTGAGCTACTTGACCATGTAACTGCGAGACTCCATTCGCCGATCGACTAAAGTATAATCCAAGTTCAGTCATATGAAGACGGCCATTTTGAACAAGTGATGGCAATTCCAAATTTTCAGGCAACAATCCACGTAATAATTTTTTAGCCCGTGATTCCGCAAAGTGATCATGCCCAGCAGGAACTGGTGTGTGTGTTGTAAAATGACATAGAGATTTTACTTTTTCAACATTTCCATCAAATTTTTCCAAAAGATCCAAAGCTAAAAATGAACAATGCCCTTCATTCATATGGTACGTTTTAATCTCATTTTGTCCTAATCCTTCCAGAAGTTTAGTTCCACCAAAGCCAAGAATTGCTTCCTGAAGAATTCTGTGATCTTTATCTCCAGAATACAAACGTAAAGTGATATTTCTATCATCATCAAAATTTTCTTCTACATCTGTATCCAAAAAATAAAGTGGAATTGTGTGACCGCCATGCCCCACATAATCAAATTGATAAGCTTGAACCCATACATTCCTTTCCCTAAGGCGGAGTGTGAATTTTACATCCAATTTTTTTAACAATGGGTGCGGATCAAACCGAGGGTAGGTCTCAGTCTGGATACCGTCTTCATCTATGCGTTGTTTAAAATACCCTTCTCTGTAGAGCAGTGTTATTGCACACATATTTAACCCAATATCACCGGATGCTTTAATATGATCTCCTGCTAAAACACCTAACCCGCCACTATAAGTTGGTAAACTAGATGATATCCCAATTTCAGCTGAAAAATAAGCTATGTCATATTTCTTATTCATGTTCTATTAGATTTCTCTGTTAATTGTCGTAAATGTTGCTTTATTTCTTGAGTTAGCATGCCAGGAGACATACGCCATTCCCAATTCCCACCAACTGTTCCAGGTGTATTCATTCGTGCTGATGAATCTAATCCCAACACATCTTGCATAGGAATTATGGATGTATTTGCATTTGCATTGAGTGTGAATTCTACCATTTTCCAATTCACATCATGTCCATCTAAGTTTAAAACGTTTTTTGCATGCTGTCGTTCATTTAAAAAATCCTGTTCAGATTGGGTTGATCCATTTTCAAATTCAGCATTGTACCAACCAATGGATGTATCATTATCGTGTGTGCCTGTATAAACAACTGTATCTTCACTCATTGAATCAAACGGATGCCCATTCCCAAATGACATTTGAAGAACCTTCATCCCAGGTATACCGAATTTTTCCATTAATACAGCAGCATCTTTGGACGCTTCGCCTAAATCTTCTGCTAGGATTGGTTTTCTCCCAAGTTTGTTCTTGATAGAATCAAATAGTGCTTCTCCCGGCCCCTTTACCCAATAACCTCGATAACCATTATCATCTTTTGCAGGGACTTCCCAAAATTTTGCAAATCCATTAAAATGGTCAATTCGAACAATATCAACTCTTTGGAATAAATGTGT
>CAZYLQ010000103.1:0-6491 GCA_964648395.1 uncultured bacterium | reverse complement strand
AGTGAATCAGTCATAATATTCCAAAAAAATAGCCCCTGAATTTGGAGCTATTTTTTAATGGATTACTAATGTGTTTTAATTCGCCATCACCATATCTACAATGATGAAAACATCATAAATATTTACAATTCCATCAAGATTCATATCAGCATTTTGAGATTGTTCAATAGAAAAATCAATTTGACCGATCACATAATTAACAGTCAGGATAACATCAAAAATACTTATAGACCCATCTAAATTGGCATCCCCAAAATCAATATTAAGAGGCGGAATAGAACCAGTTGGGAATACAATTCTATCTAGCCACGCACAATCCTGCCCCGAACTCTGCGCGCCATCCTTTTGATAAACCCACCTTAATGAATGCTCTCCTACTGGAATATCTACTATATATTCTGTCCAGTCTAATTCACCACCAATATTTAACTCAGCTGCTTCATCATCGATATAAAATTCAAGGTAGTCATATATATTGCCCGTGCCACCTTGCTCAGAAGATGTTTTTGCCCAAAATGATGTCTCACCTTCGTAAAGGATATTCAATTCAATGGATAATTCTGATGTCTGGTTATGACTTATGGTACCGGATTTTGCTGAATAATTTCCGGAATAAGAATCACTGTCAATGGTCCATTCAGCATCGCCTCCTTGAATCCAATCAAACGACGTAAATGATCCTGATTCAAAATCTTCTATGAGGAGACCAAGTGTTATGGGGACAGGAAATACATTTTCATAATTTGTTCCACCTGCTCCAATAATTATTCCTAACAAGGCTGTGTGACCAACAGGCGCATCATCTACTGCAGCAACTTCAATAGTAATAGTAACCTGACTATCAATTTCCCACCAGTATGCATTATCACTTTCCACGGCACCCAGAATTATGTTTGGATCACTGGTAGTTGCTTCAAAAGTTGGGGAACTTACTGGCGAATGGCCTACATTGGTCAGGACCAGTTGCATGGTGGTGTTTTCACCCGGGTCTAGAGTTCCATTGCCTAAATCAAGGAAATCGACAGATATCAAATTATAATCTGGCGCTTCAACAGGAATATTTACTTCGTATTCCCACGTTTCTATATTATCAGTTGCCTGTATAACGAATGGAATTAGTCCACCATCATCTACATTCCAACTAACTTGGAATTCAAATGGACCAATCGTCACTTCTGTCCCGGCTGCTACGGAACCATTTTGAATTACATTTGAGCTCAATGTAACCATCCCAGCTTCGTGAATCAGGGTAAAAGTCAAATCTCCTGAAGGATCCTGTCCAACATTTTCGAATGTTGTATATAGAGTTCCTATCTCCCCATAGTCTAGAATTTGATCTGTACCGCCAGTTACTGCTATATCACCCATAAGCATATAGGCACCATCAGGGGCGATCACATTCACTGTTGTTTCGTAGGGCATTTTATTGAAAGCAGTTACAACCAAATCCACTGGCCCCGGAATTTCCAAGGGTGGTTCAAATTCAAGGGTGGTGCCACCGGTGGCATCTGTATAGGTTGATGCCAATAATTCACCATCCCGGGAAACTGCAACGAGTGCTGCCGCCATTCCGGTTTCAATACTGAATTCTTCTGCGCCGATAATCATTACATCATTATGGGAAACGGTCATATCTGTTGGCGTATCTGTCCGAACCACAACAGAAGGATCACCAAAAATTGTCCAGTATAAAATTTCCTCTTCACCGGCTGTCCCATAACTATCAGCCATGTGCATCACTCCATTCATGGATAATCCGCCGTAGGTACGCTTAATATTGTTTTCATATGATTCCACCAGGATATCATTCATTTCATCCTGGCCATCCATGGGCGGACTCCAACTTTGATTCACGGTGGACATTAGGACAGCAATCGCTCCAGTAGGATCACCATTATCCCCTGTGGCACGAAGCCATGTTTCAGCAAAACAAGTCCCAATATGGAACTCTCCATTCACACAGGCTACTGACCAAATAAACGGGTACATTCCCATATTTACCAAACCATTTACGTCTGTCTGGTTCATGGGACAACCATTCCCCCACGACCCGTTGGAACCATGACCGGTATAATTGACAATGGAACGACCCTCGTTTAAAGCCACTTCACCATCCTCGACAGTTCCCGTCGGGTCATATATTTGATCCACCTCAATATAGGTGAAACCTAAAAGGTCATCGCGGATATTGTCCAAGTGTTCATAATCTAATTCCCCATCATCGCCTGGACCTTCATTTGAAGCAAACCCTGAACCTTTTTTATACCAGTCAGCAGTGGGGTCGGGGTTCATTTCATATTCTATAGTGCGATTTATCATTGTTTCCACCTGGGACGTATTTTCAGCAGAAAAACGCCCAATTATGATTTCAGGATAATAATCACTTCCTGCCACAAAACCATAAGATGGATCTGCGGGACTATTTGACCCTGCGCCATCAGAATAACGAGGGGACGGAATTTGATCAATATCACCTACAAGGAGAACAAAAGAAATTCCATCATCATAGTATTTTGTTTCTACAAACGCTTCAATTTCATCAGTATCCCCAATGTCAGCCACATCTACCATTTCTGCAGGGATACCTTTATAATTTTTCCATTCTATAAATGGTTGCATGGTCTCCATAAATTCACCATAACAGACCACCAGCATAGGGCCTTCCTCGCCCAATGATTCATATCTGCTGTTTGTTGAATAATTAAGAAAATGTTCAGCGTATATATTTTCAAATTCCCGTGATCCACCTTTATCTGGACGGCGGGTTAAGGGATTGATTTGACTCATGCCATTTTGCTGAATATTTACTTTAATATGGGTATATACACGTAGTGTCCTTTGGATTGGGTTATATTGGATGGGTTGAAAAACAATAGCTTGACCACGAACCGTCCGCATAATATAAGGATTACGCATAAACACGATATCTTGGGGATAAAATTCATCTGTTTCGTAGGCTTGTCCAAATGTATAGGGTACAGATGCGGGATCAATATTACGAGTCAAATTCCCTTTTGAAGAAATAAGGTTTTCCATGAAAAATTCTACAAATTCTGATGCAACAATCGATAATTCCATGTGAGCTAAATCAGGGATTATTATCGATTGAGCCATTTTTGGAAGATCAGGAGTCCCTTCCTCAAGATTGGGAACTCCACCGGGAAATGTAATTTTGTTTTTACCATTGGCAAGGTCTTCCACAAAATAACCGCCAAGATCAAATGAAATCTCTAATTGATTATCAGAGATTGTATTAACGACCCATACGGGTTCAGATGGATGAGATTCACCGGTTTCCACCCATTCACGGGCAAGAAGTCCTGTGACAAAAAAAGTCATCGTTACAAAAATATTTTTTACCATTATTTATCTATTACCAAGTAATTATTTATCATTCATAAAACGATTTGAACAAAAATTAAACTCATTAAATAAAGAGAAAGCTTTTAACCATGTGAATCTAAATTAAAAAAGTCATATTATTCCAATATAGAATCTTTTTTTGAATAACATTGAATTCATCAATTTTTTGCCTTTTTTCTAATCCATTGGCAAAGATCTGTAGTTTAGTAATCAGCATATCTTTTGCAGCTTGGAATTGAGATTCTGGCAGCAAATTAGAACTCATTATTTTTTCCAATGATTTAATTCGATACTGTTCGATGCCCTCCGGTGTTTTAGACAATTGGTCTTCATGTCCACCATACTTTTTTATCAAAAATTCGTCCAGGAACAAAACAGGATAGTTTGATGTAATGCGTAACCAAAGATCATAATCTTCACATACTTTTAAACTTTCATCAAATAAACCAATGTCTTCAAATATGGATTTATGAATAAGTACAGATGATGGAGATATTCTACAAATGTCTAAACACTCTTTAAAAATATAACCGCCATATTTTTGATGTTTCTTGTGCTGATTTACTCGAACACCATTACGAATCCAGATTTCATTCGTGTGGCAAAATACCGACTCTTCATTTTTTTTCAATAATTGAACTTGTTTTATCAGTTTATCTGGAATCCATTCATCATCCGAATCCAGAAGAGCAATCCAATCACCTTTGGATTGCTTTATCCCTACATTCCGAGAAACGCTGACTCCTTTTGGGGAATAACCTTTCAAAGATTTTGAAGGTTTAAGAGATTCCAACAACTTGATGGAAGGATATTTTGACTTTATCCAATCAAAAGTGCCATCGGTTGAACCATCATCAATGACAATAATTTCAAATGGTTGGTAGGATTGAGCTAATACAGAATCGAGTGCGCGGGATAAGGTATGCTTTCGGTTATAGGTGGGAATAACAACAGAAATTTTCATAAATTTATTTAATTAGATAATGTGTGCCTTGCCATACTCATTATAAGAAAAATCAATATTTGTTATATTATAATAATTTATCCTTTATTTAAGAAAAGCATTCTTGTTCAATTCGACTGGATTTTCATCACTTTTTATGGGCATTAATGTAAAAGAATAATCATAATTTTTTGGTTTAATCTGGTATTTTTCCAAAGGTTGCGCCCACCAACTATCTTCACCTCCAAGCCCCATTTGAATTAAATCAATATCCAAATTGATTAATTCTCTTTCCACCATATCGATAGAATGTCTTTGCTGCTTTGTGGTTTTGATATTGCCAGTAGCACCGCTTTTTATTTCTCCAAAACCATGGTCATAATCTTCCTGTAAATAATGACTCGCATTCAAAGACAGTAATCCTCGAACTAATAATCCATCACCAGCAACATTTCGAAATGTTGCCCAACGGACATCTGTTTTATTCCCACTCTCTTGCGGACGGACATAAGGATGAAATTGGTCCGAAACTTTTCCAGAATAAATATCTACTTTGGCGCTGGATTTTCTATCTAAATAACTCTCGTGGGGGCCTCGACCAAGCCAGGTCATGACATCAAACTCTTTAGGAATTTGCATTGATATCCCAACCTTAGGGATATTAGGTAAGGTCCCTTTTTCTATTTCAAATTTATTGTAAACCAAAATTCGTCCATCTCCGTAAATGACATAGAGAATTGACCCCATTGATTCAACTGAAGGAAAATTATAAAAAACTTCTATCCCAACACTTGTATCATAATTATCAACCTTTATCTCATTTACTTGTGCTTCGTCGGTGGCATGCTTCCACACAGCCATTCGTTTCGGCATGTCATTCCCAAAATCATTATCCGTTGGTGTTCTCCAAAAATTTGGTTTTGGACCTCTCAATAAAATATTTTTTCCCTGAAAAGTCCATGAATCCATAGTGGCGGTTTGTTTTGAAAAAATGATCTCAAAATCTTTCCCTGTAATTACAATTTGATTATCTGTTTCAGTCACATCATTTAATTTTGGATAATTCTCCTGCGAAATATTTAGATCAAATTCTAATTTGATTGTATTGAAATTGATGAGCGGTAATTGTTCCCAGGCAATCAAATATCCTTTTGGCAAAAGCCCTTTCTTTTTCTTTAATCTAAATTCGATATCGAGAAAATATTCATTGAAAGGAAGCATTTCAAATTTCTCAACTGGGATAAGTATTTTTTTACTTTCTTGCGGCTCAATATCCAGATCTTTTAATGCCCCAGATTGAAGTGTTTCACCATTTGACCTTACCATCCATAATATGTCAATTCCATTGGTATTCGTAAAAAAGTTCTCATTAGTGATTTCAACGGCGAACTGATTTAAACCATACGGTTTTACGATGAAATTCTGGTAGGCTTTTTTAACCTCATAAAAATGAGGATTTGGTTTTCGATCTGGTTGAACCAATCCATTGATCAGAAAATTGCCATCGCTTGGCGTTTCAGGTGGTCCAAAATCCCCACCATACGCAAAATAAGTGCTTCCATCTTCATTTTTTTTGGTAAGGCCCTGATCTACCCAATCCCAAATGCAACCGCCCTGAAGCTGGGGCTCTTTTCGGATCAACTCCCAATAATCAGCCATTCCACCCAAACTGTTTCCCATGGCATGCATGTATTCACACATGATGAGGGGTTTATCGTGCTGTTCCTTTACATAATTCTTCAACCATTCTACGCCTGTGTACATGGGTGTATAAATATCCACATGATCTCGATTCCCTGCCCGTTCGTAATGTACTGGCCGCGACGGATCACGTTCATGAATCCATTTGGATGCAGCGACAAAGTTTACTCCATCGCCAGCTTCATTTCCCATAGACCATAAAATAATAGATGGATGATTTTTATCTCGTTCTACCATTCTCTTTATTCGTGTTAAATGGGCTGTTTCCCATTCGGGCTTGTTGCCCAAAGTCCGCTCCGAGTGATAACCCATGCCATGACTTTCAATATTGGCTTCATCTATCACATATAGACCATATTTATCACAAAGATCAATCCAATATGGGTCAGTTGGATAATGGCTGGTCCGCACCGTATTAATATTGAACTCTTTCATAAGCTGAATATCTTTTTCCATCAGTTCACGGCTGATAACATGTCCCGTT
>CAZYLQ010000102.1:0-6572 GCA_964648395.1 uncultured bacterium | reverse complement strand
TACCATACAGTTGAAGTCCATTAATCCTTCCTCTTGTAAAATAGACCCCGGGATTGGGCATTAATTGGTTTTTCTCCACGGGAATCACGTTTGCTGTTGGAAATTCAAGCTCTTTTCCTCGACCTGCCCCATGAACAACAGTTGCCATAAAGCCAAAAACTGAACCTAATTCAAAGTTGGCACGGCGGACAAAACCATCCTTGATGAGTTGTCGAATATGAGTGCTAGATATAACGTGACCTTCGTCGGATATTTTATGAATAATATCAAGACCAATGCCTTTTTGTTCACAATATGATTTCAAGAATTTTGGACTTCCCTCCCTTTTGTAACCAAAATGGTGATCGTATCCTACTATCATGAATATCGGATTAAAATTTGGAAGCACTGTATCATTTAAAAAATCAGTAGCGGATATTTTTGAAAATTCTTCTGTAAAATTGATAACATAAACCAATTCGATTCCTAATGATTCAATAATCTCTAATTTTTGATCGAGACCCATTATAAGAGATAATTTATCATCACTAAGGTCTAAAATATGGCGTGGATGAGGTTCAAAGGTAACCAAAACCGAAGGTATTTTTAGTGCGCTTGCATGGTGTACAACAGATTTTAAAATCTCATGGTGCCCACGATGAATCCCGTCATAAGAACCGATAGTTACTACTGAAGCGGGTAAAATCTTGATTTTATCTAATTGGTGGATAATTTCCATGATGTCTCAAATTCTTGAATACTTTGGGATTCATCAATAGAATAACCTCCCACCTGAGTACGTATAAGAGATGTCAAATATCCAACGGTTCCTAATTTTACTGCAATTTCTTTTCCCAATACTCGGATATAGGTTCCTTTTGAACAGATAACGGAAAATGTAAGAGTAGATTCAGTAAAATGATCTAGGCTTATATGTTTAATCTGAATTTCTACAGGTTCTCTTCTTACTTCGATATTTTTTCGAGCTAATTTATAAAGCCGTTGCCCATTTACCTTTTTAGCAGAATACATAGGTGGAGTTTGAAATGAACTTCCTAAAAATGAATTCAATACTTTTTCAATTAACACCTGCGATAACTCAGGTACTAATTGTGTTTCAATAATTTCGCCCTCCGTATCCAGAGTATTCGTTATTTCACCCAATTTTATTACGGCAGTATAGGACTTATCCTCTGCTGTAATGGAAGTTAGTTTTTTAGTATCTTGGGCGGTTCCTATAATTAACACTCCTTCAGCAAATGGATCGAGTGTTCCACCATGCCCAACTTTTTTCTCCTTCATAATCCAGCGTACTTTTTTCACAACATCAAATGACGTCCAGCCTATTGGCTTATGTATGTTCAGAATCACTTTCGTCTGTATTTTTTAAATCAATATCGTGTAGTAGTTTATTAATCTTATTACCATAAAGCAGGCTTTCATCATGAAAAAAATGAAGATCAGGTGTGTTTTTTAAATGAAGTTCAGGCCCCATATATTTTTTGAATGCTTTTCTTTTTTGGTTAATGGCGATATTAATCTCATTATTTGATTTTTCCCTTCCTAATACACTATAATACACTTTGGCTGTTCGAAGATCCGGTGCAACATCTACATGAGTAAATGTAACGAATCCTAAATGGGAGAGATTAATATTTTTTGTAAGGATTCCGCATAAAATTTCCAGGACCTGGTTTCCAACACGATCCATACGGTTATAAGGTTTGTTTGATTTCAATTTAGTTCTAATTTACGTTTTACCTCACGGATCTCGTAAACTTCTATAATATCACCTTCTTGGAATTTTTTAATACCATCAACACCTATACCGCATTCAAGACCTTCTTTCACTTCCTTCGAATCATCTTTATGGCGTTTCAATGAATTGATCAAACCTTCCGCTATTACTTCGCCATCACGTAAAACCCGCGCTTTGCCGTTTCTAATAATGAGACCTTCAATAACTTTACACCCTGCAATAAATCCAATTTTTGGAATTTTAAATTGCGTCAATACTTCCGCTTTCCCAATACTACTTTCAACTTTGTCTGGTTCCAGCATTCCTTCGAGCGCTAAAGTTAATTCTTCTACAGCTTGATAGATCACGTTATAGGTACGTATATCTACCCCAGCTTGCTGTGCCTGTAATCGTGCATTTGAACTTACTTGAACATGAAACCCAATTATCACTGCTTTGGATGCTTCTGCTAACAACACATCCGATTCTGTCACCATTCCAACGGCTTTATGAATCACTTTAATTCCGACTTCAGATGTATTCAGTTTTTCAAGAGATTCAGCCAATGCTTCAACGGAACCATCCACATCACCTTTTATTACCATAGGCAGTGTATTAACAGCACCCTCCTTAATTAAGGATGACATATGATCTAATGAGAATGCCATTTTCTTTTGGGCAATTTCACGATGAATGCGTTGGCGTTCACCGGATATTCGCTTTAATTCTTTTTCATCATCTACAACGGCAAATAAATCTGCAGCTTGTGGAACTTGATCATAACCTTGAATCTGGATAGCATCGGAAGGTCCTGCTTCTTTTATTCGTACACCATGTTCATTAGAAATTGAACGAACTTTACCAGAAAAATCTCCGCATATAAACGGATCACCTATTTTCAAAGTTCCTTTTTGAATCAACACTGTTCCAATGGGGCCTAGACCCTTATCTAACCTAGAATCAATAACAGTGCCACGTGCTTTACAATCTTTATTTGCTTTTAATTCAAGAACGTCTGTTTCTAGCAAAAGACTTTCCATAAGAGAGTCCATGCCTGCACCAGTTTTCGCACTAATCTCAATATCTTGTATTTTTCCTCCCCATGACTCCGTCAATACTTCATGCTCTGATAATGAGCGACGGACTTTTTCAGCGTCAGCACCTGGTTTATCCATCTTATTAATAGCCACAACCATAGGGACGCCAGCTGCTTTTGTATGACTAATTGCTTCTATAGTTTGCGGCATAACTGCATCATCTGCAGCAACGACTAGAATTACAATATCTGTAACTTGTACTCCTCTAGCACGCATGGCTGTGAATGCTTCGTGACCCGGAGTATCTAAGAAAGTTAATTCTCGGTTATTATATTTAACTCTATAAGCTCCGATATGTTGTGTTATTCCACCGGATTCACCATCAGCTACATTTGTTTCACGTATATGATCTAATAGGCTGGTTTTTCCATGATCCACGTGCCCCATTACAGTAACGATTGGCGATCTAGATACAGCATTTTCTAGATCTTCTTCAGAATCATCAATGGAAAATAAATCCTCTCCTACATCAGTTATTTTTTCTGCTGTATATCCATAATTATCAGCAAGAAGTTCAATTAAATCCCAATCGATTCGCTGGTTTTTAGTAACAAGCATCCCCAGTTCAATACATGTCTGAATGATATCACTGGAGGTAACATCTAAGATTTTAGATAATTCTTCTACATTTGAAAATTCAACAACTTTGATTGTTGGTTTTTCTGCAGAATCCAATATCTTTTCATCCTCATTAGATTTGGATCTTTTATGAACCTTTTTCTTAGTTTTTGTATCCATTTGTGCTAGGATACCCTTTACTTTTGTCTTAACAGATTTATGAACCTGTTCTTCTTTTTTTCCTGTTTTTTTGGATGGTTGTTTACTGGTTCCAGCACCAATTTCAGTTTGAATATTCCCTAAATTAATTGAACGGAGTTTTTTTGTTGATTTGAATTTTTTCTTGAGAGCTTTTGCTTTCAAATTAGAGGAGCTTTTATGGTCTTTCTCTTTCTTCTCTTGTTTCTTTTTCCGTTTTTCAGTTTCTTTTACTCTTTGTCTTGATTCTTCATCTTTCCTTCTGATTTCTTCTTCATGTTTTTTCTTTTTTTCTGCAAGCTCTTTCTCTTTTTTTACAATTTCATTTTTCTCTAACTCTCGCTGATCCGATAATGATAAGAGCTCAAGTTTTTTAGAACTACTTTGTCGTTCTTTTAGTTTAGTATCATGAATCTCCTTACGGACTTGTTCTTTGCGAAATCGGTCAACTTGCTCCTTATCTTTCGCGAATTCTTCCATGATCATTTGATGAACAGATTCATCAACCGGTGACATATGGCTCGAAACATCAACTTTTCGAGCTTTTAGGAAACTTAAAATATCTGTATGTGAGATATTTAGTGCTTTTGCAATTTGAAAAATTCGAGTTTTAGCCATGGATTATTCTGCTGTCTCTGGTATAGGTTCATCTGTATTCTGGGACTTTTCATCATCTTCTGCACTACTATCATCTATATCATGAGCCACTTTAGAATCTATTATTGATCCTTCCATTGTTTCATCTGATTTAACTGATTGAATAGTTCCCGATTCACTATCATCTTTAGCGGCTTCATCATCAGAATCAATATTTATTTCTTCTAATTCTTCATCTTCTGATTCGCTCTCCAATTGTCTTTCCACAAACAATTGCACTGCTTCATAGATAGTGTCAAGGGAATCTTCATCGACCTGGTTTGCTGAAAAAAGAACATCCATATCTGCATCTAATAATTCTGATACCACATTGATACCAATGGCAGAGAGTCCGTCAGAAACTTCAGATGAGACCCCTTCAATTTCACTTAAGGAAGTTTTATGATCTTCTTGAATTCTCTCATACTGCTTAACACCATATGCATCAATTCTATATTCCGTTAACTGGGATGCAAGATTTATATTCATTCCATTACGGCCAATAGCTGCATCAAGGTTTTCATCATCGAACAATGCAACACAATAATTTTTATCATCATCGATAAACAATTGAACAGGTTTAGCAGGAGATAATGCCCGGCTAACCAAAATTTCCGCTTGTTCGCTAAAGTTCACAATATCGATCTTTTCGTTACTCAATTCACGAACAATGGCCTGGATCCGACTTCCGCGCATACCTACACAAGCACCAACCGGGTCAATTCTGCGATCATTGGAACGGACAATTATTTTTGCTCGTTCTCCAGGATTACGTGCGATGGATGTTATTTCAATGATACCATCCTCGATTTCAGGAACTTCCATTTCAAATAGTTTAAAAAGAAAATGGTTATCGCTTCTTGAAACAATAATATCTGGACCTTTTGGAGTCACTTCCACGGATTTAATAACAGAACGAACTGTATCACCACGTCGATATCTTTCAGATTTGATTTGTTCATTTTTAGGCATTCGAAGTTCAGCTTGCTCAATATTGACATAAATACTATCACGCTGCACCTGATGGACAACCCCAATAACTATTTCACCAATCCGGTTTGCATAGTCTTCGTAGATATAATTCCGTTCTACATCCCTAAGCCGCTGCGCAAAAAATTGTTTTGCTGTTGTGATCAGTCTTCGTCCAAAAACTCGAGGATCAATTATTTCAACAAATACATCGCCAACTTCGAGATCAGCAGCATCAGGTTCCTTTGCAATGGCTTCTGCTAAAGTGATCTCAATCTTATAATCATCAATTTCATCCACAATTGTTTTTTCCGCATATATCTCAATTTCACCTTTATCAAGATTTACAATACAACTACAGTTTGAAGAATCACCATATTCTTTTTCGATCACATATAAAAATAAGTCTTCAAGTATAGTCGCGAGTTCTGAACGTTCAACATTTTTCTCTCGTGCTATTTCAGAAAATACTTCAATAAGTTCTCTATTAACCAAAATGCCTCCTAAACATTAAATGAATGAAATTAGTACTTTTGCTGAATTGATTTGATCATAACGCAAACTGATCTCCTGACCACTTTCATTTAAGTTAACACATGTATCATTTGCATCAATCAAAGTGCCTGTGATAGTCTGTGTACCATCACCATTTGAAAAGTTAATCTTTAGTTTACGGTCTATATTTTTCCGAAATTGGAATGGAGACTCTAAACATCTGTCCAAGCCAGGTGTTGTTACTTCCAGGCGGAATCCATCAGGAAATCGGATATTTAATTCATCATCGTTTCTTAACTTTTTTGAAAGATTTGTGGTATCGTCCAGCGTTACTGGTCTTTCTGCGTCTATTACCACGCGGATAAAATTACCACGTGTATTCTCGCTGATATCCATCAGAATCAAGTCCGATGATAAATAGTTTTCTACGATTTGTGTTATTTTGTTCATTTCAGACAAAAGAAAAGCGGGCTCTCACCCGCTTTTCAGCTTGAAAATCTACAGGAAATCTACATATAAAACAATAATTTACCCGGGAATTCTACCCAATAATTCTTCGGCAATTTGTTTTTCAACAACGGTGACATCTTTATTGGATAAAATGCCATCTGTTATAGTGCGCGCACGTTCAAAATCACCCTGCAATAGAATAAGTTTTGCTTTCTCAAGTGTGATTATTCTACGAGTATGATTGTCATTACTTTTTTTAATTCCAATATCTAAAAACCTTATGGTTTCTTGATTATTTCCGTCCTCTAAAGAAATATCAGCCAGCATAAGAGCTGCAGACGATACCATGACATCCACAGGTTCATCGCGTAAAAATTGCGAAAGGTAAATTTCTGCTCCATTATTATCTCCAGATTCATATTTCATTTTCCCTAAATGATAACCAGCAATTT
>CAZYLQ010000101.1:0-6634 GCA_964648395.1 uncultured bacterium | reverse complement strand
ATTACGAATCGGTGTTCCTGCAGAAATCACTCTGATTCGTTTAAAGAAAAAAGATACTCTTCTATCCATTTAGCCTTTAATTATGATGAAGCATAAAACGCAATAATTGTCAATATAATAAACATGACAACCGGTGGAACAGCTATTTCATCACTGAAACCTCTGAACTTCATTGAAATAATTGCCGCAATAATGACAATGAATCCGGTTCCCATGGCGATTAAAAGTGCGTTGGCCTGGTCAACCGGAAAATCTTTACAATAAAATGCAATTATTCCAACTGCAATAGAAATACCTCCAATTGCAACGCGTAACGCAGCCGCCGGATTTTCTGCTTCCGGGGACAAGTTCCCCATAATTTTTTGATTTACAATTTTTGGAATTGCATTAAAAATAATTCCCACTAATGTCAATACAATTCCGATGATAGTTAATGCTAAACTTGTTTCCATGATAATCTCTTTTAGTTTGGTTAAGAATTCTAGTTAGGATATCCCCACATAGAAGTATAGGGAATCACAATATACTAAAATATAGGAAATCACAATATACTAAATGTAGGATTTGATTAGATTTGTGATGAAACATCCCTTCCTACGGTTTGCAATTAATTTTTTAATACAAACATTGCCAAATTGTGTTTCTTAGATATATTCTTTATAAATTATATCCTTGAACAAATAGGGATTATAAGTTGATGAAACGCAGAGATTTTTTAAAGACGGGCGCAATTGGGATTACTGCACCTTCTGTCATTTTTGGAGATTCAAATATCAATACAAATAATAATCCAATCATTCTTTCCACATGGAACCATGGCTTGCCAGCGAATGATGCTGCATGGAAAGTACTGGAAAATGATGGTTCTGCAATGGATGCAGCAGAAGCGGGTGCGCGTATTCCCGAAGCGGATCCAAAAAGCACATCTGTTGGTTTTGGAGGGTTGCCCGATGAGCAGGGTAATGTTACCTTGGATGCATGCGTTATGGATTCCAAAGGCAATGCAGGGTCAGTGGCATTTTTACAAAATATTAAACATCCTGTTTCTGTGGCTCGGAAAGTGATGGAAGATACCAAGCACGTTATGTTGGTAGGGGAAGGGGCACGGCAGTTTGCTGTAACTCAGGGATTCGAAGAAATGGATCTTCTCACGGTCGAATCTCGCAAGGCTTGGGAAGAATGGAAAAAAAAACGCCGTGAAATGACACCCCATGAGACCCATGACACAATCTCTGTTTTAGTCCAGGATAAAAATGGTGATTTTGCTGGTGCATGCACAACCAGCGGTTGGGCTTATAAATTACATGGCAGGGTAGGAGATAGTCCCATCATTGGTGCAGGTTTATTTGTGGATAATGAAATCGGATGCGCCGCTGCCACAGGGCTGGGAGAAGAAGTGATTAAAACTACAGGCAGTTTTCTTGTGGTAGAATTGATGAGACAAGGATATGATCCCACAGCAGCTTGCGAAGAGGCATTAAATCGAGTGATAAAAGCCCATAATGGAAATCCGGATTTTCAAATTGCTTACATCGCAATACGAAAGGATGGAAAGATTGGTTCTGCCTGTCTTAAATGGTCATTTGAATATGCATTAGCTCGTGGAGGGGAGAATAAACTGCATAAAATTAAGGGAAAAATTTAATCCTCATGTTTGAAGTACTGACCAACCGATTTATTCCTAACACAAAAGAATCGACAAAATTGTATCGTTCTAAAATTGGAGTTTTTCAAGGATGGATCTCCGTTTTAGTGAACAGCATTTTATTTATTCTAAAATTATTAATTGGAATTATTGTAGGGGCCGTTAGTGTAATTGCCGATGCTGTCCACACATTATCTGATGTAGTTTCATCAATTGTTGTGATATGGGGGTTCAAACAAGCAGAGAAGCCTGCTGACGTTGAGCACCCTTATGGACATGGTCGTGCAGAATACATAGCAACATTGATTATTGCAATACTGTTATGTGTGGCCGGTTTCGAATTTATTAAAGCATCCATTGATAGAATTCAAAATCCTGAACAAGTGGTAGCTGAATGGTGGATGATATTTATCCTTATGGTGACCATTATTATGAAAGAAATAACTGCAAGATATGCGGAATTTCTTTCTTCTAAAATTGCTTCTGGGGTACTCCACGCTGATGCTTGGCACCATCGTATTGATGCTATTTCGAGTATTCTGGTCGTTGCAGCAATGATTGCAGGGAAGTATGGTTATCCAATTGTAGATGGTTGGGCAGGGCTGGGTGTAGCATTGTTTTTAATCTTTACCGGGTTTGAAATAGCGAAAGATGCAGTGGATGACCTCATTGGGAAACCTCCGACATCTGAAGAAGTGGAAATTATACGCCAGATCGTCATGAGTGTAGATGGGGTTTTAGGGGCACATGATATTATAGTTCATAGTTATGGGCATGATAAGTTTGCCAGCGTCCATGTAGAAATAGACGCAGATGAAACTACGGCTGTAGCACATGATATTTCTGAAGAAGTAGAAGATAAACTTGAAAAAGCAATAGGTGTCGAACCCACCGTTCATCTAGATCCGGTTCATCCAAACGATCCGTTAGTGCAAGAAGTCAACAAGGTTTTATCTCTATTAGGCGAATCTGATGGAAGAATTACCGATATACATGACGTTCGAATTGTGAATACAGAAAATCATCACGTAATTTTATTCGGTATAAATATTCAAGTAGGTATAAGCCAAAGAGAGATCGTATCCTGCACCTTGAATCTTGAGAATAAATTAAAAGAAAAATTTAATAACTACGAGATTAATATTAAGGTTTCACCCTTGCATCGGTTTTAATGGTTAAATCAATAATTTATAATAATATCTGAGATCAGAAACAAATCATAAATATCAACCGTTAGATCATTATTCAGATCAGCAATCACAAATTTATCCCCTCTTAACTCAATATTTCCCAAAATATGAAAGACGATTAATAGCATGTCCAATATGGAAACAACACCATCCTCATTAATATCCCCTGGAAGATTTTTATATTCATCTACAATTTTGATAACTTCTCTTAAAGTTACCTTTGCTGCCTCCCGTGCTATATCCCAGTCAATGAGCCCCCCCCACATGAACGTGACCAGCGGTATAACAAGGAAGATTAAGGGAATCCATCATGGCTTTATACCATACACCATGATATCCCATGAATTCTGATAAATAAGCACCAGCTCCATCACTGTAATCAATATAAGGATTTAACCCTAAGTTTGCAGAATTAATAGCAGTAACAATGGAATCCATGGGAAGAGATGAATTTCGTTGAGTTTCTGCAGCTACGCTAGAATCTGGTGGAGTTGGTGTAGGAAAATAGGGCTCTGTAAAATCAGCAGTCCAATAAAATCGATTATAATATTTCCATTCCATTTCCCAACTATAATCAATGAATCCACGGCTGAAAGTGATGATAGCTACAGGATTTAAACTATCGACGATATTCCACCAATCATTGGATGTATTCTGGTAATCCACTTGAAAATAGCCTATACCCTGACCACAATTATCACAATCCGGTTCGGCAAATTCTGGAAAATAAGAAATTACATCATATCCACGATTTTCCCAGTTTTCGCCCACCCAGCCTTCAGGGTTGGTGAGTGTATTCCTGCTAAAAGGGCGAATGCATTCGTTAGAAGGTGGCCAATACCCACAAAGTAAAATTGTATTACTGAAATTACGTAAAAGAGGATATCTGTGATTAAAAGTTTCTTCAAATTTTTCAGGCCTTTTTGGAAGAATCAATTTTTGAACGGGGAAGATGGGCTCTGTGCCTTTTGGAACAGAATATTCAATCAAAACTCGATCACTTTTCATTTGCCCAGTAACATAGGAAGTTTGATTTTGGAGGATATTTCTTGAATATGGACCAACCCAACCATTGGTTATTAGGTTAATGAAATAAAGGGTCACTCCATTTGGTAATGGCGTGTCGATCAGTTTAAAATGGAATTGTATATTGTCATTTAATTGGAGTTCAATAAAATAAATATCCTTATTATCAAATTCATACGGTTTAATGGAGGAAATGATATTGAAAGGGAAAGAGGATGGAACCTGAACAACAATCTGGAGAATATTTGTTTCAATTTCCATTTCAAAATAATTGGGTGTGCCAAATGGTAATTCCTGAGCAGTAAAAATATCTAATAGCAGTATATGGAATATGAAAAACTTTTTCATTTCTAAAAATTATTCCAAAATAATTGAAGGATATACCTTTTCATCACCATCAATAGTGATACAAGCCTCACCCTTGTGATTTATTCTTTTGAAAATCCCTATCTGTTTTTCTCTTTTAATATTGAATGTAATTGGTTTTCCCAAATGCCTGCATAGTGATGTCCACTCATTAATAATTTTTTCAGGAGATTCCTGTAACATTTCCCAATATTGTTCGAAAAAAGTGGTAAATATTGCTGCCACCAATTCTCTCTGATGCGTATGACCGCTCTCTATTGAAAGAGATGTTGCAGTCTCTTTTAATTCATCGGGAAAATCAATTTCAGTTTCATTCACATTTATCCCTACCCCAATAATCATTGACTGAACTGATTTTCCGGATATCTTGCTTTCACACAATATGCCACCAGTTTTTTTCCCGTGAAATAATATGTCATTTGGCCATTTTAATGTAGGCGACTCACCTCGATTTTTTAATGTATTTGCCATTGCTACACCTGCAACTAATGGGATTAATCCTGCTATTTCTATAGGAATAGACTCTAAAAGAATAAGAGATAAAGCCAGTCCTTTACTGGGACTCATAAACCAGGAATTTCCACCTCGGCCTTTCCCCTGAGTTTGATAATCGGTAATAACAATCATTCCATGACTTGCTTCTCCATTTTGAATGAGTTCCCATGCTTCGTCATTGGTAGATTCTAATCTTTGGTAATATTCAATATCTCTTCCAAACTGTTTTGTCCTGAGATTAGTTTTTATAAGATTTGTAAAAATCATACTTATAAGAATAAAATCGTTAGTTCAAAATAAGCAAGACTCATACCCAATCCTGATCCCACGATTACTTGTGTGGGTGTATGTGCTTTCAGGATTACTCTGGAAACGCAAATTAAAACAAGAGCGTTTCCCATTATAAATGGATAGTGAAAACCGTGAAGCCAAAGAGCGATTAAAGGTCCACTTAGTCCTATGGCATGAATAGATATTTTCCATTTCCGTGTAATAAACCACACAATCGCTGTATTAATAGCATAACAAAACATAAGGCCCTGGATAAGAGGCGATGCGTTTAAATATTTTAAAAGGAGAAATCCCACTCCACAATAAATTGTTCCATATACCAGCGGTTGAACTCGTTGTTCACGAATGGAAACATCCATATCGCTGACAATACCCTGCTTTTTTAAAAAAATGACAGTAGCAATGGCCAGCAATGTAGAAAAGAAAAATGCTATGAAAAAAGTAAGATGTGGATTTTCAGGAATTGAACTCCCTGTATAAATAAGTAAACCAAATGTGATGGGCGCTACCATCATGGGATGGAGCAATGTTGATATAATTGAAGCCGCTCGTGTCACAGGTAATTAATGTGGATGGTGTTCTCCAAAAACTGATCGAAATGAGTCTGAAATTTCTCCCAGCGTACAGTCATTTTTCACACAATCAATAATATAGGGCATTACATTATCATTGGACTCTGCAACAATTTTAAGTCGGTTTAATTGTTGAGCCACCTGATCGTTATTCCGAGACGATTTTAGAGTTGTGACAGACTTAATTTGGGCATGAACTTTTTCAGGGTCAATTTCCAATAATTCAGGATCAATTTCATCTAGATCTTCGTATTTGTTTACGCCTACAATAATCTGTTTTTTTGTATCAATATTTTTCTGATATTCGTAAGCACTACGTGAGATCTCATCTTGTATCCAACCACTTTCGATTCCAGAAACGGAGCCGCCTATTTGATCAATCTTTTCAATAGTCTCCGTTGCCTCTATCACTAAATTATCTGTCATCTCTTCCACAACATAACTTCCACCAAAAGGGTCGGGGTAGTTTTTGATTCCACTTTCATAGGCGATAATTTGTTGCGTTCTTAATGCTAGTTTTACTGCATCATCTGTTGGTAATGCCAATGCTTCGTCCTTGCTGTTGGTATGGAGAGATTGTGTACCGCCAAGAATAGCAGACAGAGCCTGAATGGTGGTTCTGACAACATTATTATCAATTTGTTTAGATGTGAGTGTGGAACCACCTGTCTGGACGTGAAACCTGCACATAAGTGCTTTTTCATTAGTGACACCAAAGCGATTTTTCATAATGGTCGCCCATAATTTTCTAGCTGCTCTGAATTTGGCAACTTCTTCCAAAAAACCATTATGAGAATTAAAGAAAAAGGAAATTCGAGGTCCAAACTGGTTAGGATCAAGACCTTTATCGATGGCCGCTTGAACATAGGCAATACCATTGGCAAAGGTAAATGCCAATTCCTGTTCAACCGTACTTCCAGCTTCTCGGATGTGATATCCCGAAATGGAAATAGTGTTCCAATTTGGTGCATGACTTGTGCAAAATTCAAAAATATCTGTGACCAAACGCATGGAGTTTATTGGGTGATAAATATAGGTGCCTCGAGCCA
>CAZYLQ010000100.1:4821-6689 GCA_964648395.1 uncultured bacterium | reverse complement strand
TGGGCTTGTGTATTTTGATACAATAGCCAAAACAGATAAAAAAATAAATATCAAATTTGATTGAATTCCCACGAAGGAAAACTACGATAATTATTTATTATAAAATCCTTGGAATCTCAAATGACTTTTCGCATTTACTTTTTAGAAAGAAAGACCCTAATTTCCCGAGCTATTTTCGAATCGGAAACACATGTTTGGTCACATAACAGAACGGTTTGAATCTATTCTTCGAAATGTTCGAAGTCTGGGTAAAATAACTGATAAGAATATCAATGATACCGTTCGGGAAGTCCGACGGGCATTGATAGATGCTGATGTGAACTTCAATGTGGCAAAATCTTTTGTCAATACTGTGCATGATAAAGCACAGGGGACAAAGGTACTAAAATCGGTAAAACCGGGTCAGCAATTCGTGAAAATCATTCGCGATGAATTGGTTATCCTTTTGGGAACGGATTCAAAAGACTTGGTCTTGAAGAACAATCCGGCTGTTATTTTATTGGCTGGCCTTCAAGGCTCCGGAAAAACAACCACTGCAGGGAAACTGGCTTATCGGTTGCAAAAATCCGGTAAATCGGTTTTGATGGTTGCCGCTGATGTGTATCGTCCCGCTGCTGTCCAACAATTAATCACTGTGGGGCAACAGGCAGATGTGGCGGTGTACGAAGAAGGAACCGGAGAACCGTTGGCGATTTGCAAACGGGGAATTGAAGAAGCACGATCTTTGAAAAATGATGTTGTAATCCTGGATACAGCCGGGCGACTCCATGTAGATGGCGAAATGATGACAGAAATTCAACAGATTGCTGATATGGCTGACCCCGACGAGATCATCTTTGTTGCGGATGGCATGACGGGGCAAGATGCTGTGAATTCAGCACAGGCTTTTCACGAAGCGCTCCCGTTATCAGGTGTAATCCTGACAAAAATGGATGGTGATTCTCGAGGTGGAGCAGCAGTTTCAATCCGTGAAGTGACGGGTAAACCTATCAAATTCATTGGAACGTCTGAAAAATTAGATGGGTTGGATGTTTTTGACCCGAAACGAATTGCAGATCGAATTCTTGGGTTTGGAGATGTTGTATCCATCGTGGAAAAAGCTCAGGACGTTTTTGATGAAGACCAGGCAAAGGATTTTCAGACAAAACTGGTAAAGAATACTTTTGACTTGGATGATTTCAAAATGCAATTACAGCAAATGAAAAAAATGGGTTCTATGAGCCAGATCATCGGCATGATGCCTGGTATGAACTCGAAAGCTTTAAAACAATTGAATATGGATGACCGTCAAGTCGGATGGACAGAAGCGATCATCAATTCTATGACACCGGGTGAGCGTCAGCAACCGGAGATCATTAATGGCAGTCGCAGATTGCGGATCTCTAAAGGAAGTGGACGTTCGGTACAGGAAATAAATGCCCTTTTGAATCAATTTTCTCAGATGAAGAAAATGATGAAAAAAATGGGAAAAATGAAAAATATGAAATTACCCGGATTGAGTGGTTTCGAAAGATTTAATTAAGGAGATACAAATTGGCGACGAAAATAAGACTCAAACGAATAGGACGTCGAAATAGACCTTTTTACAGAATGGTTGTAATGGATTCTCGGAATCGCCGTGATGGTGCTGCAATTGAAGAATTGGGCTGGTACAATCCAATTGATGTAGATCGTTCTTATGATCTGAAAGGTGAAAGGGTTATACATTGGCTAGGTGAAGGCGCACAGCCCACCGAAGCTGCACATAAATTATTACGCCGTGCAGGGATTGCCCATCAATGGCATTTGATAAAACAAGGTCTGGATGAAGCCCAGATTGAAAAAGAGATGAAAAAATGGGAGATGAACCGGGAAGATGTGCAAAAAGC
>CAZYLQ010000100.1:0-4721 GCA_964648395.1 uncultured bacterium | reverse complement strand
AATGTTGAAGAGTCACCTCCTGGAGAAGAATCAACTGAAGAAAGTGCAGATGAGCCTGAAGTAGTAGAAGAAACGAGTGAAGAAATGGCACCTGAAGAGGAATCGTCAGACGAAGACGAATCTACCGAAATTTCTAGTGATAAGACAATAGTGGAAGAAGAAAGCGAAACAAAAGATGACACTTCTGCTGATGAAACATCCGATGAAAACCAAGATCAAAAGGCTACTTCAGAAGAAAAATAAGAAATTCCCATCATTATTAATCATTAACAATACGGAGGACACTATGTTAGAGTTCATTGAACAGGCGATAAAACTCCTGGTTGATAAACCAGATGAGGTTAATATTGAGATAGTTGAAACTGAACAGCGGCTCATTTACGAATTAACCGTTGGCGATGGTGATTATGGAAAAGTGATCGGTAAGGGCGGGCGTAATATATCTGCACTTCGAACACTGGTTTTTGCGATCAATGCCAAGGAAGGCGGAAAACGAGCAAGACTGGACGTTATTGATTAAATGAAAAACCTTGTCCACCCCATTGCAACCATAACTACAACTTCCGGACTTACTGGAGATGTACGGTTACGACCTTTATCCCGATATTTCGATGACTATATCGAAGGCAAACAACTCATGTTGGGATTTTCACCTGATACTTCTGAAGATGTTCGTCTTGAGATCGTGACAGGAATGGGAAAAAAGAGACGGTTTAAATTCGAAGGTGTTGATACGGTCTCCGATGCAGAGAAAATTGTGGGTCAAACCATTTTTATCGAAGCATCGAGAGAAGACCAAATTAACATGATCGGAAAAGATCTGTTGGGGTATGAGGTCTTTGCAGAATCAGGGGATCTTGTTGGCATCCTGAAAGATGTAATGTGGCTACCTCACAGTGATGTTTATGTAATCACAAATGAAGGAAAGGAATTTTTAATTCCTGTGATTCCGGAAGTGGTTAAAGGTATTAATCATGAACAAGGTGTAATTGTGATCTCTCCTATGGAAGGTTTACTGGATTGATCCAAATTTCTGTCATAACGCCGGTTCCGGATGTTATTGACACCCTGATCCAGAACAGTATTCTTCGGAAAGCTGTGGAGAAAAATGTGGTTGAATTCCATATTGTAAATCTCCGAGATTTTGGGAAAGGGAGTTATCGGCAGATTGATGATGCACCTTTTGGCGGTGGAAGTGGAATGGTTTTAATGGCAGAGCCACTTTTTAAGGCGATAGATCATGCCATGGATTTGGTTGGTGGGCCTGATAATGTGCGGGTAATTTATCCGTCGCCCCAGGGAAAAACTTGGAATCAGGATACAGCTGAAGAAACCAGCCAACAAGAAAAGCTTATTGTTATTTGTGGACATTACAAGGGAATAGATGAACGTGTCATGGAAAAATATGTGACACATGAGTATTCTCTGGGTGATTTTGTCATGACCGGTGGTGAGATTCCTGCCATGGTGATGTTGGATAGTACAGTTCGGCTCATTCCAGGAACGCTCAATAATCTGGATTCGGCATTAACGGATTCTTTTTCGCAGGATTTGTTAGACCATCCACATTATACCCATCCACGTGAAATCGATGGAATGGAAGTTCCAGAGGTATTATTGGGCGGTTATCATGCAAAAATTGAAGTTTGGAAGCAGGAACAAAAAGAGAAACGGACTCAAGAAAAGAAACCGGATCTCTGGGAAAAATTTGAAAAAATGAAAGAATCGGAGATAAATCATGCATAAAGTAGTAGAAGCAACAAAAGAATTTTTGAAATCGGATATTCCTGACTTTAGGTCAGGAGATACGATTGCAGTTGATGTACGTGTCCGTGAAGGGAGTAAAGAGCGGGTGCAGCGTTATGAAGGTGTTGTGATTGCACGCCATGGCGGTACGAGTCTGGATGCAACATTCACAGTACGGAAAGTGGCGAATGGATTTGGGGTTGAAAGGATCTTCCCACTCCATTCACCCATGCTTGCTTCTATTGATGTGAAGCGTCGTGGTAAAGTTCGTCGAGCAAAACTGAACTATTTGAAAAATATCATCGGCTCGAAAGCAGCCCGTATCGAAGAAAAACGGTAGTTATTTTTTTAAAACAATTGAAGCCCCTCCGGAAGCGAATGTTTGCGGCAGGGGCTTTTTGCTATGAATAAAGAGAATAAAATAGTCATGGGTGTTACAGCCTTTTCTCACTTGGCTGTACATGCGCAAATGATGGTCTTTCCAACATTGATGCTTTTATTTCACCATGAATTTGATTTAGGCTTGGATACATTGGGAATAATGGCTTCGGCGGGTGCATTTATGTTTGGTGTAGGGGCTATTCCAGCAGGATTTCTGGAAGCAAAACTCGGAGGAAGAGTCTTGCTATTGATTTATCAGGTTGGATCAATAATTGGTGGGTTGGGTCTGATCCTTGCAAAAACCCCAGTTCAAATGACGATTGGATTGGGTATTTTAGGGTTAGCATCCAGTATTTACCATCCGGCAGGACTCACTATACTTTCCCGTCGTTTGAAGAATTTAAGCAAAGGTATGGCAATCCATGGTGTGGCTGGATCCATAGGATTGGCTCTAGGGCCTTTATTTGCTGGAGCAGCAGCTGAATTTGGGAGTTGGCGGGTATCTTATCTGATTTGGATCATTTTACAGGGTATTCTGGTTTTTGTGACTGTTTTCATGATTAAAAGACGTAATAAACCTATTGAGGATGAAACAAAAAAGGAAATATTTGAAATAAAAGATAAGCGATCAATTGTCCTCTATTATGTTATGTCGACGGCTTTGGGCTTCTCTTTTGGCGGATTCACCACCTATATGCCCTCATTATTTGGATCCCAAACCACGGGTATTTTTGCGTTGTTTCCTGAAACGTTGAAAGCAGGATTTTTCACAACATTGGTATTTACGTCAGGTATTTTGGGACAAACCATTGGTGGATATGTTGGAGATCGATATAGCAGATCTTTCCTTTTATTTTGGATCGTTATTTTTAATATGCCATTTTTATTGTTAATGGGATATACCAGTGGATGGAGTTTGCTCATTTGCAGTATTTTGTTAGGAATAGTACATTTCTTAAATCAACCCGTATCAAATGCATTGTTAGCGGAATTGACTCCCAGTTCACATCGTGGGATAGGATATGGTATTTCATTCTTTTTAAGTTTCGGGATTGGCGGTATTGCACCGGCTGTTTGTGGATGGATTACCAATCAATATTCGATTGAAATGGTATTTCCCTTTATGGCAATTAGTTTAATTCCTGCTGTTATTGCCGGATGGTTCTTAATGAAGCGAAAAAATCAAACTCCTTGAACTGAAGGCTGATTCGTTAGAACTTCTTGCCCCTTATTATGAAAACCACCCTGAAAGACTGTCCATCCGTACATCAAGTATTACTTGAACTGAATGGAAATATATTACTTCATGAAGATTATATAAAATATATTATCAATTCGGAATTAACAAAGATCAGGGCAAATATTAGGAAAGGGAAATTATCCAAAACTAAGGGGGAGTTATTAAGTCATATTACATCCCAAGTATTATTACAATCTGCTTCCAAACTGGTCAATGTAATTAATGGTACTGGTATTGTACTCCATACTGGATTTGGCCGAGCACCTTTTCGCGGTAAACAATTAAAAGATTTGGCGGATCGCTTGGATGGTTATGTTAATCTTGAATTTGATTTGGAATCCGGCAATCGCGGTGATCGGCAAACTTTGATTCAGGAGCAATTGAGTTCAATGTGTGGCGCAGAAGCGGGCATGGTGGTAAACAATAATGCTGCTGCTGTATTCCTAGCTTTGAACGAAATGGCTCAGGGTGGAGAAGTAATCTGCTCCCGTGGACAAATGGTGGAAATAGGTGGCTCTTTCAGGATTCCTGATATAATTGAAAAAAGTGGTGCAATCCTGAAAGAAGTAGGATCCACGAATCGTACACATTTTAAAGATTACGAAAAAGCCATTTCCAATAAAACAAAATTGATCCTATGGGTTCATACCAGTAATTATATAGTAAAAGGGTTTACCAAAGATGTCTCTTTGTCTGATCTAGTCATTTTTGGTAAGAAACATAAAATACCCGTCATGGCGGATCTTGGAAGCGGTGCTCTGCTTGATATGAATCTGTTGGGTCTGGCGGATGAAATCCCAGTAAAATCCATTGTAAATAGCGGGCCAGATATTATCTTATTTTCAGGAGATAAACTTCTGGGTGGACCGCAATCCGGCCTCATGGTAGGTCGCAAGAAATGGGTCAATGCATGTAAGAAAAATCCATTATATCGTGTATTAAGATGTGATAAGGTAACCATCGGACTTTTAGAAGAAACGTTGCGGTCTTATCGATCCCAATCATTCTCGAAAGATAATCTCTCTCTCACCATGCTAACCACATCGCGAAAGGTATTAAAAACCCGCGGACAAAAGGTTTTGGATTCGTTGCAGAAAAAGACAATTAAAGATCTGGGGATTTTACTGGAGGACTCTGAAGTAGAAGCGGGGAGTGGATCTTTACCGGATGATAAGATTGAAAGCGCATCCTTAAGTTTTTCACCCAAAAATGGGAAGGCCAAGGATCTTGCCAAGGCATTCCGTTGCGGTTCCATTCCAGTAGTTGGATATATACAAAAAAATACATTTTATATTGATTTGAAATCCGTTTTACCCAATCAAATTAAACGGCTATCAATTGCGATTCAGGAGGT
>CAZYLQ010000099.1:2529-6696 GCA_964648395.1 uncultured bacterium | reverse complement strand
CTTATTCAAGTACAAATATGAATGGATACCAGAATAATGACGAACGTACTGAGCGTGAACATACATTGCTGGCGAATGCACTTAATTCAATCGCCGATCAAGTATCACCATTTATAGATATTGACGCTAACGATGATGGGATCGTTGATGCCGTTTCATTTGTTATCTATGGCGGTCCGGGAGATTGGGCAGATCTGCTATGGCCGCACCGTTGGGCACTTTATACTGAAACGGTTCTGATAAATGGGGCGCAGGTCTGGGACTATCTCTTCATGTTATCTGAATCCTGGTATTTCAATGTTGGTGTGCTTTGTCACGAATTTTTTCACGTATTGGGCGCACCTGACCTTTACCACTATGATGGAGGTGGAGCGCCGTCAGCTGTTGGGGGTTGGGATGTTATGGAAGCCAATACCAATCCGCCTCAATACCCTAGTGCTTTTATGAAATGGAAATATGGTGATTGGTTACCGGATCTTCCTGAAATAACCGAAAGTGGTACTTATACGATCAATCCATTGCAGCAACAGGAAAATGCAATTTATAAAATAGCTTCTCCAAATTCTGAAACTGAATATTTTGTTGTTGAATACAGAAGAAAAGAAGGCCTTTATGACATTAATACACCGGGAAACCGAAATGGTCTTGTTGTTTACAGAATTAATACGTCAGCCGGCAATGGGAATGCTCAAGGTCCACCAGACGAAATTTACTGTTACCGACCTGGCGGCACACTCGTGTACAATGGTAGTTTTGATTTAGCACCTTATAGCTCAGATTATGGACACACATTCTTAAATAATGGGACAGACCCTTCGTGTTTTCTCTATAACAGTGGAAATGGAGGAGATGGCGGGCTAAATCTGTTAAATGTAACCAACGCTGATGAAACCATTTCATTCACCGTATCATTCGGTGTACCAGAAATTGAAGTTAATCCTGATGAACTCACTTTCAATGTCACTTCGGGAGATCTAGGAAGTCAGACTGTAAACTTGTCAAATGTTGGTGAAGCAGAAACCCAATTAAATTATTCAGTAAATGTCGCAGGTGATATTCCATTTTTGAATCCTCAGGGTGGCCCAGATGGCGGCAATTATTATTGGACTTCAGCTGATGAAGAATTGGGAATGGAATATGAATGGATCGACATCGAAGATCATGCAATCCAACTTAATTTTTCCCATAATGACCTTTTTGCAGATAATCCTATAGCATTACCGTTCGAATTTGATTTTTTTGGCGAAGAATATACATTTGTAGAAGTGAATGCAAACGGTTGGGTTGGTTGGGAAAGCCAGAATGAAAATGCATGGTTGAATAGTGATCTTCCATCTCCCAATGCGCCACGACCTGCCATATTTGGTTTTTGGGATGATCTCAATCCAAATAATGACGGGGGGAATGCTAATTCATCTGGAGATATATATTATCATGTTAATCAAGAACGTGCTGTCATCTGGTTTAACAATGTGGTTCGGTGGAATCCTGATGAATGGGGACAATTTGATTTTCAAATAGTTTTGTACTCTAATGGCACCTTTGCTACAAATTACCGAAATATGGATGGTGTACTGAATTCCGGTACCATTGGCTTCCAGAATAATGATGGCAGTATGGGGACCCAAATTGCCGCAAATGAAGCATTTATTTCAAGTGAATTCAGTTGGGCCGCAGCTCAAGCAGAGGATGAAATTTCTTGGCTCATTTTGTCAGCAGAAGCAGGTGATTTATCCGGAGTGCTTTTCGGAGGTGAATCAACCGAAATTTATATTCAGGTTGTAACGAACGGAATGGATGCGGGTTATTATTCTGCAAATATTAATGTTACTGCTCCAAATGTAGAATCTGCGAGTATCGGAGTAAACCTTTTTGTAACTGGAGATAATTCAACGCCTATTCTCCCAAATATTGATATATCATCATCAGAGAATGGTATTGTGAATTTACCAGAGGATGTAGACTCTCTATTCAGTAATGTGGCCTCCAGGTATACTCATATCGTGGCACCCAACGGCGATTTGATTCAATTCTTGATTCAGGATAATTTTACAGTTCCACAAATATTACATACTCGTCGCGTGCTTGAATCATATCTCACTGATATTCCGGACACAGACTGGGGTAGCGACAAATCGAATATTGCCATTGCCATCGCTGCAAGCAATGCAATTATGTTTCTATTGAATGATGAGGATGAATATGAAAATCCGTATCTCTGGGATATTTTTGATGCTGGAGTAAACGGACAGGATCTACTTGCTATAGAAGTTTTTCCCGAAGGGACTTCGGAATATATGAACAGCACCGAAAGAGACGCGACTTACGAAGAAGTTTTACACTTTATGCATGGTTTCGGGATTCAGTTGGCCTTGCCTGCTATGCAAAACGCTATCGAATCAGCTATGCTAATTGCCATCGATAATGGTGTTTATAATCCATTGAGTGATTTACCTGAAGAGGATTTTGATGAAGAATACCTTGCTATGGGATTAGAGTGTTATTTTGGACTATGGGCCCATGATCCCAATGGCGATGGATTTTGCGGTGATCAGGAATATGCTTTTATTTCTCGAGAAGCTATGGAGACAGGTGATTCTTCATTATTTTCAATTATTAATGGTTTTTTTGGAGAAGCTTGGGAGTACACTGCTGTTTTACCCCAAGATTTTAATTCCAACTTTTTCATGACAAACCAAGAAGGGCTGGATTATACGTATCGTTCCCAATATTTAAAAGATATTGAAACATCAGGAGATCAATCCATCAATTTTTACGGAAATGATTTTTCCAATCAAATTAGCGGTACAGACGGGAATAATACTTTTATTGGCTATGGTGGAAATGATATATTTATTGGGGGATCGGGTGTGGACAGGGCTGTTTACCACGGTGATTACAATTATTATGCTATTCTGCCTCCAGTTGTAACATTAGATTCGTCTTTCCAGATCATTGATCTATATCCCAATCGTGATGATATTGATCATCTATATGAATTTGAAGAAATTGAATTCAACGGCATTGTTTATTTACTGTCGGACTTATTAGACTTGAATTCAGATAAACAATTCCCTTCTGAATTCTCATTAGGCTCTCCATATCCAAATCCTTTTAATCCGAGTATATCCATTTCCTGCAATATTCCCAAAACTGGTCAAATTCATTTGGCTGTGTACGACTTGAATGGTAGGTTGATAAAAACACTTAAAAATGGTGAAGCCAAGCGTGGATATTATAGTGTGATTTGGGATGCAAAAGATGAAAATGGCGCGGGTGTTTCTACAGGAATTTATTTTATTAAACTCACATCATTATCCTTTCTAGATACCCAAAAGGTTCTCTACCTGAAATAATCTAGGTAAAGTGTGAGTAAAATCACACTTTTTTTCGTTTTTTAATTGAGTTGGGAGAAGTGCATCGTCCATGCGGAGATGCCTAAATAATTCTACCTCGCTAATTTAATTGAAATAAGGAGACGAAAAGTCATGAACCTTAAACGAAAAACACAATCAGGATTTACTATGATTGAAATCATGGTTGTGGTTGTAATTGTTGCGATTCTTGCTGTGATTGCATTACCTACCTATTTAGACTATGTAAAAAGTTCCTATGCATCAGAAGCCCGGACGGTGATGTCTAATATCAATAATGCATCTAAAATGTATTACCAGACGCGGGGTGAATGGCCAACGGAGACAGACCAGTTAGAACAGGCAGGGCAGTTGGATGTAAGCCGGTCAACGAAACTCAAATGGACATTTGATATTCAATTAAGTGACCAAGGTGGTCGGATAACAGCTACAAGTACTGAGGAAATGTCGGGTGGCGCAGGTCACCAAGTAGTTTATGATGCAGACGTAGGGAAATTTGCAGGTTATGGTTCTCCTGAAGGAGAATAGCCCTTCATGGATTTAAATAAACTTCTTGCTTATTCCGTTGATAGCGGAGCATCGGATCTCCATCTGAGCGTGGGGTCTATTCCCATGGTCCGTATAAATGGGACTATGCAACCACTAAACATGGATACCCTTAGAAATGAAGATATGGAATCTATTCTTCCTCAAGTCATGGATCAGGATCAGATAAAGCTTTTTGAAGAGCGAAAAGAGATTGATTTTTCAGCGAGTCTGGAAGGTAAAGGTCGCTTTCGTGTAAACTTTTTTA
>CAZYLQ010000099.1:0-2429 GCA_964648395.1 uncultured bacterium | reverse complement strand
ACAAAGGAATGTTTAATCAATCAGCGAGAACTTGGTGCTAATACACATAGTTTTGCAAATGCTATGCGTTCAGCTTTACGTGAAGATCCTGATGTCATTCTTGTCGGAGAGATGCGTGACCTTGAAACTATTTCATTAGCATTAACAGCAGCAGAGACTGGTCACTTGGTTTTATCTACGCTGCATACTTCCAGTGCCGTGAAGACTATTGACCGCATAATTGATATCTTTCCTTCGGGCCAAAAGAGTCAAATAAGGTCTATGCTTTCCGAAAGTTTAGAAGCTGTAATCGCTCAAAAACTATTAAAAACTAAAGATGGAAAAAGTAGAATACCTGCGTGTGAAGTTATGATTGCAAATACAGCTATCAGGAACCTTATTCGCGAAGATAGAATATACCAAATACCATCTATAATTCAGTCCGGTGGTGTAGAAGGTATGCAATCTTTAGACCAGGACCTACAGCGCCTTGTATCAAAAGGAGAGATTGAAAGAAAGATGGCTCAAGGAATTGCTGAAAATCCAAAACTATTTGCCCAAAACGTATTGTAAGCCATGAATTTTAAGCAGACGAGTCAAGGTGTCACTTTTATTGAGGTAATGACTGCTACGGTTATAATCTCAATTGCTTGTATTGGCCTATTAATGGGCGTTGTACATGCCAGGAGTGAGTTGCATTCTTTGCAGGTCAAAGAGCGTGCCACAGAAGAATTATTAAATTATATGGAATACTGGAAAGGTCGGGTGGCAGATGGTAACCTTTCTCCATCGGAACGAGCTGGTGATCCTGATGGTGATGATGTTTACCTTGTTGGAGGTCGGGGAATAAAAAATTCTATTCAAGCAAAATTATATTATGATTTAGATAGGTTAGATAGGTTTAATGACTTTGGGTCAACAGATTTTACTCGTTATGAGTTAGAATGTTGGATAAGGTGGAATGACCGTTTTATAACGCCTCCAGGATCCTATGCGGGTGATGTTGTCCAAGAGAGAAAGTTATCAACAATAATGACAGTGTTTGAGATCTAATGGTGAAAATTTTTAACTATACATCAAAAGGGATGACCTTACTTGAACTTTCTGCATCCATAGTAGTCGTAAGCATAATCGCACTTGGAATGACCAGTGGGGCCCAGGCAGTGATGCTGCATTACCAGGCTGATACGGTAAGGCAAGACCTTCGACAGTATGGCAATAATGTTATGCGAGAAATTACTCGTGAGTTAAACCTTGCTCAGAAAATTGAGATTGATGGTCAGAATGGTTTTTCGCGAATAAAGTTGTACGAAAAGTTCACTGATATTTCTCCAGATCTTACAATATCGTGCCATAACAAACATGGTATTCGGTTTAATGGCGAAGATCCGGTAGATGGTGTTTTAAATTTCCCAAGTGAAGGTGCTTTTCGAGGCCGAGGCAGACGTGAAATATATGTGGATGATTTTGTAGTGCAATACGAGACCGCGGGCGGTCCGAGTTTATCGGTATTTAAAAATTCTTATATTCATTTAACGCTTAATCTTGCAATGAAGTCAGACGTAATGGATGAGGTTACGCAAGACATAATAGAAGAGCATACATATCATAGAACTGTTTTTCTTGGTACCGCCTACATACAAACAAAAGTTACAAATGCAATGAGTGAAGATAATGTATAGACAGTTTAATAGAGGGAGTGTTGCTCCATTAGCGTTGCTATTTACTCTTGTCAGTATGTCATTTACAGTTGCTTACTTAAAGAATTCCTTTAGTCAGTCTGCCATGGAAAAATATAGATATGCAGAGTGGAGAGCTCTTTATGCAGCTGAAGCTGGATTAAATGATGTTGGTATTATCATTTTACCTCAAATCACATCTGATACTTTATTAATTCAAGATGGTGTTGATTATGGAAAAGATGAAAATAATCAGCCTGTAGGTATATATAAAGATATTGCCTGCTCCACCAGGTTGCAAATTAATTCAACAAGAAAAGAATATATTGCCTATGCTACTGGGGTTGCGGAATACACAACACCAAGTGGAACAGATGTTTCCATTGAGAGAAGGGTTTATGCGACTATGGTTCCCCAGGGTTTTGAAGAATTTATGTATTTCACACATAAGGAAGAACCGATTGGGCCCGGAAATACAGGAGTTGTGAATTTTGGTAGTGGAGATCAGTTAGAAGGTAAGGTACATACAAATGGGGTCATGACTATGAGTAACTATTGCAATCCTGGTCCTACATTCACGGGTGAGGTCAATATTACCTTTGATGCGATTGATCAGAATGGAAATGCGATAAATTATGGCGGTTGTAGTGAAGACATCTTTGAAGATGATGATGGTAATACAATACTTGATACAGTTTCAACCATTATTTTTCCGCCAAGTAATTCGGCTGAAGTTGCTCGTCAAAGTGCAACCAGAGTTTTTGAAGCAGA
>CAZYLQ010000098.1:4834-6721 GCA_964648395.1 uncultured bacterium | reverse complement strand
ATAGATGATGTAGGAATGGATCATGAATAAGCAGATGATGATGAAATGCTTCCGGTCGAATATCGGGGTATTTTTCACTCAACCAATGAACATGATTTTCTACTTCATTTGCCAAATCTGGATTAATGACATTGCGGATGATCGCAAAACCTTGGCTATCATATTTGTTTTTAATATTTGACTTAATAATTATAAATGCCTTTTAAAATATTAGCCGATGCTGTCTAAGCATACAATCATCCATAACAACTAACAATCCTGCATCTTCAGCTTTTTGGGCTGATTCTTCATGGATTACATGGTCTTGCATCCAAATGGCTTTTGCACCTATGGAAATGGCCGCATCTACAATAGGCGGCACAAATTCAGACCGGCGGAATATATCCACAACATCCACTTTTTCAGGTATGGATATCAAATTTGGATAACTGGCCATTCCGATAATTTCTTTATGCCCAGGATTTACGGGGATCACATTGTAGCCCATTTCTTTTAAATATATAGAAACGTAATGGCTGGGACGTTCTGGTTTTGGACTGAAACCAACCACTGCGATCGTTTTTAATTCAAGGATTTGATTGATAGTTGATTGGGTATTCATCTTTTTCGAAAAAAGTTTTTAAGCACATAAGAAATTATTTTTGGATTTTCTTTTAAACGGCGAACTGAATAATCAAACCAGTCTGGACCATAGGGGACATAAACACGAACTTTATACCCTGCTCCAAGAAGCGCTTCCAATCGTCCATTCATGGGTACACCATAAAGTACCTGAAATTCAAAAAGGTCTTTGGGTACTTTGTCCGTTGTAATCCAATCCAATAATCGATCTATGAGCTCTTGGTCATGGGTTGCAAATGCAGAATAGGCATTTTGTGTTGCCATAGTTTTGGCCAATTTTAAAAAATTGTCCTGAATCTCTTCCCGATCTTGGTAGGCAATGTATTCAGATTCCTTATAAATACCCTTACAAATCCGGGAATTGTATTGGTCATTAGCTAAAAAAAGAATATCATCAATGCTGCGATGTAAATAAGATTGAATTACCATCCCCACGTTATTATAGATCGTCTTACAGTGATGGTA
Source organism: uncultured bacterium (assembly GCA_964648395.1). Taxonomy (GTDB): domain Bacteria; phylum Fidelibacterota; class Marinisomatia; order Marinisomatales; family UBA1611. The sequence continues at coordinate 5,635 of CAZYLQ010000098.1, read as the reverse complement.
TATCTCGATGGTCTGATCTGTGAAAGGAGAATTTTCCATATCAATGCGCAGAAAATTTTCATACTCCTGTGCTTTTTTCAATATGGTTGTAATATTTGACATGGCTTCTGCGAGAGAAATATTTAATCCTACATGAGTGGGCTTTATGGAGATATTGCAGTCCAGTGATTCATTTGCAATGCGATCATATAGATGACAATATTGGGCTGTAATATTTCGTGCTTCTTCCTTTGTTAAAATATGCTCACCAAGAATATCCACCGTTGCAGAGAATCCTTTTTCATTCAGAGCGCGGATGTGAGCGACGGCATCATCTTCTGTTTGCCCTGCAACATAAGGTCGAGCAAAGGGCTTGGCAAACCATTTGGGTAGAATTGGAAGGGCGGAAGTAACTATGGAATTAAAAAGTGACATATAAAAAATTAGATGAATTCCGGGAATTGAACCAACCGTAAAACAAAAATATTAAATTATTTATCTATAGTCTGTGATTGATTCCATGACAATTGCCGTTTTACATATTTACTTTTAATACAACTCATGCAAATTATTAACAAAATTTATTTTTCTATATGATATAATTTATATTTAAAATATTCCTGCATTTATTCCTGACATTTAGTTTGACTCACCAAAATTATACGGAGTAAATTTCATATCTTAATGCTTCAATAAAATAAGATTTATGTACAGAGATTTTGGGACAGTTCTTGTAGCAGCAATTCTGGGAATAATCATGGTGGCCGTACCCCTGATCGTTCAATCCTTAGTTGCTCCATCCAAGAAATCAAAAGAAAAGTT
>CAZYLQ010000098.1:1195-4734 GCA_964648395.1 uncultured bacterium | reverse complement strand
GCCATCGAAATGATGGCTACTGCTGCAAGTCGCCATGACCTGGAAAGATTGGGTATGATGCCACGTTCATCACCTCGCCAAGCGGACGTAATGATAGTGGCAGGAACAGTGACTATGAAAATGGCACTCCGAGTGAAAAAATTATATGAGCAAATGGCTGATCCAAAGTATGTGATTGCCATGGGCTCCTGTGCTACAAGTGGTGGACCTTACTGGCAGCATGGATATCATGTATTAAAAGGTGTGGACATTGTTGTGCCGGTGGATGTATATGTTCCCGGCTGCCCACCTCGTCCAGAAGCGTTGATTGAAGGATTATTGAAACTCCAGGAGAAAATTCTGGATGAGCGTCCACTGACCCGAAAAATGGCATGAGTGCCGATCAAGAGAAATTGATCGCTGAGTTGGTTGAAAAAGGACTGGCCGGCGATATGGACGAAATCAATGCTATTGAAGATCGTGTCCTGCGGGGGAAAGTAAAATCAGCATTAGCTAAAGCCAAACGGGCTGCAAAAGCAGAGACATCTTCAGCGCTTGTAGAAGAAAAGCACTCCGAAGAAAAAGATGCAGAAGTGCCACCCTCTGATAATCCCAACCAGAAATTTGGAAAAATGATCGAAGATACATTCCAAGGGTCTTTAGATGCTGAATTAAATGATACATATATCCAACTGAAACCGGACAATTGGTTCGAAATTGCAAAATGGTTGAAATCTGAACCTTCTCTTCATTTTGATTCTTTGCAATGTCATACCGGAATGGACGTGGGTGAAAACATGCTGGAAGCGAGATACAATCTCCATTCCATGACTCATGATCATAAAATTGAAATCAGGATTGCAGTATCTCGGGATAAGGCTAAGATTCCATCCATTGAACAGATTTGGCGCATCGGCGACTGGTTTGAGCGAGAAACTTATGATATGTTTGGGATATTTTTTGATGGCCATCGAGATCATCGGAGAATGTTATTACCAGAAGACTGGGAAGGATATCCCTTGAGAAAAGATTACGAAGTGCAGGAAACTTACCACGGTATAGCCATACCGAAAGTGAAGGAAGGATGGGAGTAGTACACGGCGAAGAAATGGTCCTGAATATTGGGCCCCAGCATCCCAGCACTCACGGCGTTCTTCGTTTAAAAGTGAAAACAGATGGTGAAATCATCTCTGAAATCACACCGGTAATCGGTTATCTGCACCGCTGTTTTGAAAAGCATTGTGAAAATATGACCTATGATCAGGTCATCCCTTATACCGATCGTTGTGATTATCTTGCAGCCATGGCCAATAATTTTGGTTATGTAGTAGCTGTCGAAGAATTGATGGAATTAAAGGTTCCTGAAAAGGTGGAATATATCCGGGTCATCATGGCGGAATTTCAGCGGATTGCCAGTCATTTATTGGCTCTGGGGGTTTATGGGCTGGATATTGGCGCTTTTACGCCATTCTTATTTATGCTTCGAGACAGAGAGCGTATCTTGGATATGTTTGAAATGACTTGCGGTGCAAGGCTACTTTACAATTATATGTGGGTTGGTGGTGTGAGCCATGATCTGCCAAAAGGGTTTGTAGAAACCGCATTCCAATTCCTGGATTATTTTGAGCCGAAAATTGATGAATACAATAAGCTACTCACACACAATAAAATTTTTGTTGAACGGACAGCCGATATTGGCGTCTTGCCAGCGGATGTGGCCATCAGTTATGGTGTCTCCGGACCAAACCTCCGGGCTTCAGGTGTCAAATGGGATCTACGCAGGAACGCGCCCTATTCCATTTATGATAAATTTGAATTTGATGTTTGCATTGGCGATGGCGCTAAAGGTACCTTAGGCGATTGTTGGGACCGGTATTATGTCCGCATGTTAGAAGTGAAAGAAAGTGTAAAAATTCTTCATCAGGCTTTAGCGCAAATACCAAAAGATGGTGATGTACACCAAGCGCTCCCAAAAAAAATTCGTCCCCCAAAAGGCTCTATTTATAGTCGGACAGAAACACCTCGGGGCGACCTTGGTTTTTACATTGAAAGCGATGGCTCTCCTATCCCAACTCGGGTGAAAATGAGATCTCCTGCATTTACAGCGCTTGCTGTTTTGGGTGAATTAGCTGGTGGATGGATGATGTCTGATGTGATCTCTATCTTAGGAAGTTTGGATATTGTATTGGGAGAAATTGACCGGTGACCGTTGATACTTTATTCTCCTGGCTCGGTGGATTGGTTCCGGCCATGGAAGGAAGCGGTACATTATTGGTGATCGCCATCCTGATTCCATGTTTGGTCCTTTTTCTCGTGGTGGCGGTGAATGCCATTGTCATGGTCTATGCAGAACGGAAAGTGTCCGCATTTATGCAAGACCGGGTTGGCCCAATGGGCCAAGGTGTTGGACTCCATGCAGGGAAATGGGGACTTCTTCAAACGGTGGCTGATGCGCTAAAACTGCTGACGAAAGAAGATATCATCCCGGAAAAAGCGGATCGATTTTTATTTATCCTGGCACCCTTTGTGATCTTTATTGGTGCTTTTGTGACAATCATTGCTGTGCCTTTTGGCGAAACAGTTATCGTGGCAGATTTTAATATTGGTATTTTTTATATTCTAGCCATGGGTTCCCTCGGCGTTATTGGGATCATTCTTGCAGGGTGGTCCTCCAATAATAAATGGTCTTTATATGGCGGGATGCGTTCTGCGGCCCAGATTGTCAGTTACGAAATTCCAGCGGGATTATCCATTATAGTCATTATCATGCTCGCGGGAACTTTGAGTATGCAAGGAATCATCGAGTACCAAGCAGGGGGTATGGGGAATTGGATCATCTTTGCAAACCCATTTACATTTGTCGCATTTTTCATATTTTTCATCAGCGTTATAGCTGAAACCAACCGGACCCCTTTTGATATTCCGGAAGCTGAATCGGAATTAGTGGGTGGCTTTCATACCGAGTATTCCGGCATGCGCTGGTCTTTCTTTTTCTTAAGTGAATATGCCAATATGCTGGTTGTTTCTGCTGTAGCATCTGCAGGATTTCTCGGCGGATGGCATAGCCCGATCCCGGGTTATTTTGATTCAAATGGATGGGGCGTATTCTGGATGATGAGTAAAATTGTATTCCTGATCTTTGTCATGATGTGGTTTCGCTGGACCTTTCCGCGCCTCCGGGTGGATCAATTGATGAATATTTGTTGGAAAGTGTTTTTACCCATGAGTTTAATCAACATTTTTGGTGTTGGGATTTGGACACTCATTTTCGGATAGGTTATGGAAAAATATTTTAGAGATATTTGGGAATCAATTTCAACCATGTTGACAGGTCTGGGCATCACCTGGATGCACATGGTCCGAATCCGTCGCAATAATGTAACTTTACAGTATCCTGAAGAAAAATGGCCGCGCCCGGAACGGAATATTGGTTTTGATCATGGGAATTATAATGTGATACGTTCCAGGCTCCATGTAGATATCGATGATTGCATTGGCTGTCTGAAATGTGAGCGTGTTTGCCCGGTGCAGTGTATCAAGATTGTAACAGAGAAAGCGCC
>CAZYLQ010000098.1:0-1095 GCA_964648395.1 uncultured bacterium | reverse complement strand
GTGCAGTTGCTTGTTTATATCGGTGGAATATTGGTTTTGATCATTTTCGGTATCATGCTCACCAATCGGATTTCGTCCGTGCGACTCTCCCAAACCAATGTCCAGCAGGGCGTTGGGGGTGCCATAGCCATTTGGCTTATGATTCTGATCAGTTTGGTTATTTCAAAGACACCATGGTACCAGGCTGATGCTTTTGAACCCGCAGGAACTGTTGCCGAAGTAGGAACCCTGTTACTCACAAAATATTTGCTTCCCTTTGAAGCTATTTCCGTACTCTTATTAGGTGCATTGATTGGTGCAGCACTTTTATCGCGGAAGGAGAATTGATGCAGGAACTCAATACTTATTTATTCGTAGCTGCGATCTTGTTTTCTCTCGGGGTTTTTGGTGTCATGACCCGTCGGAATGGGATTGCGATTCTCATGGGTGTTGAATTGATTCTGAATGCAGCCAATATAAATTTTGTGGCCTTCTCCAGATTTGGTGGCATGAATATAGATGGCCATATTTTTGCGCTCTTGGTAATAGTTCTGGCAGCAGCAGAAGCAGCCGTAGCCCTAGCTATCATTATCAATATTTATAATAATATGAATACCATTAACGTGGATGAAGCGTCGGTGCTGAAAGAATGATGGAGAATATTTTTATTAATTATTCCCTGTTTATCCTGTTCTTGCCGCTGGCTGCATTTGGGATCCAGATCTTATTTGGAAAACGCCTTCCACGGCAGGGTGATTGGGTTTCCGTTGGTGCCATTATCATTACCTTGATATTATCCATTGCCATGTTTGTGGCCATGCTTTTGGGCAATGATCCGGATTTCAAGCAAGAAGCATCATTTACCTGGTTAGACATGGGTGCTTTTTCGATCCAATTAGGATTCTTGGTTGATAATATCACTGTAATCATGTTGCTGGTTGTAGCGCTCATCTCAACCTGTACCCATATATTCTCTCTAAAATATTTGGAGGGGGATATTCGCTATTCCCGTTATTTTGCTTATCTGGGATTATTTACTTTTTCCATGAATGGGATCGTTCTGTCAAATAATTTAATTTCCATGTACATGTCCTGGGAATTGGTGGGCGTCAGTTC
>CAZYLQ010000097.1:0-6735 GCA_964648395.1 uncultured bacterium | reverse complement strand
CAGCCTGAAGCCATGTGAAAATAAAAATTATTAATAAGATTTTCTTCATAAGAGTTCTCCATTCAGTGATTGATTGGCAGTGCGACAATTTAAAAATTCAAACAGATAAAAGTGAAAAATAAAAAACCCTATATTTCTAAAAGGTGTGAAGTATTTAAATCATTGAATATTTCAAAATCACTTCTCAATACCTTAAACTTGGATATCATAACTACAGTTTCAATTACAAATTAGGGATATCAAATGGATTATATTAAATCTGGGAAAATTGTACTGGAAAAAGAGATTCAATCATTATTGCAATTGAAATCATCTTTAGACAATTCATTCATCCAACCCTGTAAACTGATTAAACAAACTTTTGAAAAAACTATATTTGTCGGCCTTGGAAAATCTGGTCATATAGCTGAAAAATGTGATACTTTTGTTTTCGGTTTTATACACAAAAATACTATTTTATGAAATCCTTATCTGACATAAAAAAAATTGCAAGAGAAACAATTGCTATTGAATTAGCTGCAGTAGCAAAACTTGAGAGCAGTATTAATGATGATTTTGTAAATGCTATCAATTTGATTCTTAGCACAAAAGGACGATTGATAGTTTCTGGAATAGGTAAGAGCGCTAATATTGCTAATAAGATGGTGGCTACTTTTAATTCTACAGGACAGCCAGCTGTTTTCTTACATGCTGCTGATGCAATACATGGCGATTTAGGTAATATTCAAGAAGGAGATGTGGTAATTTGTATTTCGAAAAGTGGAAATACTCCTGAGGTTAAAGCGCTTGTTCCTTTTATTAAAAATATGGGAAATAAAATTATTGCATTAACAGGAAATCCAAAATCTTTATTAGCAATAAAGTCTGATTTTATATTAGACGTAAGTGTGGAGAAAGAGGCATGCCCAAATAATTTAGCGCCAACATCATCAACTACTGCTCAGCTGGTAATGGGAGATGCTATTGCTGTAAGTTTATTAGCGTGTAAAGATTTTACAGAAGAAGATTTTGCTCGATTTCATCCAGGAGGAGTTCTTGGGAAACGACTCAATATAAAGGTTCAAGATCTAATCTCTGACTATACTCCAAAAGTTAATCCCAACGCATCAATAAATGAGGTTATTATTGAAATTTCTCAAAATAGGTTAGGGGTAACAGCTGTTCTTAATGATAAAAAATTAGTTGGAATCATAACAGATGGAGATTTAAGAAGAATGCTTGAGAATGAAAAAGACATCTCTTCTTTATGTGCTAAAGATATTATGAATTGTGACCCAAAAATTACAAAACCAGAGGATTTAGCTTATAACGCACTTAAAGAGATGGAGCAAAACAATATTACTCAACTTATTGTAATAAAAAGCGAAAAATATTTAGGAGTTATACATATTCATGATATCATAAAAGAAGGAATAATTAGCCAATGAACAAAGAAAAAGAGATTTCATTTTTAGATCATTTGGAAATATTCAGATGGCATTTAATACGAGCGGAAATAGCTATATTGTTTTTCATCAGAGACGCTATTTTATAATAATATTATTGTACAATTTTGGTTTCAGAATGAGCAAAATATATGTTAAAACAGAAAATAATCTTTATTTTATTTTTATCCACAGTCTTTAGCGATTTTACGGCCCCGATCAATGATGAAATCTTTAATTTTACTCATATACTATTTGAATGGGAGCAGGAAAAAGACGCCGCATCTTATAATTTAATCATATACAAAGATAATGATGAGATTAGCTCGATTATAGACTCAACTTTGGCCGCAGTAATTGATATTTTTTACTGGAATGAAGAATATAGTATTAAGCTAAGAGCTATAGATGAAGATGGGCAATATACTCACTGGCTGGATTCTCTACAGATTAGCATATTACCTTTGAATAATGAATATGATACTCCAGATGTATTTATTAATAATGAAGGTTATCAGGATGGGTATACTATCATAAAAGAAAGAATCATTGATAGATTTGGGAATATTATATATATATGGCCACATGATCCTCTATTATATTGCATCACAAGTGTCTTAGATAATGGCCAGATAATTGGCTTCCAAAGTGGTCAGGGAACATCTCAAAATAATGGACTTAGATCAGATATAAAGGGGAATATATTGTGGGATTCTCCTGGCAGAGTTATCAGAGAGTTATTACCAGTAACATTTGATAATGAACTTCATTACATGGGTTTAGTTAGGGAAACCTATAGAAATACAGTGCCGGAATGGTCTGGTAAAATTTCTTGGGATGACGCAGGGGTTGATTCAATTAATTGGTACTCTGATATTATAATAATATGGAATGAAGAGGGTGATGAAATTTGGAGTTGGTCCGCAAGAGAGCATTATTCGTTTGAAGATGTGGATACTAATTTTGTAGAAATGCTAATCGGAAACATCGATCCTATAGAAAATGCAGAATTTGACTGGACTCATGCAAATTCACTGGATTTTGATGAAATAGATAGTACCATAATGATATGTTCTCGTCATCTATCAAGGATTAGTAAAATTCGTTATCCAAGTGGAGAAATTATATGGAATTTGGGGAAAGATTTACCTTCAAACGACACCGTATTTGGACAGAATATCGATATTTCAGCTCAGCATGCTATCAGAAAGTTAGATAACGGTAATTTAATGGTTTATGATAATGGAAACTTCAAAGATCCTGAACTATCCAGAGGCTTAGAAATACGTGTAAATGATGACGACTCTTTATCTGCTGAAATTATTTGGGAATATGTTCTACCAGATAGTTTATATACCCATAAGCATGGTGATTGTGATAGATTAGAAAATGGGAATAGTTTGATAACGGCAGGGCAAAAAGAAACTCTAGTCGAGGTTGATAGCTTAAATAATGTTGTATGGGCAGCTAAAGTTGATGCTCAATACAGGGCTTTGCGCATTCCTGGATTATATCCCCTTATATTTTCTGTTGAATTGCCGAATTTCACTGAAAATATTTCTGTTCCCTTAATTACTCTACCTGTGGGCATTACAACTTTTGAGTTTATTATATATAATGAAGGTTACCTAGATTTTGATTTTGAGTACAATATATTAGATGAATTAGGTTGGTTTAACGAAAATAATGTTGTCAATATAGCTTCTGGACAAAGCTTACAAATAAGTGTTACGGGAGAAATAGAAGATATTTCATATTACAACACACTAACATTGCATGTTTGTCCAGTATCAATTTATGAAGTAGAATGTAAGGAATTTATTATTCAGATAGCTACTTTAGTAACAAATTTGACTCATCCTGTGCTCAAAATACCTGATTCATATCTATTATATCAAAACTACCCAAATCCTTTTAACCCAATGACAACACTTAGGTATGATTTACCAGAAGATGGTCATGTGAACATTACGATCTTTGATATAATGGGGCGAAGCGTAGCAACTCTGGTGAACACAGAGCAAAATGCTGGGCAAAAGTTTATCAATTGGAATGTAACCAACTCTGCAATTGAGTCAATTAGTGCCGGGCTATATTTTTATAATATACAAGCAGGAGATTTTTCGCAGACCAGAAAGATGGTTCTGCTAAAGTAGTAGGGCGCATAATTTTGTTCTTGTTCTTTAATTAACTGAACCGTTGTTAATGGTCTTGTTTTAGGTTTAATATTCATTCGGAGAAACATGAAATGAGTATAATAGTAACAGGCGGTGCCGGAATGATTGGCAGTAATATTATTGAAGGGTTAAACAAATCTGGGCATCATGATATTATTATTGTTGATCATTTAAAAAACGGGAAGAAATTCCGGAATATATCTGATTTGGAAATTTCTGATTATTATGACAAAAAAGATTTTATTTCTCTCATCAAAGATGGAAACGATTTTGGCCAGATTGATGCCGTCTACCACAAAGGCGCTTGTTCTGACACTTTAGAGTTAGATGGACAATATATGATGGAGAATAATTATGAATATTCGAAAGTGCTTCTCCACTATTGTTTGGATAAAACAATCCCCTTTTTCTATGCATCATCTGCTGCCGCTTATGGCGATAGTACTGTTTATAAAGAAAACCCAAAAAATGAAAACCCCATCAATATTTATGGCTATTCCAAATATTTATTTGATCAATATGTTCGGCGACACGAATCATCCTTTGAGAGCCAAGTGGTTGGCTTTCGCTATTTCAATGTGTATGGACCCAAAGAGCAGCATAAGGGTTCCATGGCCAGTGTTGCCTTTCATTTTAATAACCAAATTATAGCGGATGAAAATCCGAAACTATTCGAAGGTAGTGGCGGCTTTGACAATGGTGAGCAGCGTCGGGATTTCATATTTGTAGGTGACGTTGTAAAAGTAAATCTTTGGATGATGGCTCATCCCGATGTATCGGGTATTTTCAATATTGGTACTGGAAATAGTCAATCATTTAATGAAGTTGCTAATTCGGTTATCAATTATCATGGAAAAGGCAAAATTAAATATATACCCTTCCCTGACGAATTAAAAGGCAACTATCAAAGTTTCACAGAAGCTGACCTAACTAAATTGCGCACAACCGGTTTCGATGGCTCCTTTAAAACAGTTCAAGAAGGTGTTAAAGAATACATGCAGTGGTTACAGCGGAGTTAAGCCTGATTAATTAAAGTTTAATAATTTTTTCTATAATAATGGATGTGCTTTGCCCTGATCGAAATGGGATAATTTTCACTTCTCCCCCATTTGCAGTAACTGTATCCGCTCCAACGATAGTCTCCGGTGTATAATCGCTTCCTTTTACCAGCACATCCGGAATAAGTATTTTAACAATTTCTGCAGGTGTTTCTTCATCAAAAACAACCACCAAATCAACTGATGCTAATGCATCTAGGATAGTTGCTCTATCATCCTGACTCTGTATAGGACGGGAGTCTCCTTTCAAACCACGAACGGAACTGTCACTATTTAAAGCCGTTACTAATTTATCACCGCATGCTTTTGCATCGGTTAAATATTCCACATGTCCGCGGTGAAGAATATCAAAACAGCCATTGGTAAAAACCACTTTTAGTCCAGTTGATTTCCATTTATCAACTTGTTTGTTAGCTTCAATCCAATTTTTTGCTATCATTTATACATCCATACTTAATATCTGTAACTCGGGGTTTTTAAAATTAGTCTATCAATTCCAAAAGTTGTACTTGTTAGAAAAACCATTAGAATATAAAACGTGCATATTTCAATCAAAAAATAATTCTCAATTAATTTATTGGAATTGAAATTTTCAAGGCCATCTGAGATGATAACCCAACTTGAATATTTGTTTCTTCAAATTTTTGATAATTTTTTGAAAAAGCTCGCCCAACAGCCGTACCTAATCCTGCCCCAAAAATGACATCGCTCAGATAATGTTTATTATCATTCATTCGACTAACAGCAACTAGTGTAGCCAACCCATATGAAATTAATCCAATATTTTTACCGTAAAGTTCGTTTACAATTGAAGCCATTGTAAAACTATGAGATGTGTGTCCGCTGGGAAATGAATCACAACAACTCCCATTGGGTCTTTCACGACCAAATGCTCGTTTCATGCCGACAGTAATTAATCCATTGGATACCATGGCAAGAGTTGAATATTGAATTTTTAATATGAATTTTTTATTCGAATCTTTTTTAATCTTAGATGAAGTAAGAATCGATGACCAAAGAATCCAGTGACCCCAATTGCCACCCATTTCATCACCAAAATGAGAAATGGGATTTGAAAGAATCTTATGTGATTGAACATAATCTTTTACTTTCATATCAATTTGAGTGGCACCCAAAGCAACTATTGCAGCGTTCCCTATTAACCACTGGTTTGATTCATCCATAATGATTGCTTTGCTCGATTGGACCCAATATGAATGCCAATTATTTGGGGAATCTTTTGCAATAATCATACTAACAAATAATAGAAGGAATATGTTATTTTTCAGAATAATGTTCATTCTTTTACTCAAATGAAATCCCCATGTAAATAGTATCCGAATTTCTCTTTAATTCTATCATCCCATATTTTTTATAAAAAGTATAAGCAGGATCGTTCTTTATGCCTAAGCCAAGGTGTAGCCCTTTCGAACCACGCTCCTTCAAATTATTCATGAAATGATCCATCATTTTTTTGCCCAATCCCTGACCTCTTGCGCGGGTTAAAAGATCAATATGTAAGTGGGATGGATAATCAGGTAAATCCAGAGGGATTTCAGGATGAAAGAGTAAATAGATGCATTTTTCATCTTTATCCCATGGTTTTGAACTTTCAATAGGTTCCGCATATTTTTTTTGGAGTTTTGGCAGCCAATCTGATTTGACTTTATTATAAAATGAATTGGTATTTAATGCACCAATGATATAACCACAAACACCCATTTCATCTTCTAATACAAAAGCCGATTCCGGCTCAAGAGTGATATAAGGACCTGCATAAATATGCCCCAAAATCATTGGATCATTATGAAGATGTTCCGCACCTTTCCCCGAATTACCAGTTTTTAAACATATTTCATAAACCGTATCATGGTCTGAAGTATTATATGGGCGGATTTGGTATGACATTTGCTATTACAAATTTTTTGAATTAGTACAATAAAAAGGTGTATCTATAATTTTCTTCAATAATACTATCATTAAAATTATAATTCCTGAAGCTAATAAATTTATAATAGAATTCGGACAATGGGGGAATTAAAAAACCCCACATTTCTGCAGGGTTTAGATGGCTCC
>CAZYLQ010000096.1:4949-6790 GCA_964648395.1 uncultured bacterium | reverse complement strand
CTTTTTTTACCTGTAAAGACGAATTAACTTCGTTGCCTTATGAACTCCATCACACAAAACTTTAGATCAAAACTCTTTGCCGGGATTGCGGCTGCACTGCCATTATTCCTGACTTATGTTTTATTGGAATTTTTATTTATCACTTTGGATGAAATGTCCGCCCCCATACTTGATAAAATTGGGTTGGAAATTCCAGGACTTGGAATTGTACTCACATTACTTCTAATCTTTTCTCTTGGAGTTCTGGTAACCAACTTTTTAGGTCGCAAGATTTTCAATATTGGCGAACGTATCGTTAAAAAAGTTCCTGTTGTAAATACGATTTATTCAACCTTGAAGCAGATAACAGAAACATTTACAAAAGGGACTTCCGATACATTCCAAGGTGCTGTTTATATCCAATACCCACGACAAGGACTGTGGACCATGGCTTTCATTAGTGGTGAATCAAAAACCAAAGATGGAATTCCTTATTACCATTTATTTGTTCCTACAACACCAAATCCTACTTCGGGCTTTTTTCTCATGATTCCCCAAGCGGATGCTGTCCCTACGGGAATGTCAGTAGAAGAAGGACTCAAAACAATCATTTCCGGTGGGTTGCTTGCTCCGGAGGAGAATCCACTTCCTTAGGAATTGTTACGAAATAACGTATGCAGATCAAATACATTGATGGTCCACGGCTCCTAAAAGCAATCCAAGCCGGGATTAATCACGTTATCACCCGGAAGGATTACCTGAATAAAATTAATGTGTTTCCTGTCCCTGACGGTGATACTGGAACTAATATGGCCTTTACACTGGCTACTATTTCTGAAGAAACAAAATCCAATAATAATAAACAAGTTTCGAAGGTCGCTGATGCAGTTGCAGATGCATCTCTAAATGGCGCAAGAGGGAATTCCGGGTCTATCCTCGCTCAATTCTTTGTAGGGTTTGCTGATGGAATTGGATCCTTTCGAAGGCTCACGCCAGAGCGGTTTTCTAAAGCCATTAATACAGCAAAAAATTATTCTTACGATGCATTATCTGAACCAAAAGAGGGTACCATTCTTACCGTCATTTCAGATTGGGCATATTCGGTTAATAACATTTATGAAAAGCATGATGATTTTGTCATGATCCTGGATTTTGCTTTTGAACAAGCGAAAGAATCCTTGCGGAAAACACCGGAAAAATTGGCAATCTTAAAAACAGCCGGTGTGGTAGATGCTGGAGCTCAGGGATTTGTGGATTTCCTGGAGGGAATCAATCATTTTATCAAGCAAGGCGAAAAAGATGATGTAGACACATTCACAATTGCCGAACCGGTGGATAATTTTGAAGTAGAAATGACCGATGAATTTCGCTATTGCACTGAATGTCTTGTGGCGGGAGATGATATCGACCGAATCAAACTCAAAGAACAATTGATGAATCTGGGCAGCAGTATCGTCCTTGCCGGTTCCAAAAAGAAAGCAAAGATCCACATTCATACGAATGACCCACAGGCGGTTTTCACCTTGGGGCATGAATATGGAACTCTTAGTGGCGAAAAGGCTGACGACATGCTGAAACAGCAAAAAGATGCTCATGGGAGCCATGAAGAAATCGCAATTGTGGTAGATTCCGGCTGTGACCTTCCTGAAGATCTCATTGATGAATTCAATATCCACATGGTGCCCGTTCGTCTGAATTTTGGAGATGAACACCATGTAGACAAAATTACCATCACCTCAGAAGAATTCTGGCACCAACTCCAAACCAACTCTATCCATCCGCAAACTTCTCAGCCAACACAGGGCGATTTTCGGCGACAATATCAGTTTTTGACCGGACATTATAATAATGTCATATCGATC
>CAZYLQ010000096.1:0-4939 GCA_964648395.1 uncultured bacterium | reverse complement strand
CGACGCTGGCTGCGAGAGATACAGAAGATTTACCCATTGAGTTAATCGATTCCCAAAACGGTTCAATAGGTATCGGTTTGATTGCTCTTAGGGGAGCCGAAGCAGTTAAATCAGGAAAGATTAAAGAAGATATCTTGAAAATTATTCATCAGGCCGTTGAGAATACCACCATTTATATCGGATTGGAGACGCTGGATTATGTGGTGAAAGGAGGTCGATTGTCTGCCAATAAAAAGAAAATCGCCAATTTGCTTCAAATTAACCCAATTCTCTCATTTGCTTTGAATGGAATCAACTCAATAGGAAAAACTTTTGGGTCCAAAAATAAGGCAAAAAAATTAGTAAAATTTGTTTCATCAAAATTACCGGATGGTCCTTATCGAGTGGGCCTAGCCCACGGAAATGCCCTAGAAATCGCTGACAAAGCCGAACACCATTTTGAATCTTTGGGAGCAGAAAAAGTAATCTCTACCGAGATCGGGCCAGCACTAGGCGTACATGCAGGTCCACAAGCACTGGTGATTGCCGTCCAATCGTTAAAGGATGATCTATATGAATAATCCGAACCTTATTTTTATCTTGATCCTGTTTGCCAGTTATATCATTGGCTCTTTTCCCACCAGTATTATTATGGGACGAATTACAAAAGGTATTGATATTCGTGAGCATGGAAGTGGAAATGCTGGTGGTACAAATGTGTACCGTGTATTGGGCTGGAAACCGGCATTGGTTGTGGTTGTATTTGATATATTCAAGGGATGGCTCCCTGCAGCGTATTTAGCCAAAATGTTCTTTGATGCAACTCCACTTCCGGATCTGGGACTGTTTCAAATCTTATGTGGGTTTTGCGCTGTTTTAGGCCATACCTATACAATCTTTGCAGGATTTAAGGGTGGTAAAGGTGTGGGCACCTTGGCCGGAATGCTTATTGCTATGTTCCCTCTTGCTGTGCCACTTTGTATACTGGTTTTTGCAATTACTTTAATGCTAACAGGTTATGTGTCTGTGGGATCCATTATCGCCAGTACTTCCCTCCCGGTATTATTACTGACGCTGCCAATTATTGGGATTGAGCCTGCAGAACTATCACTTTTGATTTTTAGTTTGATGGTTCCATTTTTCATTATCTATACCCATCGATCCAATATTTCCCGACTTCGAAACGGAGAAGAAAACCGTTTTGAGAAAGCAATGATCTTTAAAAAGAAATCCTAAAATTTTTGCTGAATACCCCAATGGAGAGTTGGGGAATTCCATTCTCCACCTCGATAACCCCAACCTAGATCGATTCTAATAGCATCTACCATTGGAATAGGAATCCTGATCCCGAATCCCGTCCCAGTCATGGGCTTCATATTTTGGAGATCAATCCAATCTTCAGCAATCATCCCAACATCATAAAAAACCACGAGACTCAACCCAAATTCAGTGCCATATTTTGTAGCATATTTTGGGATAATATCTTTTCTTAATTCTACAGAGGCATACGCAGATTCATGGCCAAAACGAAAGGATTCATCTTCTGAATTATATAATTTCTGATTAGGTAAAGCCCAGCCACGGACTGTATAAGAACCACCAAAAGAATTAATCCAATCTTCATCTTTTTTTCCCCGTTTTCTCTTGACCGTTCCATTCAAGGCTAAAACTAATTTTTTCTTAGATTGATTCAATTTAATGAATAAGGAATAGGATTGACGCCAAATTAAAAAAGAATAATCTGAAGGTTCAATCCCATTCATAAAATAAAAATAATGAGATACCAATACACCTTTACTGGGATTCCAATAAACATCGCGAGTGTCATATTTAATAGATACCTGAGGAGAATAGTAATAATAATCTGATATTGTATTATCATTATAAAAGGACTTTTCTTCTAACTCAATGCCTAGTGATGATTTTATTGATTCTCCAAACCATCGTCCAAATGTCATTTGAAATGATCTAACATCCAATTCTCTATCTAAGAAATTGTGGTGAAAAAGAGACCTGCCTATCCCTAAGGATAGGGAGACATGATTCCCAAACATCCATGGATCAGCAAAATTGATACCGTAAGTATCCTGTCCGCCAATACTCCCACCAAACTGTAAAGTTTGATTTCTGCCACGGAAATTTTGAATGATCCACCCACCTGTAAGAGACCACCCCGTTTTTTCATCATATGCCGGTAGAGCACCCGGCGGTGTTTTTTGGATGGATTCAGTAATGTTAAATGATAGAATACCGGTACCATTTTCCAAAGGAACAATCCTCCAACTTACCTCACTGAAAATACCTAGGTTATCCAGTCTGTCTCTATCTGCCTCCGCAATAATACTATCTAAAGGGACATCCAAAGAATGTTGGATTTCACGCACGAGAACAAAGTCCATGGTTTTAGTATTTCCAAAGAATTCAATGGAAGAAATTATAGGATAATATCCCCCACCATTTAGTAACGAACATAAAATAATTGGTAATAAAAAAAGGCCTTTATAAGGCCTTTTTTTAAGTTTGATCTCTAACACGGATTAAATATCGATTCCCTGTACCATCAAGCGTTTTTTGTATTCTATACCTTGTTTTGAATAGGTATCATCAATGGCTTTTTCAAGTTTATCATTTACCTTTAAGCTCATTATTTCCACTTTGATATTCCGTTCATCTAATTCACGAACCTTATATGTGGATTTTTTATCTTCATAAATATGCCAGACACCATCGAATTCACGGGGAGTCCCATACTCCATCAATACCTTGTGCTTAATAATATCATCGGAAGTTAATTGCGGAAAGCCTGTATCCTTCAATTTTACTTTTTTGGTGATCCCTTCTAGGATAAAGTGAGAATCATTGTTATTCGTAGTGCTGTAGATAAAATCCACATTTACGAACTCAAGGCGGATTTGCTCATGCGTCAGGCGGGACGTGTACTGAAATTCCACAGACGACCGTTTGATGGGTAAGATAAAGCCTTCCTTGGTTGTGCGATTATCATCATGGTACACTACTTCAACGGTGGTGTCCGGAATAATAGAAAGAACTGCTGGGAGATTTGATTCCCATGGTGCCAACAATTCATCACGAAAGACCCAACCATCAGGAATTCGTTTTACCGGAATCACTGATTCAATATTTTTTCTGCTAGTGATTCTCGTAGATGACTTATCTACAACCGGTTCTTCTTGTTTATCCTTACTTTCATTTTTGTCGGAAGTATTTTTACCGCCAAACAATTGTAACCCTTTACCTTGTATAGGGACAAGGATTAGCATAGCAAGAATGTATATAATTACCTTTTTCATAATTTTTTTCTCTTTAAAGGAGGAATGTTACCTCGAATTATTGGCACAATCAACCATTGGAATTTAGCAAACTTAATACAATGTTTAATAAAAAAAAAGCTCTCTGTAAAAGAGAGCCTTTTTCAGATAATATGGTAAAAAGGTCTATTTACGGCCTCTTGCCATGGGTGAACGAGCAACATCGCCGTTCTTATCAATGAAATAGAGAAAACCTGATGCACGAGTCACACCCGCATCAGCAACTTTTTCTGCATTTCCTCCGCCTTTCCCTGCACGGGCCATCTGTGAACGCCAAACGTTCCCATCTTTACCCAGATAATACAAATATCCTTTTTCTTTTGATACGCCTGTAGAGGCTACTGTTTCAGCCATTTAAGACCTCCATTGTTAGTTTTGGTTTGTTTTTGGTAGTGGATAGAGAGAAATCTCTATGCCTCTCGACGGAGAGTGTACAACTTCTCGTTGGTAAGTGTCAAGAATTTTCTCGTCGGGTACCCGACGAGAAAATTTCCGGGTTTTTTCAGTGTTTTTTTTTGAATGATGAAAACCCTCTGCTTGGTAACTTCTTATCCATAATTTTCTATTAAATTTAAATTAATGTCCCGGTAAGTCCCGCCAGCAGACGGGTAGGCAACTTCCAGCAGCACTTCCGGGTCTTACTCGGAAAATTTTATTGCCCCGGTAGCTCAACTGGATAGAGCATCGCCCTTCTAAGGCGAGGGTTACAGGTTCGAGTCCTGTCCGGGGTACAAATTAAAAAAGGGGCATTTCTGCCCCTTTTTAAAATATCTTCTATTCTAAATGTTTATTTGCTATCAATAATTTCTAGTAATTCTACTTCAAATATCAGAAGACTATTTGGCGGAATATTTTGTTTTGGACGAGGTCCGTACCCCAAATTGGGGTGAATATAAAATTCAAACTTGGAACCAACTCTCATGAGTTGTAGTCCTTCAGTCCACCCTTTGATGACCTGATTCAGTCCAAAGGATGAAGGTTCACCCCGTTTAATTGAACTATCAAATTCTGACCCATCAATAAGGCGACCGGCATAATGAACTTTTACCTTATCTGTTTTTCCGGGGGATTCGCCATCACCTTCCAAGAGAACCTTATATTGTAACCCTGTAGGTGTTTCTTTTACATCTGAATTTTCAGCTATATTTTTATCTAAAAATTCATCTGCGGCCTTCAGATTATTATTTCCTGCTTCATTAGATTTTTCACGAACAAACTTCTGGAGCGCTACCATCATCTCCCTCCGTTGGTTTTTGTCCAAAAGAACCACATCCGTTTCCATTCCATCTAATAGCCCCGCCATAAAAAAGTCAAAGTCAATTTCAACTTTTTGTTGTTTCAGGTTAGTACCAAGATCTGCACCCAAAGCGTAACTGGTTGAATCTTTAAAAGTTGATAATGTCGTGACATTTGGACGTTTAGTGTCCGTTCCGCATCCGATTGAGATAAGAATGATTAACGGAAATATTCCATGTTTCATAGTGTTGTATCCTTTGATGATTAAATAAGAAAATGAAAATAAGCTTATCGTGAATCTTCCGATTCAAAAACCAATAGAAATGTACCTGCCCCAATGGCGATTAAAGCTAATCCCAAAAGAGGGTGAT
Organism: uncultured bacterium; assembly: GCA_964648395.1. GTDB lineage: Bacteria > Fidelibacterota > Marinisomatia > Marinisomatales > UBA1611. The sequence goes on along the minus strand of CAZYLQ010000096.1, from coordinate 24 downwards.
TTCCGATGAATGATAATATTGTGG
>CAZYLQ010000095.1:0-6809 GCA_964648395.1 uncultured bacterium | reverse complement strand
TGATCAAAAAACTGGGGAACATAGGAACCATTTATAATCCTGTATTCCAGGGAAAGATTTAAAATGCCAAAAAGAGTTGAACGTATGCCCGGTACGCTGATACCGCTACCGGATCGTTCCTTCCGGATAAAGCTGGAGTCGGACGTACTTACAGCAGGAAACTTCAATGTATTATATTCAGCATAGATCATGAGTGATATAGCATCGGACTGAAGAACGGGGTAGCCGATATCAAAGGATAATCCGGTTGTGGATGCTGTATTATCCTTCAGGCTGAATGGTGTAGCTTTTAAATTAATGTCAGAAATATTCTCTTCCGCATCTATGATATTATCCCCATCTGCATCGATATCAACCAGAGAATCTAAAACGCTATCCCCGTGCCCCGGATCTGGCCAACCATCACCATCTGTATCATTCCAAAGAGTACTGTCATCTGGAAAATCATCAAACACGTCTGGATAGCTGTCTTCATCCTTATCTTTGAGGCCTGAGAACATATTTGCATCCGTAATGAAATTAACACCTATTGCAAGGGGTAAATCATCTGAAACAGTGTAGGCAGCCCGCAATCCGGTTACCGTACCGCCCCGCGACATATCCTTTATATTGGATAAAAAGAGTTCTCCGCCAACAGGACCAATGTTAAAGCCCGTATTAACCCCGACCCTGCGCACCGAGGGAAATTCCATCATATTTGAATAATTATTCATCAGGCCGCCATATCCCAGCGTTAATCCTTCAATGGAACCGTATTTGATCCAGGCGGGATCCGTTTTTTTACCGTAGCGGATAAACAGGATCTTATCCAGCAACAGTCCGGGGTCATTCTCAATATCCCACTCATCATTACGCATATTTCCTTCGTTATCCATGTAAACCACAAGATCCAGTCCAATTCCGACCTTGCCAATGTTGATCTCAGGCCTAAGTGCCAATTGGTTATAGAGAACACCATCCAACGTTACGGAACCAATGCCTAAACCCATACCAAATGGTTTGGGTGGTGTCCCACCGGCACTCTCTTCTGGTATGACGGGAGTTTCTTCTGATTTTATTTGTTCTGCCTCTTCCGAAGTTTTGGGAGTGTTTTCAGATTCTACACTTTTTCGTTTTTCTGGCGAATCTGGAGTTTCTGTACTCTTTTGCTGTCTGGTTTCATCTGGTGATTCATCAACATCTTCTGTCTCAGGCTCCTGGTATTCTTCCACTTCGGGATCGTTAGGATAATCTTCTGGAGAAGCCGGGCTCTGGACCAAATTACCTGTGGCATTACTAATTGCTTTTTGCCCTGGCCCAACTGAAACTGTTTCACCGCTGATCATATTTAAAACTTCAAAGAGTCCTTCTTTGCCAATAAATTGGTCCACACCTGTTTGACTGACAATGGCTGCAAATTGTGTTCCCTTAACACTGGCTACGGAAACAGGTGTTTGAATTCGAAAGGATTTGGTTCTTCCTTCGGATTTCACATTATTCAACAAGGTCCCATGTGTCAAATCTATCGTCCGGGTGTTTTGTGTTTCCATGAAATTGAATTTTGTATTTTCTCTTATTTTAAGTATCGTTCTATCATCCAGGTAAATGATAGCACCAAAACCGGTTTCTCCTACTTTTATGGCATCTCCATTCAGTATGGCAGCACCGATTTTTGCTTTTTCCGAAAATGTTTCCATTCCCATCCGCTTGAAGTATACATTGCCTTCAACTTTAATAAGCCTGGCAATCACATCTGCCTGCAATTGGGCTAAGGATAACAATAATATAAAGATGAATGTTAATCTTCTTGTCATAATGATAGATTCATATATTTCTTAATTAAAATTACTTTTTAATTGCGTCATAGACCAATGCTTCTATGGATGAAAATGCTACACCTGTTGACTCTTGCAAACCCAACTCACACGTGCGGCTGGATGATACTCCCTTTGGTGAATTAAGTTTATCCATTAACTGATTAACAGCATTTTGCGGCAATTCAGGAAAGCGGATACTGCGGTCACCACCAGTACCACAACAAAATGGTTCCAGAGTTGTCTCCACGGATTTTGAACACATATTTGCAAGATTCGTTAGATCATGACCTGTACCCATTTTTTGAGATGAACATACAGGATGTACAAAAATTGGCTCAGCACTTTGTTCTATTTCTAGTTGATTCTTAATTTGTTGGATAAATTGTACGGAATCAAGTATAGTCAGATCAGATGAATCCTGTCGCATAAATTGTGTACATGGCGACATATCTAAAACGATGGGGATACGTCCCATGTCCGATTCATTTCTCAATCGATTTATTAATTTCATTCTCATCTCCTCCCCGATACTTTTATGTCCGCGAGAATCAAAAGCCATTCCACAGCAAAATTCAGAATAATCATCAAGATACTTGATTTTAATATCAGTATTCGTAGCAATTTTGGTCAAATATTCAGAAGCACTTGTTCCAGTTTGATCTGCAGCCAAAACCCTGCTGGCACAAGATGGGAATACGATGTAATCAGGATCATGATCTGAAGATGAAACAGGATTAAAAGTCTTTGCTATTTTGATTCCATACTTTGGCCAAGTGGGGAATGTTGTTTTAAGGATAGAATTGATGGAACGGGTAAATTTCCAAAGAAAAGTGGACCCAAATATTTTATCAAAGAAATGACCTATTCTTAATCCAAATCTGATGAATGAAACGGCTATTTTAAAATTATTTTTCAAAAATTTAACAATTACAAATTTTGAATTGGAATTACGTCTAAGGGATTTCACCATTGTCCCAGTATTAATATTTACGGGACAATCCATTTCACACAATCCATCGGTAGCGCAAGTTTCAATGACCGCATAATTGAATTTATCAATATCAGATTTTGAAATGGTTTGCAGTTTAGATTCCCGCATAACAGCGATTCGTTGTCGTGGAGTTAAAGTCAATCCGCGACTTGGACAAATTCGTTCACAAAAACCACATTCGATACATTTATCAACTTCATCATGAACTGTGGGCATTGGTTTCAGATCATTCATGTGGATCTGTTTATTCCGGCTCAATAGAACATCAGGATTCATAATATTCAGGGGATCCGTTAGGCTTTTCACCTTCCACATGATCTCATAAAGCGGACCACCCCATTCTGTTTCAACAAAAGCAGCCATATTTCGTCCTGTTCCGTGTTCTGCTTTTAACGATCCATTGAATTGTGTCAATGTCATATCTGAAAGATCTCGCATCATTCCTTCATAATTTCGGACACCAATTTTATCATCGAGATCCACTGATGTAATAAAATGGAGATTTCCATCCTTTGCATGACCAAAGATTACACCATCTTGAAATTCACGTTTTTGAAATATATTTTTTAAACCACGAATTGCTTGGGCAAGATTTTCAGCATCAACTGCAATATCTTCAGTTATAATGCTTGTTCCTGTTTTTCTTAAAGATCCTAATGTAGGATACAGGCCTTTCCTGATCTTCCAGATCGTTTCCCTATCCAGTTGATCTGTTACTAATTTCATTGATATGACCGATGACTCCTTTTGGGAAAATTGTTTTGATTCTTCGATCAACCGATCAATCTCATTTTGTGAACTATCCTGGTATTCAATTAAGAGTCCTGTAACATCATTTTCCACCCTGTTTGGATCATAGGGTGGATTTTCAAAATGCTGTGCTGTTCGAAGAGATTCATCATCTAGAAATTCAATTGCAGATGCGCCCATGCTTTTGAAAAAGGGAACACAATTTCCAGCACTTTCCGGTGAATTAAATAATAGGAGCCCAGTCCCTTTTTCAGGCGGATCGGGAATTGTTTTTAAAGTAACGTTAGCGATAAACGCCAATGTCCCTTCTGCCCCAACCAATAAATGAGAAAAAATATCTAATGGATGGTTATAATCCAAAAAAGAGTTCATAGAATAACCAATCGTATTTTTGATGCGGTATTTTTCCCGAATTTTTCTCATCCAACTTGAGTTGGATTCAATTTCTGCTTTAATCTTTAATAATCCCTCCGCTAGATCTGGTTCATTCTGGAGAAAATTTTCCTTTTCACCAGGTACAGAAGTATCATACCCATTTCCATTCGGCAGGATAAATTCAATATCCTTAAGCGTGTGGTAAGCATTGAATTTTGTTCCGCAGACCATTCCTGATGAATTATTAGAAACAATACCACCTATTCTTGCCGAATTAATGGATGCAGGATCAGGGCCAATCCTGCGTTGATAAGGGGTCAATATTTTATTCGCGACAGCACCATTGACTCCAGGCTGAGACCAAATAGCATTACCGTTTTCCAGGATCTTGAATTTCTGCCAATCGTAAAGGACTTCTGCAATAATACCCGTGGTAATTGATTGCCCGGATAATGATGTGCCTGCAGTACGAAATGTAATTGGTGTTCCGGAACTCCGGCCATACTCTAAAAGAGACCTGACTTCCTGTTCATCTTTAGGACGGACCACAGCTTCAGGAATAAGGCGATACATGCTGGCATCCCGAGTGTAGGCCAACCGGGTAATCAAATCATCATGAATACATGATTCAGGAAGAAAAGCAGAAAGTGGATTCATTTAACAGGGCGACATTTTTGACGAATAAGGTCCGGAACAGGGATCGCCTTATTTAAATCATAATTAAATGCCACCAATTTGAATAGCGCAGAACAAACCGATTTTTCTTCATTCTCTTTAAAAATTGCTGCCATAAAATCAAAACTTTTTGACCCTACCCTGCAAACCCTGTGGCCTACATCCAAGGATGCAGGATGCTTTACCTGGGACAAGTAGTGAACATCCATAGAACCAAGAATGGTACTCTCATCCATGTCTTTTCGGACACCTGAAAAGCCCAATTGAATATAAACATCCACTCGTGCCGTTTCCATATATTCTAAATAGATTGCATGATTCAAATGTCCCAAAGCATCCATATCCCGCCAGCGCGTGTTAATAGCAGACCAATAATCAAAATCTGATCGTTGTAAATTCTTCATGTCCATAATGAAAATTAATTAAACATGAGCCTGCCTGACACAAAAAGATTAACCTTTCGAAAATATATAAAAAATGATACTATAATGATGAATTGCATGTCAATTTGTTCCAAATCTGATATTAATTCTGAAATAAAATGCTGACTGAAAGATGCTTACGACAAAGCATAACCAATCATCCAATTATTTTGTAGATTTTCTGCTGTGAGACGTCTCTTTATCATTATTTCAATCATTGCAACGACCCTGAGTGCTCAGCCAAAGGAAACCATTGAATTCCAACTCAATACCATATCGGGACAAGTATTAAATAGCCTACATCAAACACCCGTGAAGAATTTGAAAGTTGACTTGTTGAGTGGTAATAATCTGCTAAAAAGTTCTTCTATTACAGATGAAAACGGGAATTTTAACATGGAAAATGTTGGCTATGTTTGGAAACCAAAAATCCTGCTAGTATCTCGTGATTATCATGAATTAACCGTGAAACTAAACCCAGATGAATTGGACTCCCTGAACAATATTACTATTCACCCAATGTTGACACCAATTCCAGATGATCAAAGAATACCTAATCTCGGAAAAACAGCTATTGAATCCCGTTCTGAATCCTTTTTTGTAAAAGGGAGTGTCTTTTATTACCTATCAATTATTAATGATTATTTTTCTGCTGAACGAATTATAATCAAGTCCAAGAAAGTAATTAATGATGGTACAGGATTTATCATATTGACAATCAATGAAGTCGACTATTCCCCTGAAAGGTGTTATGTTCCGCAATTGGGTAAATATGAAAATTTATCCTACATTTTGGATGATTATTTTCCTGAACCTGTATTTGGGCCATCTGGGTTACCGCAATATCTAGATGAAAACCTATTGCAGCCTACTATCATATATGGAACTGTTTTTGATGCCAGAACACGAAAAATAGTTCCCGGTGCAGAAGTGAATATAGCCGGTACATCCAAATGGCGTATAACGGATGAACTTGGAAAATATGCATTCCAGATCAATGAACCAGGGTCTTACCAGATCATAGTAAATCCACCATTTGGTTATTCATCCAGCCAAACCGGGAATACTAAAATATTGGTTAAATCTGCTCGCGGTGGATGGTATCTCTCAAATCATCATTTAAATCGTTGAAGTACCCGCTCCTATTTTTTCATCTTTTCTCAATATTTACTTTTTCACAAGAACCATCCATGAATCAAACTGAACTTGCAACACTAGGCGGTGGATGCTTCTGGTGCGTAGAAGCCGTATATCAGCGTGTAGATGGTGTATTATCCGTTAAACCGGGATATGCAGGCGGCCATGTAGATAACCCCAGTTATAGAGATGTTTGCAGCGGCAAAACTGGACATGCCGAAGTTGCCAAAATTGAATTTGATCCTGACCAGATATCTTATGAACAAATATTAAATGTATTTTGGCAGGCTCACGATCCTACAACCTTGAACAAACAAGGCGCGGACGTGGGAACACAATATCGATCTGTTATTTTTTATCATTCAGAAGAACAAAAATCGCTTGCTGAAAACTCTAAAACAGTGGCGGATCAATCCGAATATTGGCCCAATGCAATTGTCACTGAAATAACTAAGATTAACAATTACTCAGATGCAGAAGACAATCATGATAATTATTACCAGGAGAACCCCTATCAACCCTATTGCCAATTTGTAATAAAGCCCAAGCTGGATAAACTTGAGAAAAAAGGAATCATCGATTAGATTTCCTATTTAAGCAGTACCATTTTTTTGCTCTGACTAAAGTCCCCTGCTTGTATCATATAGATGTACATTCCCGCAG
>CAZYLQ010000094.1:0-6838 GCA_964648395.1 uncultured bacterium | reverse complement strand
TCGATATAAATAATATCACAGATATCACTTAATTCATCAAATTCACCCTTCCAATCATCACCGATTGTAAATATTTGAATTTTATTTGATAGAATATCTCTTCGTTTTTGTTCCCAATTCTCTTCAGGAATTACTTTATCAACATATTGTATTGCTTCAACTATTTTAATTCGATGTTCAAACGGGTAAATGCATTTTTCCCTTTTTTTTATATTAAACTCATCTGTCGATACTGCCACAACTAAAAAATCGCCTAATTCTTTTGCTCTGCGCAATAATTCCAAATGTCCAAAATGGAACAAATCAAACGTTCCGTATGTGATTACTTTTTTCATTAATAATTAATGTCCGCTAGTAATGGTCCACACTTAAATTGATTATAAGGATGCTGTATAATAAATGTTGTATTCCTTGATATTTCACCATGAAGTTTATTTGATACATTGAATTTTAAATTAGGCAGTGATATTTCCAATTCAAGTTCCGATGGCATTTTGAATAACGACAATTAAAGCTGCAACTTGTCCCAAAGATGCCAAAATATCTTTCAGAATTATCCATTTGTTATACTCCATTTTTTCAGGTATAAAAATGGTATCCCCATTTTCAATCTTGGCAGTTTTGTTAATAGGTAATCGTTGACCTGTTCCAGCTTTAATGATAAACTTTTTCCGTGTTGCTGTATTAGTTATTCCGCCTGCAAGATCAACATATTCATCAAAGGTAATATTTGCGGTGTATGGGTAGCGTCCCGGTTTTAGAACGCCTCCCAAAATTTCTATGTAGTCAAAATTCTCTAGGATGACAATTTCATCCTCATTCACTAAGGGAAGGCTCATGAGCGATTTTGCTTGTTCTAAAGACGATGATTCTATTGTACCTTTTTTTGTGAGCATTCTAGCTTTTATATAAGCTTTCTCTTCAGGCGACCTATTTTCATCGGGAATCAGTAAAATCCTTTTATTTTCGCGATCTGGGATTTTGGCAATAGATTTATTATTTATAATTATTTTCGATTGATCCGCTCTTGTTGTGAATCCACCTACTTTTTGAAGAGCATCACCGATGGTTGTTTTGCCCGGTTCGATTGCATATACACCGGGATATTTCACTTCCCCATTGATGTAAACAATATCCTGGCGTTTATAGTCTTGGTCATACCGAACCATGATATGATCTTCTGATGAAATTATTATGGTATCTGCCTTTGACATTGTTGTAATAAAACTAAATTTTTCTTTAGATGAAATGAACCGAGTAATTTCTACTTTATTGGAGTCTGCATCAGGCCTTAAACCGCCAGCAAGGTCTACAAATTGAGATAAAGATTCACCTTGTATAAATTCATAATTCCCCGGGATTTTTATACCTCCAAAAATACCGACTAAATGTTCTTTCAGAGGCATTCTTACCACATCACCTTGCTGAAGAAATGGGTTATTATTCTCTTTTCCAGTTGATCCAAATTTTACCAAATCTACCGGAATAGATTCTCCATTTCGATAGATCTCTATATTACGTCTGGACATTTCCGGATAAAGGTTTTGATCAGTATTTTGATCAGTATTTTGATCAGTATTTTGATCAGCAGATGACCCAGATTCTAATTTATTAAGAACTTCTTCATACAAGTCAGACACTCGAGAAACTGGTGTGATGGTATAAAACCCAGGATTTTGTAAATGACCAATAACCTTAACCTTAAACTCTCTAATCTCAGATAAAATAATAAATATTTTAGCACTACGGTTAAGAGTTTGAATCGCAATTTCCATTTTCTTGATTGAACTTGAAAGTGTTTGTCCATTTATCTGGATGATACCTACAGATGGGATAAGGATTTCTCCTGTGGGGGAAACAGTTAGTGTATAATTTGCTACATTTTCACTTGAAATAATATTTACAAGGAATTGATCGCCCGGGCCAACCAAATACTGCTCTGGGTTGATTGGTTTATCCACTTTTATTCTTGTTTGTTCCTGCCTTTCATTAGATCTTGAGGCATTAGTATAGCCAGAATTAGATATTTTGGATTGGGCCATTCTCAATGCGTTAATATCAAGTGTTTGAGCAAATAAAGATGCAGAAACTCCGATAAGAAGAAAAATTTTATTCATAATATTTAGTGATAATTCGTCGAGGTTTCGACATGGGATAAGGATCTGCTATCGCCAAGACGATTTTGTTTATTTATATTGCCTTTTTTATGGTAAACTGGGCGCAGTTTTTATCGATAGAAATCCTAATGTGTACTCTCAAACTTATTGTATAACCATTGAAATTCCAAAATAAAATTAGCCCGGGCAAAAGCCCGAATCGTAATTTTTTCTATTATATAAATTAGTTTTCTATCAGATACAATGTAAGAAACTAAAGGAATTTTTGGTAATAATAACTACGTGTCCTTATTCTTGGAATATTATTATATGGAATTGCATTATCAAAATAAATCAAATCAATCTAAAATCTTTTTTAATAATTATTTTTCTGTTATTTCTATCTTTTGCCAGGTAAAATAATTTAAAATGTATAACGTGGTATAGGTAATCTTTTAGAATTAAAATAAATTCTCCTTTTAAATTTTGGCAAAATAATATGATATCAATTAAAGATCTCCGAAAACAGCCGGAGTTGTATAAAAAAATGCTTGCATTAAAGAGTGACAATGCGGATGTGGATCAACTTCTGTTATTAGACAAAACATTTCGTAAGCTACAAACAGAGGTTGACCTTCTTCGGGCTGAAAGGAATAGTGCTTCGGAAGCTATCGGTCTGGCAAAAAAAGAAGGACAAGATGCTTCGGACGCTATTAAACAAACCCGTGATTTGGGTGATCGATTAAAGGAAATTGAAGACAGACTTCACCATACTGGTGAAGAATTAAATAAAGTATTATATCAAATTCCCAATCCGCCACATGAGACTGTTCCTAAAGGATTTAATGAGATTAACAATGTCGAAATAAAATACTGGGGGGAAAAACCTGACTTTATGTTTACCCCTAAGTCTCATCTACAATTGGGGGAGTCATTAACTCTGCTTGATTTTAAGCGAGGCGCAAAATTATCCGGAAGCGGATTTCCACTATACGTTGGGAAAGGCGCCAAATTAGAACGTGCCTTAATCAATGCCATGGTTGATCATCATAATAAAGAATTTGGATTCACTGAATTATTTCCACCAGTATTAATGAGAAAAGAATCCATGGTGACTACAGGCCAGTTGCCAAAATTTGAGGAAGATATGTACCATACTGAGGTGGATAATCTCTATTTGGCTCCCACAGCCGAAGTGCCTGTTACCAATGTCCATCGTGATGAAATACTGGATGAATCAGAATTACCTATCTATTATGTAGCATATTCCCCGTGTTTTAGGCGGGAATCGGGTTCTTATGGGAAAGACACCAGAGGTCTCTTGAGAGTTCATCAATTCAACAAAGTTGAATTGGTGAAATTCACAGTTCCAGAAACATCATACGAGGAATTGGAACATCTAACCAAACAGGCAGGAACCATTTTAAAAAAATTAGGCCTTCATTACCGTGTGATTGAATTATGCACAGGGGATTTAAGTTTTGCGGCGGCTAAATGTTATGACTTAGAGATATGGGCACCTGGTGAGCAAAAATGGTTGGAAGTTTCATCATGCAGTAACTTTGAATCTTTTCAGGCACGACGGGGAAATATTCGATATCGAAGATCAGAAGACAATAAAGTTGATTTTCTCCATACCTTGAATGGCTCAGGTGTAGCAACACCCCGGCTCATGGTTGCGTTATTGGAAACATACCAAACAGAAAAAGGAACAATTCAATTTCCAAATGAAGTTGCTGATTTTTTAGGTATTCGAGAGATCACCTAATTGCGTTACATTTGGATTTTATTCAATACAGTTATTTGGACCACATTATTGGGTTTTTTTGGAATCGTTGTTTCTATTTTTGAACCTCGGCGGGGCAGGACATTGGGCTATTGTGCTAATCTGTGGGCTAAATTAATCCTCCTTTTTGGAGGAGTTAAATATTCTGTAAAAGGTTTGGAATTCCTGAAGTCAAATAAATCATATATTTTTGCAGGAAATCATGCTTCTGAATTTGATATATTATTAGCCTTTGCAGGACTACCATACTGGGTAGTCTCTATTGCAAAAATAGAGTTAAAATCTATTCCAGTTCTTGGGTGGGTCATGCGTGCTGCTGGTCATATATTTGTGGATCGTGGTCGTCAAGAACAAGCATTAAAATCTTTGAAAATTGCAAGAGAATCTCTGATAAAAATGCCACGTTCCGTATTACTTTTCCCTGAAGGGACACGAACCAAAGACGGGTCCTTGGGACAATTTAAACGTGGTGGATTGATCCTAGCAGTTGAAACCGAAATTCCAATCGTTCCGGTTGCATTTGTAAACACTTTCGAAATGCTTGAAAAAGGGTCATGGACAATGAAAAACCATCCTATTGAATTGCGACTTTCTAAACCAATCCCACCGGGGACCTATACAAATGAAACAAGGAGAGAATTAGCGAACCATGTGCGAAATGAAGTACAACAATTACTAAAACAAAATTGATAAATCATTTTTACTCGATTCCATCAATATCCCCTGGAGGAATTCAAGACGAAAATAATGTAAAGGAGTCCGTTTTGGCGGCTTTCTGGGAAAAGGTAAAGCCTGGGACGGTTATGAAAGATCGATTTGGAAATTTTGTAACCATATTTTCTCCCGGGCGGAAAAACAAGAATGAAGGTCCTGATTTTTTAGATGCGGTCATTTGGGTAAATGGTAAAATGATAAAAGGTGCAGTAGAAATTCATAGCCATGAATCTTCCTGGATTTCTCATGGGCACATAAGTGATAACAGATATGCTGGTGTGATTTTACATGTTGTATCAACTTTTGCCAGACAACCTGTACTCTATGTGACAACTCTTCAACTTGATACCCATTCATTTGAAAAAAGATATGAGTGTTCATTGCCAAGCCAGTCACTTACACCAAATCAAATGATAGTGTTAATGGAATTCGGGTTGAAACGGTGGGATGAAAAAGTATTATTTTTCAAAAAAAGTGTAAAGGAAAAGCGAAAACGGGTTTTTATTGAATCATTGGTTAATTTTGGTGCCGGGGAAAACAGACAACTTTATAGAAAACTGGGGAATACACTATTCCCATATATCACAAAAAATATTTCAAAAGATACTTGGGTTAAAACCTTCATACATTTTTCATCTCCATTACATTGGCATCGTGCAGGAACCATGCCTGCGCGCCATCCTCAACGAATCATTAAACGCATCGCTCAATGGAGCTTTGACTATTTTATGGATACACCAGAAGACTTGACCTTTCAGCAATTGAAAAATGGTTTTAAAGGCTATGGATTTGGAGAGACAACTTGGGTAGAATGGTGCGGAAATGTTCATTTTCCTGCCCTAGCCGGGAAATCTCAATCGGATTATATTTCGTATTTTGAACGATGGACCAAACTACAATTACCAAACGCATATGGAAGTTTGAATCGATTATTTGGGAATAATTTGACCCGAAAACAATTAAGATCTTTCCATATTTCTCAGGGATTACTTTATCTAAAGAGCCATTATTGTTTCGGGTGGCATTGCCATGTCTGCAAGGTGAATCGAAGTTTTTGATTTAGTCAATAAAAGAATTGCCACATATACCAAATACTTGTGAAACTTACTCTAAAGTCATGATTGTGAATGCTTAAATGAAAAGTTAGATATGAAGATTAAATATCATTTCGTTTATGTCTGATTTCAACAAAACTAAGAAAGTTAATAAAATGAGGATGGAAGGTCTTGTATAAAGCTAGAGTTCCACTCTAAGTTAGCCCGCAGTATTTCGTCTAAATCCCTTTGATTAAAACCTTTAGCGCTATTCTACATTTTGCCATCTGGCTTGGATATATATCTTGGACAGGGGCTATGGCTTTACCTACTGAGGCATCTTTAACCACTACCGTACTTCCTGCGAAAGACAGCATAGCAACTTTGGATGAATCCCGAAATCGATACCCAGCTATCCTGAGAGATTCGAAAAACTTCATGGCAGAAGCAGTTATTTCAGATTACCATGGTGATACTTTAGAGGTGATTTATCATCTCAGCCGAATTTTTGAACTATTGATGGAAGCAGACCAAATTGGTGAAATGAACTTGGAAGATAAAGAAGAATTCGAGCGATTCAATAGAACATTTACAAACCTTTATACCACAAAACTTGTGACTGTTCAACATGTTGATGCACCTGGTATGGCTGAAAGGATTCGAACTGATATCACAGAGGCAATTGAAATTGAAATGGGGGATACCAAATTCACTGTGGTGGATGACCGGGATGGACACATTCCTCTCGTGCGAACAAAACAAGTGGATCAATTTATTAATTATTTTCAAACCAAAGGACGTAAGCAATTTGAAATTTGGTTGAAACGTTATATGCAATATAAGGACCTTATATTGCCTATTTTAGCAGAACATGAAATGCCTGAAGAATTTATTTATCTGGCTATGATAGAATCAGGACTAAATCCCAAAGCTTACAGCCATGCAAACGCATCTGGAATGTGGCAATTCATTTATTCAACAGGGAAGCAATATGGCTTATCCAGGGATTGGTACAGGGACGAAAGGCGGGACATCATTAAAGCCACCCATGCTGCATGTCAATATCTAAAGGACCTAAATAATTTATTTGATAACTGGTACTTAACGCTTGCAGCTTATAATTGCGGGGAAGGACGAGTTCTACGAGCATCTAAACTTCATCAAACCTATGATTTTTGGCAGCTTAAATCCCTACCGAAAGAAACTAG
>CAZYLQ010000093.1:0-6875 GCA_964648395.1 uncultured bacterium | reverse complement strand
CAGAATCCTTTGATATATATTCTTCATCCAAGTCATAAATTTTATTTCCTCGATCACAAAATCCACCATCTGCATCTTCAGTAAATGTTCCGATATCAGCACAATCTGATTCATTATTCACCCGGGATTCAGCATCATCCCAAATCTCATTACAGTTCCGATCCAGATAGGGTTCACTGTTATTAAATTCTCCATTTCCATTAATATCAAAATACGGTTCTTCCGGGTCCCAGATCCCATTGCCTCTATCTTCAAATTCAAAAGCGATTGAAATAACACCATCATTATTGTAATCTTCGATCAAATTATCTCCTGCATCGTATTCACCATTGTTATTATTATCTTCATATTCATAAAGTGCTTCATACTCCCCGTCCCCATTGTAATCCACAAGGGGTGTCTCTCCCGCATCCCATTCTCCATTATCATTACAATCTGTATTGATCCTGAAAACAAGGGAATCAGCACTTAGCTGTTGTTTATCAAATTCAAAATTTGAAATAAACCTTATCTGATCATCTGCTAGGAAGACATAGTTTGTATCAAACCATTCAGAAGAATCAACAAAAAGCAGCCCTTCATCTATAAAGGGCGTATCCACCACAGACCAATAAGCGCTCACATCAAAGGTGTCTGAAAAATATAACATGGTATCTGCCTGGACCCAGTCAGAATTCACCAATTTATATCTTTGGAGAGATGGATCTGCCAAGAGATCCCATTCTAATTTTTCAAGGTTCTTGAATGAAGTGGAAGTCATCAAAACGGAGTCAGGAACAATGGAGTCCTGGACCGAAAGTGAATCAATATAATGCCTCTCGGTAAACTGTGATTCATCAGATGGTGTCATGGAAACCAGATGGTTCGGGAAGGTACGGTATCCTAATTCTGGCGGAGTCTCTCCTGAAAGTTCGTAATAATCAAGGTAATGAGGGAACGCGGTCATGAGACTGGGATCATACCGAAAAAATTTGGCATCGATATCATTTTCAAAATTGTAGAAATAATCGGTGATGGAGCCCTGGCTACCTGACAAGTCATCGTTCAATGTATTTCCAAAAGTATTACTATTATTCTCTTGGGTTGAATTATCTGGATTTTCGCAGGCCCAGTGGAATACACCTATAACAATCAGAAATAATGGAAATAATTTTTTCATTGATATAATCTTGAATTCAAAAGAATATTAAAGTTGTTAAGTTAAGTAAGAATGACAAATTAGTCGTTATTTTTTTAACAACCCTTTAAAAGAACTAATGATAAATACAAAATATTTAAATAATATACTTACCTTTTTATTACTTTCCAATGGAATGGCAGACCTTGCCAGTACAACTCCATTTAAAGTTACCCAGCCCAATGGTATTGAAATTCATATTTATAATCGGGGGAATCATCTCCAAGGATGGCATGAATACAATGGATGGACGATAGTAAAAAATCCTCAGAATTGGTGGGTATATGCACTAGGCAATGATGGCTTCAGTCTCATTCCTTCGGATTTGAAAGTTGGTGTAGATCCTGAGCCCAGCCTGCTTTCTTCTACTATTCAAAAAGGCATCCGCCCTGATAAAAGAATTTTAAAGGATAATGCACCGATTCCAAATTTGCAAGCCACACGAACCGATACATTTCATGTTCCACTTATTCTGGTAGAATTTCCAGATGCAGCTGCAACCTACGATTCTACAGATTTTGAATTAGTTATGAATCAACCCGGCTACACCCATTTGAATTATAATAACACAGGTAGCTTTCGAGATTTTTACCAAGAAATTTCCTACGGCCAGTTTTTACCCATATCGGAAGTAACTAATTGGATCACAGCACCAAATACACATGATTATTATGGATATAATAATCCTAATGGATGGGCACACGTGCAACAATTAGTTCGGGCAATGGTAGATTCTTTGGAAGCCCAAGGATTTGATTGGTCTCTTTATGATAATGATAATGATGGCTATGTAGATGCATTGAATTTGCTCCACCAAGGTGAAGGTGCAGAACAGGGAGATCATTCAAATATTTGGTCTCACAAATCAAGCCTTGGAAATTTATCTGTTAATTATGATGGTGTTACAATTAGCAGCTATACCATGAACCCAGAAATCCAAAGTGGAACCATTGTAGCGATTGGAGTACTAGCTCATGAATTTGGGCATGCCTTAGGATTGCCAGATTTATATGATACAGATTATTCATCCACAGGTGCTGGGAAATTAGCCCTTATGGCAAGTGGATCATGGGGAACAAGTGGAAATTCTCCCTGGTATCCTGCTACAATGATTGGATGGTGTAAAAATAAATTGGGTTGGGTAAATATTGTTGAAATAACGGATGACACAGATTTTATTCCTTTACAGCAATCCTATTCAAATAATACTATCATTCGCGTTAATCATTCTCAAGTATCGGAAGAATATTGGCTCATTGAAAATCGTCAAAAAATTGGGTCTGATACACTCATGCCAACACCAGGTTTGGCTATCTGGCATATCAATGATAATATAGCTCAAGGTTGGGGACCTAATACCAATGAACCTTACTATGGCGTTGGGCTGGAACAAGCTGACGGTCAATTTGCTTTGGAAAACGGCGGGCCCAGTGATGGTGGCGACGTGTTTCCCGGCAATTCAGATAATCGTGAGTTTAGTCATGCATCAACACCAAATACCACCAGCCTCTATGATGTAGCATCCATGCTGAGAATTGATAATATTTCTGATCCAGATGAATTCATGACTTTCGATGTAGAATATGGAGAAATCATTTTAGCAATAGCATTTATTTATAATGGATCCGGATATGCCAATAATGAAGGAAATTTTTCTATCGGTTTGAGTAACGAGATGGTAATTAGTGAGTTAGAATTTCAACTCCATTTTTCGCCCAATGTAACGGAAATTATTGCTGTAGTGCCCACTGAAAGAACGAGTTTTGATTCTGTAATATTTACCAATAATATAGTTACGTTGGTAAATCCAATTATCGAAGCAGGTACAGGCGCAATACTAGATTTAACTTTATTTAACAATACCGGTGTTGAAACAGATGTAATTGTATCCTTTGAATACTGCCTAGGTTTTAATTATGAAAATGTGGAGGTTGGTATAACAGCATCTGACCAAGCAACCTATCATATTAACCCTCTGGATCAATATTTCAATATTCAGGATGGAACGGGGACAGCAGGAGGCAGTGCGTCTTATGTTGTTTCATTGTACAGTACAGTGCCAATCCCCATGGCGGTATTTCAATTATTACACTCTCCCGATTTGCTTAGCCCCAGCGATGAACCCTTTGAAGATTTAAACGATAATGAAACGTATGATGTGGGTGAGCCTTTTACAGATTGGAACCAGAATAGTGAATGGACACCTATGATAGAATCTATTGATCTAATAGAATCATGGGAATTTGATGTTACACTTACAGGTTCAGATATTATCGTCGGATTATCTAATTGGCAGGCGCCTTTAGAAACAGGCTCCCATAATTTATTCCGTGTAAATTGTGCTGTGAGCCCTGACGCACTATTAAACGAAGAAATAACCATTACAACCAATGTGATGATATTGATAGATGCCTGGGGACATGAAGGTGTGCCATTTGTGAATGGAACGGGCACAGTAACAATTGATAACGTTTTATCTGTAAATGAGCCCAGCCAATTTCCAACTGAGTTCTCACTAAATCAAATTTATCCGAACCCATTTAACCCCGTAACAACTATTCAATATGATATTGCAACCAAGGATGAAACATCCTTGAGAATATTTGATTTAACAGGTCGATTGGTTGCAACATTAATCGATGAAAATTTAGAACCGGGTTATCATAAGACCAAATGGCAACCTACCAATATACCATCTGGACTTTATTTTATAGAATTAAGGTCAGGAACTGAAAGGAATATCCAAAAAATCACATTATTGAAATAAGTTAAGTATACTATTTAGATCTTTGAAAGACTTATTGAATTAAGCCGATTTCCGTTTTCGACTAGGCTTATATAGGGGCTCCTTCCCTTTCAAAATCGTATCCCTAGTAATAATCACCCGTTCTACGCCTTCCATTTCAGGAATATGATACATAATATCCAACAAATGTTCTTCCATGACAGACCGAAGTGCTCTCGCACCTGCCTTTAACTCCATGGCAAGTTGAACAATAGCCTTTAGTGCTGATTCACGAAATTCCAGTTCAATCCCTTCCAGCATAAACAGTTTCTTATATTGCTTCACCAAGGAATTTTTTGGGGCAAGCATCACCTGCATCATATCATTTTCATCTAAGGTATCCAATGTACTCACCACCGGAAGTCTGCCCACTAATTCGGGAATCATGCCATAGGCGATCAAATCTTCCTGCCTTACATCGGAAAAAATTGCGTTGGGATCTTTTTTCTGTATATTTTTCTTGGTGCCAAAGCCCAATTCACCTTTCCCTACCCGTCTGGAAATGATTTCTTCCAATCCTGAAAATGAACCACCGCAAATAAATAAAATATTAGTTGTATCAACAGGGATCAAACTTTGTTCAGGATGCTTTCGTCCCCCTTTGGGTGGTACGTTGGCAATGGTGCCATCCAGAATTTTCAAAAGTGCTTGTTGGACTCCTTCTCCACTCACATCTCGGGTGATGGATGCACTGGCACTTTTTCGTCCAACTTTATCAATTTCATCAATATAGATGATCCCTTTTTCAGCAGCTGCAATATTATAATTAGAAACCTGAAGTAGTCGAACCAATATATTTTCCACATCTTCCCCAACATAGCCTGCTTCTGTTAATGTTGTTGCATCGGCAATAGCAAATGGAACAGAGAGAAACCGAGCCAATGTTTGAGCGATCAATGTTTTTCCTGTCCCAGTAGACCCAATCAGTAAAATATTACTTTTGTCTAATTCAACATCCGAATGATAGGCTTGGTGAATGATTCGTTTATAATGATTGTATACTGCAACGGCGATGGCTTTTTTAGCACCATCCTGCCCAACTATATGAATATCCAGGTTAGACTTGATCTTTGAAGGTTTTTGGAGAGTAACCTTAAATCCATTTTGAGGTTGATTCATTTCCGGTTCTAGATTGATCTCCGGATTTTTACCTTTCTGAATCTTGCTCATTTCCTCTTTGACATAATAGAATCTATCAGGCCGTATGATTTTGCTTCTTTAGATGTTAAATAATTGTCCCGGTCTGTATCCGCTTCGATCTTTTTTAAACTTTGTCCTGTGTTTTTTGCCAAAATTGTATTCAACTGCTTTTTCATCCGAAGAATTTCTTCCGCCAGGATTTTGATATCCGTTGCCTGTCCTTCCGCTCCACCCATGGGTTGATGGATCATGATACGTGAATTGGGCAGTGCAGACCGTTTTCCTTTGGCTCCGCCAGCCAATAAAAATGCGCCCATACTAGCAGCCTGACCAAGACAGATCGTGGATACATCAGGTTTAATATATTGCATAGTGTCATATATTCCCAAGCCGGCTGTTATGATACCGCCAGGTGAATTGATATAAAGAAAAATATCTTTTTCCGAATCTTCTGCTTCCAAAAATAACAACTGGGCAATAATCAAGGATGCAAGGGAATCATCAATAGGTGTGCCAAGAAAAACGATCCGTTCTTTCAGGAGCCGGGAAAAAATATCAAAGGCTCGCTCTGATCGCCCTGTCTGTTCAACAACGATAGGTACTAGTTGGTTCAGTGTCTTTTGATCAATGTTCATGGTCTTGTCCCCGAAGGTCTTTTGTATGTACTTCTACCTCTTTAACTTTAGCAAATTGTTCAAGATATTCCAAGATTTTCTTTTCTATGAGATCATCTTCGATTCGCTGACGGTTGCTGGGTTTCTTGTAGAATTTTTTAATTTGTTTTTCAGATTGGGGTGGTTTTTCAATCATTATTTCGATTTCGCCTTCCACTTCTTCACGGGAAGCATTGATCTTCTCTGTCTCAATCAATTTATTTCTAAGTGAAAACCATTTCAAATTACGTTCTGCTGTTGGTTTATAATGTTCCCTTATTTTTTCATCGTCTATGGGCTCACCATTATTCTGTTTTTTTACATCTTCTACTAGATTATTTAGATAATTATTCATCATAGATGGTGCAAAAGATGGATTGGCTAACTCGATCAAAGCATCGGAAAGATCTCGTTCAAATGCAGTTTGAGAACGTTCTGCAAAATTAGCTATAATTTTCTTTTCAACATCAGCGGTTAATTCATCAACGGATGTTAATTCAGGGTTCACTAGCTTTAGAAAATCATCATTTACTTCAGGTAAGATTTCCCGTTCAATATTTGTCACAGTGAGTTCATATTCTGCATCACCTTCTTCCTTGTTAACGGGTAACATGATACGAGTGGTATCGTCTGGTTTCAAACCAATCAATTTATCCTTGTGATTCTCTGTAAAAGATCCTTTTCCAACCCGGAGGTATTGCTTCTCGTATTTTTTGCCTATGATGGGTACACCTGATACATCCAATTTTTGGAGTGTGCAAATGAGATAATCCCCCTCCTTGGCACCATCTTCTACAGTGGTGATGGTGGCATGTGCCTTCTTTAATTGAGTAATGGCATCTTCAATATCGTGTTCATCATGAATATATTTTGAACGTTGAACTTTTAAAGATTTCCATTTCATGTTGGGCAGGGTCACCTCCGGTTCAACTTCAAATTTTGCCAAGAATGAAAAATGCTCATTCATATGGAAATGGACATCGCTGATCTCTGCCTGATTTACCGGAATAATTTCTTCTTGTTGGAGAGACAGGAGATAAAATTTCTGAATATTATCTTCCATAAATTCTGCTTCAATGTTGGATTGGAACTGCTGCATCAAGCGATCCCTTGGGATTTT
>CAZYLQ010000092.1:0-6913 GCA_964648395.1 uncultured bacterium | reverse complement strand
AAAAAGCCCCGGTGATTAACCCTCGGAAAAAACTTTTTTCCCTGAAGAGCACGCCACATCAACGGGGCCAAATCCTTCCTGAAGTTAAATCACAAATAATTTTGAAATCAATCTTTTTCATAATTTTTCTTCTAAACAAATTCTTTAGCAAGCCGTTCGCCCTCTTCAAAATCCACTTTTGTGAGAAGTAAAGCACCCAAAATAAAAAGAATTAATATAGATAATATCCCCAATCGTACACTTCCCGTGGCCAAGGTTACCCAGCCCATAAGCACAGGTCCAATAACTGCGGCGAACTTTCCTAACATATTGTAAAAACCAAAAAATTCGCCTTCTTTTCCAACAGGGATTAATCGTGCATATAAACTTCTACTCAGGGCTTGGATACCACCCTGAAACAGGCCGATTAACCCCGCCAATGCAAAAAAGTGGAGCCGGTCATTCATAAAATAGGCGAGAAATGTGATAACAGCATACCCTCCAATAGCCACAAAAACTGCATTCTTGGTACCTATTTTTTGCGCAAACCAGTTATAAGCCAAAGCTGCAGGAAAAGCAATAAATTGGACCATGAGCAATGCAACAATTAAATCACCCGTTTCAAACCCCAGAGATGATCCCATTTTCACAGCCATCCGAACAATCGTATCCACACCATCAATATAAAACCAATACGCAAGGAGAAATATACCAATTACTTTCATTTCCCTGATATGATTAAAGGTTTGCTTTAACTGTATGGCGCCTGCTTTTAGGGCATGTAGAAGAGGAACAGATTTTTCATTCTTTGGTTCCGGAACAAAAAGTAAAATTGGTATTGTAAATACCGCCCACCAAACCGCCACCGATAAAAATGAAAGTTTGATTGCTGTAGACTCATCAGCAATCCCAAACCATTCTGGCTGAAGATACATGAGCACATTCACAAGAAAAAGGAGCCCACCGCCAATATATCCCAGTGCATATCCTAAAGATGAAACATAATCCAGTTTTTCCCGAGATGCCACTGAGGGTAACAAAGAATCATAAAAAATATTTCCACCCATAAACCCTACAGATGCTACCACATAAAACAAAACTGCCATTTGCCATTGACCCTGCCCCACCATCCAAAGCCCACCTGTCATCAATATGCCTAAAAAAGCAAAGATAAACAGAAACTTCTTTTTGGCAGACCCCCGATCAGCAACTGCACCGAGGAATGGGGATATTGCAGCGACCAGGATAGATGCAATAGAATTAGCCCAGCCCAACTGGTAAGTACTTTGGATCACATCATCTGGATTGGACCAGTATTTTTCAAAAAATATGGGGAAAAACCCCGCCATTACAGTCGTGGAAAATGCGGAATTCGCCCAGTCATAAAAGGCCCAACTCCAAACTTTTCTGCGGTCATACATTATTAAATCTACCAGCCCTGGTAATAAGTTGTTATGCCTGTGTAAACATTCCAGCCATCAAAAGTATTTTCTGCAATAATACTGTTCTTGAAACCAGCATAAAGGTCAAAAGAAATGGGACCAATCTTGTTTTTAGAAATGGAATTCAATAGCCATATTTCTGCCCGAAGATCCATCCGCTTAAAGGATGAATTAAACCCCACATGTTCCTGCATCCATGTATCCCAGTCTGGATCCTTAGATACAAAGCGATCGTGACCTTTTAAACTATAATTTAATTCTGTACGTACCCTGAGTTGGTTTGGAATCATATCCCATTCACCCCCACCCCGTAAAAATAATCCCAGCCCTTGATCAAATTTATAGGTATTGCCAATCTGACTTGTAATGGAATCCGGATTTGTGTGCCCGCCGGAAAATAGTCCCACTGGCGTATTTAGGATTTCCGGTGCACTAATCTTAATTAGGGTTTGGAAATATATCCGTCCTTTGGTGTTGCCTTTTAACCTCGAGTTTCCATAAACCCCGATGGACCATCTGCTAACGCCATTACCGATTTTTGCTTCAGTGAATTGCTTTGATCCAACTGCTTTAAAAGAAGACAATGTTTTTCCATAGGGTATACCTAAAAAAACTTGTGCATAAAGTGCATTAGTCTTGCCGTCAGTTGCCCAAGTCGGTTTACCTTTCAATAATATTGTTGCACCCACAGTTACATCATTCACGCCGGATCCCGATTGTTCACTGGGATAATAGTAGGAAACTAGATCAAATAAAGAGACTGTATCTTTCCCAATATCCTGTGGAATAAACCGTGCATCAACAAGGAGATTATTCAGTGGATCATTACCAGCATGAGTGGCCCACAAAACAGAAAATTCACTGCTCTTTTCATAAAAAGTTCCATAAATAGCACTGAGCGTATCTTTTAATCCTGGTCTTAATACAGAATAATTGCTCGAATGAATAAAATCATAAAAATCACTTTTTGCATTTGTATGATAATTCAAAAGAACATCCACATCATCCATCCCTCTAATAGAATAATCTGTAATCAATCGGTCAACGGTGTAAGAATCCAGAATAGGTACTGAGACACTTAATGTCACTTCATTGGATAGCCCATATTCTACCATAAATGTTTTACCAGTTGTTTTTTTTTCTCTGGATTCCAAATAGGAGCCGGAAGGTAAAACACCTTTTGATGTATCTATGAGCTGAGCGCCAAAAACGGGTAAAGTGAATCCATAATCTGAATTGAATCGAGTGAGCCATTCTTCAACCGTATTCACAGAATCCACCATTAAAGAGCCGTTGTGGTAAAGATCATAATTGGAAGAAAAACGCACAGAATCATTATGGGTTAAATTGTCAAAATAATGTCGACCGATTCCCCTAAGATTAAAAGATTGTTCATCCAAATCCCATTTTGATTCGGAAATACTGCTTCCATACGAGAAACGGAATACATTGCTTGGAACAGTTGGAAGGATCTGACCAAATAGTATATCTGCTAATAATAGAAGAACAAATAGCCGTTGCATCAATAGATCAAAAATGATTGTCTAAATTCGTTGAATTTGTACACATCTTGAGCCCATTGGGGCGGCAAATAATTCGGAGGTTTCTTTTGTGCAGCTAATAACCTTAATAAATCCGAACCAAATAATTTGTCAATATATCCATTTTCTTTCCACTGAAATTCCCGGGGATGCAGTTGGTTGATTAACATTATTAATGTTGTTGCGGTAATAATTGGATTAAACTCATCCCGGTTTGTAATGGTTAATTGAATACCACTGCAAGACTGGCCATCATACTGGGGAATACGTGTATGATAAATGGATCCAGTAGGACGATAAACAATTGCTTTTAATTCAACACCCTTCAAATTCTGATCATTGAGCTTCTGTAACAGGAATGACGTGGCCAGCCAGGGTGAACCAACAACCATATAAGGTTTCTCCGTTCCAAAACCAATATTCATATTGGTTCCCCGGAAAAGATCCATCCCAACATAGGCTAACAAACTTTCTTCATTTCGAAGAAATGGTGTTGGATGGCGCCAAGTAATTTTTGTTTCATTATACCACATTTCACGATCCCAATTTGACATAGGTACCACAGTAAGATCAACCCGTTTCAGATCTTTAATCCATCCCATTTCATTAATCATAATGGATGCTTCACCCAAGGTAAGACCATGACGAATTGGAAAGAGGTTGTAAGATTCAAAAGATTGGAATTCTGTCCGTGGTATAGGTCCATCCACTATATCACCCCGCAAAGGATTTGGTCGATCCAAAACCATCACAGGAATACGCCGCTCTGATGCAGATTCCAATATTTTTGACATGGTTGCAATCATTGTATTATAACGTGAACCCGTATCTTGAAAATCAATTAAAACTAGATCCACCTTATCCATTACCCAATGAGGTGGATAAATATATTTATTGAACATATCAATAATGGGAGCACCGTGAACTGGATCAATTTGCTCCCGCCCGACCAGAGTTGCTCGACTATCCTCAATACCCCAGATCCCATGCTCAGGTGCTAATAAGGCAGACACCTTAACATCTGGTGCATTCTTCAAGAGATCCAGGATATGCTCACCATTTCTATTTACTGCAGTTTGATTAGTAAAAATGGCAATCGATTTCCCTGCTAATGGTTTAAAATCCATTTGTTCAAGTATATCTAAGCCCGTATATACCTGATCAAAAAACGATAGGTTCGGTGTCTCCAATAAAGTGGAATATTCATATGAATGATGGGATGAGTCCTGCCCCAAAGAAATTGTACAGATAAGAAATAATAAAAAAATTAGTCGGAATCGCTTCATATTCTTATTTAAAATTAGTCGGAAAGAATCGGAATCTAAATAAGAAACTAAAATTTTAATTCAAAGGGTTGATTTTAATATATAATATCACCACATTCTTGATATCTATGAGCGATACAAATAATAATAATACCGGCGGCTTCGCCAAAACGACCGATTTTAAATGGCTTGGGATTGGTCTTTTAGTTTTTATCCTGATTGCTTTTATAATGCCAACCCCAGAATCCATGACCCTAAAAGCTCAGGAGCTGTTTGGAAATGACGCATCTATGGATGTCCCCATAAAAGCAAATCATATTCAGCTCACGATGGCATTACTTGCTACCTGCGTGGTTTTCTTTGCTACGGAAGCGGTCCCAATGCCTGCAGTGGCTCTTCTTATTGGATTGGTACAACTCTTTTTTGGGATCACAGCACCAAAAATGATTGCAGTGACTTATGCTCACGATGCAGTTTGGTTTATTGCCGGTTCTTTGGCTTTAGGCGCTACATTAGTGAAATATGGCCTCGATAAGCGAGTCGGTATGTTGGTTGTAAACATGGCCGGCACCAAAACTCGAATGATTGTAATAGGCATTCTTCTCGGAACAGCGATTCCCACAGCATTTGTGGGAGAACACGCGGTTGCAGCCATGTATGTTCCCATTGCCATGGCGCTGTATACATTAACAAATAAATCTATACCCGCCCCTCGGCTTGGAACTTTACTCATGATTACCATTGCTGTAGGCTGCATGATCGGTGGTCCCATGAGTCCAACTGGCGGTGCACGGAATGCACTCATGATTGGTTTTCTCAGCAATATGGGAGTTGATGTTTCTTTCATGCAATGGGTTATGATGGGCGTTGCTTATACAATTGTCATGTCTGCAGTAATGGCATTTCTCCTTCCACTCCTTTTTAAGCCAGAAGTAGATGATTTAAGTGAAGCTGTAGATTTCTTAAAGAAAGATCTAGAAAAACATGGTGCAATGACCGGCAAACAAAAATTAGTTGCTGCCATTATGGGATTGGTTGTTTTTCTATGGATCACAGATAAATCGTTGGTGGCAAGTTTATTGGGGTTTTCCCTGGGATTAGGCGGGATTGCCATATCCGGTGCAGTTCTTTATATGCTTTGTGGACTCACATCCTGGAAAGATTATGAAGATAAGGTTAGTTGGGGCGTAATTGTCCTTTATGCTGGTTGTATCAGTTTGGGAACAGTTTTTAAAGTCACAGGTGCATCCAGTTGGTTTGCTGATCAAATTATGAATATGGTGGCACCATTAGGACTTAATTCAGGTGTTGGCCTTGTAATACTTATGTGCTGTATTGGAGCCGTTCTTACAAATCTCATGAGTGCCGGTGCAACGGTAGCTGTTATTGGTCCTGTTGTATTGGACATGGCAGTTGCTTCTAACACAAACCCTGTTCTTGTTGGTGTTGGCCTTGCCATTGCAACATCAATGGCCTATTGGTTAGTCATTGGAACACCTGCCAGTTCCATTGTCTATGCCAGCGGCCAGTTAGAATCCAAAGACTTTATTCGAATGGCAACCATCGGGTGGCCTATAGCACTCGTGGCTTTATCCGTGATTATTGTAATATACTGGGTTGGTGTTTTGGGAATAGATCCTTCAGGAACGGGATTTTAAAGGAGCTATAAAATGGAAATTGCAATCATTGTTGTTCTAATTGGATTATTAATCTACGGATTAACTGAAAAAAGTGATAAAAAACATGATAAACTTGACACAGACCTTGCACAAAATAAAGCGCTAAAAGAAGAAGACGCCAATTCAGATATTGTTTCATATGGACAAGTTCAGGAAAGGAAAGGTCAACTCAATGAGCTGATTGATGCCAATCTTGGAGGCCATCCTGAACAATCTGCACAGCTGAAAGATATTATCGAAGATTGGGCAAATCTCAAGATCGAATCATTTCAAAATCGCCGTTCCTGGGTCCGGAGTCCGGAACAAAAGAAAACAGATGATTAAGTAATCAGTTTTTGATTACAATTCTTGCTGTTCGTCCGTGAATTGCAGTAAGTAACACATAGGTAGTTGTGTTAATCTCTCTCGCAATAGTTTCCACCGCTATTTCATTACCATCCTTCTTTCCAAAAAATAAAACTTCTTCCCCTTCGTCTGGCTCCACATCACCAAAATCAACCATGAATTGATCCATACACACCCTGCCAGCTATTTTATATGTCTGACCTTTATATCCCACGAACCCTTTCTCATACCAAGCCCTTGGAAAACCATCAGCAAACCCAGCTTGAACCACAGCGATATTTGTTTCTTTTTCTGTGGTGAATACACCCCCATAACTCACCTGTGTTCCAGCCGGAACCTTTCGAACATTCACAATTTCGCCACAAAAACTCATAACGGGCTCTACACTAATATCCATGGAAACTTCGTCAGAAGGCAACACACCATACAGGAGCATTCCAACTCGAATCATATTGAAATATGCATTTGGCAGATTCAGGATTGCACCACTATTAGAACAATGAACATATTTGAAATTAATCCCTGTGTTTTTACCTTTTTCAACAATTGCATTAAATTGTACCAGTTGGAATTCTGCATATGAAAGATCACCTTCATCTGCCGTTGCAAAATGAGAATAAATTCCTTCCGGATTCAAATGATTATTAACGATAAAAGTAAAA
>CAZYLQ010000091.1:0-7001 GCA_964648395.1 uncultured bacterium | reverse complement strand
GGGGATTAGCTACTTCCGCGAATGGTATCAAGATTCACTAAGTTGTTACTTTAATTTATTATTTTTTGACTCTTTGTAATCTCATGCCCATAATGGCTAACAATTAAAGCAAATTACTGGCCAGTTCTGCCAATTCACTTCGTTCTCCTTTTTCCAGTGTAATGTGAGCAAATACATCCTGTCCTTTCATCCGGCTAATTAGATAAGTGAGTCCATTGGATCGTTTATCTAGGTACGGATGATCGATCTGATGTATATCACCGGTGAAAATAACCTTTGTTCCTTCGCCAGCCCGGGTGATTACAGTTTTGACTTCATGGGGTGTCAGGTTTTGGGCTTCATCTACAATAAAAAATGCTTTTTGGAGACTCCGGCCCCGGATGTAAGCCAATGGCGTAATCAATAATTTATTTTGTTCGAGCAATTCATTAATCTTAATGGATCGTTTATCATTTGATTTGAACTGGTGGCGTATCACAGACAGATTATCGAATAACGGCTGCATATAGGGATCCAGCTTGGATTGGATATCACCAGGGAGAAATCCAAGATCGCGATTACTTAAAGGTACAATAGGTCGCGCCAAAAAGATCTGCCGATATTCAGACCGCAATTCCAAAGCTGCTGCCAGGGCTAGTAATGTTTTTCCTGTCCCAGCCTTCCCCGAAAGGGAAACCAATTGAATTCGATTATCCATAAGCATATGAAGGGCAAATGATTGTTCAGCATTTCTCGGCTTAATACCGTAAGCCGTGGGTTTATCCACACGAACCACTTTATTATCAAAGGGATCAAATCTAGCTAAGATTGATTTTTGTCCATTTCGAAGAATGAAATTTTCATTTGCCATTGGGTCGATCACACATTTGATTTCGCCTCCATCTATTCCATAGGAGGCATAAAGCACATCTATTTCTTTGGAGTCAACATCTTCTATGAGCCTACTCCCTGTGTAAACCTGGCTCACATCTTCTATAGAATCCCGGGAATAATCTTCTGCACTTAATCCCAAAGATCTGGATTTCAACCGCATATTTGTGTCTTTCGTTACAAGAATTATTTCTCGGTCTGGATTATCAATATGAAGTTTATAGGCGCAGTTGATGATGCGATGGTCCGGACAATCATCCTGAAAAGATGCTTCCACATCAGGATGCCAATTGTGGTTTACCACGACCCGAATTTTGCCATCACCCTCTTTTAGTTCACTGTCATCAGATCCTGTGGAAAGGTCATCGAGACTTCGGAGAAAATCACGAGCATTAAAATGAATTTGTTCATTCCCACGCTTGAATTGGTCCAATTCTTCTAAAACGGAAATGGGGATAACCACCTCATTATCTTCAAAATGGTGAATACAAGTGGCATCATGAAGAATCACATTGGTATCTAATACAAATATCTTGGCAAGATTTTTTGACATTTTTCAGTTTCGCTGTTGTTTCATTTAAAAGTTATGGTGTAAGATTTAATCATGCAGATTGAATTTAGCCGTTGGGACAAACCTTTTCAAAGTTAAGAGTAAACCATATGTTTAAAAATGACCTATTAAAAAATAAAACAATTATTATTACCGGTGGTGGTACCGGGTTGGGAAAGTCAATGGCAACACGATTTGGTGAATTAGGTGCAAATTTGGTGCTTACTAGCCGAAGGCAGGAAGTTTTAGATAAGGCTGCCCATGATATCAATGATAAAACGGGAGCGGAAATATTAACAGTTTCCACAGATATTCGTCATTCGGATCAAGTAACCGAAATGGTCAAGAAGGCTGTGGATAAATTCGGAAAAATTGATTGTCTTCTTAATAACGCTGCCGGGAATTTTATATCACCCACAGAAAATTTGTCTGAAAATGCCTTTCGGACTATTATTGATATTGTATTGGTTGGGACATTTAATTGTACCCAGGTTGCCGGGAAAGCAATGCGTGACTCGGGAGGTGGTGTTATTCTAAATATAGTTACAACTTATGCTTTCACTGGTTCCGGGTATGTAGTGCCATCTGCCTGTGCAAAGAGTGGGGTTTTGGCTATGACGCGATCTCTTGCTGTAGAATGGGCGAAATATGGAATCCGTACTAATGCTATTGCCCCGGGGCCATTTCCTACAAAAGGCGCTTGGAAAAGATTGGTCCCACCAGGACTCAATATTGAGAAAAAGATGATAGAAAGAGTTCCCTTAAAACGATTTGGTGAACATGATGAGTTAGCAAATTTGGCATCCTACCTCATGGCGGATGAATCCGGGTACATGAATGGAGAAGTGATCACCATGGACGGGGGAGAATGGTTAAAAGGTGCGGGACAATTTAATGCACTTGAAAAAATGCCTAATCTTGCCTGGAAAGCTATGGCCTTGGCACGGCGGAAAAAGAAATAGATCAGGGAATAAAGTCGAACATAGCCTTTAATATCTGGTGGATGATAAGGCTATATATAAATCCAAAAAATATAAGTGCCGCAGGTGTAATTCGAAAGTGAATCCTAAATTTGCTGTATTTCTTCTTATTATCATAAAATTCGATTAAAAATTCCAGTGTTGCATAACTGAAATAAACACCCACAAGAAAAATCACAAACAAAATACCGTGATCCACAGCAGATAAAGAATTCAACCATTGCCCCAGACTCATAAAATTTCCTTTAAGATTAATTTAAATTCAGCCAAGATCATGGATGTGGCCCCCCAAACTGTTTCTCCGTTCATGTCAAAATAAGGTATATTGACAGGAAATCCTCTGAGTGTATCTTTTTTAGTTTTTTGTGTTTTTTCAAGCATGAATTTCTGGATTGAAAAAGAAAATACTCGATCTACCTCTTTATCATGGATAGATGTTTCCGGTTCATTTTTTACCCAACCAATATATGGGAACATTTCAAATCCAGATACGGGAATATAAAAAGATGAGAGTGCACCAATCAGGTGTATATTCTTTTTATCCACACCAATCTCTTCATGGGTCTCTCTCAATGCTGCACCTTCAAGTGATTCACCCGTTTCCACAACCCCTCCTGGGAGAGAAATTTGTCCTTTATGATGATTAACAGTATTCGTTCGTTTGGTAAGGAAAAAGTGCCATTGATTATTTTTTGGGAATAAAAGGATTAGAACAGATGCTGGAATTCCTTTTTTATCC
Organism: uncultured bacterium; assembly: GCA_964648395.1. Taxonomy (GTDB): domain Bacteria; phylum Fidelibacterota; class Marinisomatia; order Marinisomatales; family UBA1611. The sequence continues at coordinate 3,862 of CAZYLQ010000091.1, read as the reverse complement.
AAATTGATCTTAGGGAATGGAAGCCGTGGTGTAACCATCATGGTATCATGGGCCGATTTCCCGGGTAGATCTTTTGACAGGCGATAGGATAAATTTTTAATAAATAATGATTCCATGGGACCGAAAAATTATCCCTTTTTTATTATATCTGCCCGAAGTTTCCTACCAATTTTATGAAGAAATATAACCATATCATTTGGGATTGGAATGGAACACTATTGAATGACAGGTGGCTCTGCGTGGAGGCCATTAATCAGGCGTTAAATAAACGTAATCTTCCAATGCTCACTGAAAAAAAATATAAAGATGTTTTTTCTTTCCCTGTTGAAGATTATTATAAAAAAGTTGGTTTTGACTTTAGTAAGGAGCCATTTCATATAGCTGGGGATGAATTTGTCACATATTACGGAAATAATTTTTTTCGTGTTGAGCTACATTCTGATTCAATCCAAGTTTTAAAAAAGATTCAAGAAAGCGGCCGCTCTCAATCTGTACTATCAGCTGGGAAACAGGATTTTTTAACTGATTGGATAAAAAACCATAATTTATCAAACTATTTTATCAAAATATTAGGAATTGATAATCAATACGCTACGGGAAAAAAAGCCTTAGGCGTGGCGTGGATGGATGAAATTAGTTATAATTCAAAAGAAATTATAATGGTTGGAGATACGGTTCATGATAGCGAAGTTGCTGAAGCAATGGCCATAGATTGCGTATTGGTGGAGCATGGCCATGTGAGTAGAAAGCGATTGGAAAAGACCAGTAGAAAAGTGATCTCAAATTTGAATGAATTTTTATATTTTCTTAATGAATCATAGGAATAAACTATGAACATCATTTATTATTTTATGATTATCCTATCCATTTTACCATCTCAAAATCTTAAAACATCCATGGATGAAAAGACAGGTGACCCCATGATGGTTGGGATTGTCCAAAGGTCAGACTTAACCGTAGGGCATTATGGGGAATGGTTTGAAGAAGAATATGATGATTATAGTGGCGATGAAGAATTAATCACAGCATCAAAAGATTTTTTAAAAGAAATTGATATTGAAACATTTCTGGGGACATGGTGCGAAGACAGTCGAAGAGAAGTTCCTCGCCTTTATAAAATTCTGGATGGAATGGGTTTTCCGTCTGGTGAAATGGATCTGATTACTCTTGACCGGGATAAAAAAAGTGGACATGGTTTGGAAGACGGAAAAAATATTCATCATGTTCCTACAATTATAATTTATAAAAAAGGTAAAGAATTAGGACGAATTATAGAATCACCTATAGAATCATTGGAAGAAGACATTTTTAATATTTTAATTGGGGCTGGCCCAGATCCTAATTATTTTGACTGGGAGCCTGAACAAGAAAATTAGTTAACCAAATCTGCGATTACCAATGCGTCATAGATATTAATTAATCCGTTTCCATCCATATCTGCAGCAAGAAACTCTACCGGTTCAAAATCAACCAATCCAATTATAAAATTAACACACAATAGGACATCCACTGCAGTCAAACTGCCGTCGCCGTTCACATCGCCAAGATTGTATTCTTCAGCATCGTCGGGTAAAGCCACTATGGTAATATAGTCTGTATCTGTTTCGCCATTCAGCCCTGTTACAGTTAGGGATACTTCATAAATCCCTGGATCAAAGAAATGAAAAGTGGGGTGCTGTTGATAAACATTTACTTGATTCATGAAAATCCAATGCCAATTTCCTACGGCTCCTTTCGATTCATCATAAAAATGAACTTTCCCAGGTGCTGTAATGACAGGATTGGTGGCTTTAGGAATTGCATCTAGGGAGGGTAGATCACCGATAATTATATTTGTCATTTGAATACCAGCCATAGCAATGGGTGTTTGAGTTGCGTAAATCTGAATATAGTTAAAATCATTTGGATACATAACTGAAATAGGAAATTCTTCAAAGGGCTGTAGACTGTCCCATTCCACCAGTCCCACATCGTCAAACCATGTTTGTGATTTCCCGGTATCAGGTATACCTGTGTTCATTCGAAAATCAAAAAAATTTGCATCCTCATGGCTTGGTACGTCTCCCCAATAAGGCATCCAAGATTTTGTCCCTTGAACGGAATCACTCATGGATGATGTTAGAATACTTTCTCCTGATCTGCCTTCCGAAAGTCGAATTTGTAAAGTAACATTTTTTCCATTTTCTGTTTTAATATATCCGTGAATTGTATGATCAAATTCATTCTTGAAAGGCATCCTGTCTTCAAGATTAGTTATAATGTTATCCTGTGCATAATCATATCGTATTTGAGATGCAGCAGTTCCACTCCGACGAAAAATAGAATCCTGAAGAAATTCACTATTACTATTAAAATTCCAGAGCGAACTGCCCTCATCTTCGAAATTTTTCATCCAGATCTTTTCCCGACCTAAACGATAATGGGTAATAGGTTGAAAACCATCTGTAATTTTTGACAAGCTTCCTGCATTCGGAATGGATAACGGATTTGAAACAAAGTAAGGTTCACCTTCAAGTAATGTTTCTTTCCATATTATATCCCAAATGTTATAATCCAATTCTTGACCGGAAATTGCCAGCGTATCCATGATAACTTTCCCTCGATTTGACTCTGGATTCACATGGACATATGTGCCCAATTCCCGGGATCGCATAGCGATGTGATCTAGAATGTAGTTTGCTAATTCACCCAAGGCAGGAACTGTTAAATAATCATCAATATATATCGGTGTGATGGAATATCCTGTAAATCCAGATTCATCAGCTTCTGTATTGAGAATCATGGATGGGTATGTTTCCGGGTAATTAAGATCAAAAATAAAATTTCCCAGTGAATGAGCGATCATTTTTCCGTTATAAATCTCTAAGCCCTGAATAATATGAGGATGATGAACAATTACAGCATCGGCACCTTCGTCGATGGCAAACTGGCGGATCGCACGATCCCACATTTGGGGTCGGTCCAATCGTGGTGAATAATCTTCAACTTCCGTGCCCATGAGAGGATTTTCCAAAAAGCCAATTTCACTTGCTGGATTTAGTCGCATTGATTCGTACCCATCTGGTGGCTCATAGGAATCATAATCTCCGCCTGGGGAATAGGAATATTCACTACCGCTATGCATTTCAACAACGACGAGATCTGAAATATCACGTACAGATTGAATCTGTTGTTTTAGATAATAAGGGGTCATATAAGCGAATCCAGGTTTACTTTCACCAGCATTCAGATAAGGTTGATAGTTATTGTATTGACCGGTTCTGTCACTAACTGAAAGAAATGCTATCGTTTGTCCTTTCCTCGATATTATTGCAGGTAGATAAGCTTCATAACTATCCATCCCTGCTCCGGAATGATGAATTCCGACCTCACTCAAAAGGTTTTGTGTCTGAATCATTGCTGGCTCCATATAATCCATAATGTGATTATTTGCCAGAGAAACCACATCAATACCTGCATAGATAAGTCCACCCACATTCTCAGGAGCACAGCGGAACACTATGCTTTTAGTAGGGTGGGGGTACCCTTGGTCTGATAGAAGAATTTCAAGATTAGCAATGGTTACATCCGCTGCCAGGCCAAGAATTTCATAGGTAGGTTCGTACAAAGCATTAACACCAAGTGTTGAAATAATCCCACCTTCTTCTTCGAAGCGCCGCCCCATCATAATGTCTCCTACAAAATTTAGCCTAAGTGGAAATGATGACTCTCCTGGATCAATTTGGATCATGGCTGTTCCCCATCCTTGTTGTCCTGTTTCATCCTCTACGGTGAGTATGACGGTGTAATCATGATCATCTTGTACCACATATTCGTGGGAAGGGTGAATCTCGTTTGACGAATTACCATCTCCAAATTCCCA
>CAZYLQ010000090.1:4933-7083 GCA_964648395.1 uncultured bacterium | reverse complement strand
ATCATTAGATAATAATGTTTTTAGCGAGTTCATCATATGCCGCTGGATCAATTTCTAAATTCTGTTTATCTGTTTCATCCAAACGGGTTGGATTCCAAATTTCAATTTTATTTACCATACCAACAATTAATACATCTTTATCTAAACCGGCGTAATCGATCAGGGACGGAGTCAAAGTGATACGCCCCTGTTTATCATAAGTGGAAGGGGAGGCATACCTTGCAGTATTGCGCACGAATGTCCTATTGATTTTTGAAAGAGATGAAAGATTGCGGAGATTAGACTCAATGTCTTTCCATTGAATAAGGGGGTATATCCAAACGCATGAATCCATACCTCTTGCAATAACGAAAGTGCCTTCGTTATCATCGGACAAGGATTGCCGAAATTTGGCAGGAATATTTACACGGCCCTTGGAATCAAGGGAATATGCGTATTCGCCTATAAATGTATTGTTTGTCAAGGTCATGTCTAAAAGGGGAAATTACCCACAACTACCCACAATCTTACCTTAACATGGGAAAAATGTCAATAAATATTAAGATTAATTTTTAAAAATGTATAGGTTCCCCTTTGAGAAAAGTTTCAGTGGAGAAAAGTGGGTTGTATTAGAAGGGTATTACTGAAGCGGTTTATACCGCTGGATGACCATGGAAGGAGGGGAAGGGCTAATGGTCAATCGAAGGGGATTATTGTAATTAGTGATGTTGGTTATGTTTACACCATTAATAAACAAAGTAAGACCGTTTGTATTGGAGAATAACAATTCTGATGTTTTGACAAACGCGCTGAGATCTTGTTCCCAATTTTCCTGCAAAAGATTTGAAACAGCCGGAAATGTATCATTTTTAAATGAATATGCTGTTTGCTCTCTCACACGGCGTTTTATAAAAAAAGGTGGTGACACAGGAAGCAATTCTTCTCTAATTTGATCTAATACGTAATGAGATGATAGTTCTTGCTCTGAAATGGACTGTACGTATTCTTGAATCATAGGTCCTGTGTTAGGAATGATAGCTGTACTTTCTGAATTGAATATTTTTTTAAAGATCAAAATAGAAAAAATAAAAACTACGAGAAGAAGGCCACCTTTTATTAAATCCTGTCGAAGTTTTTGATCAGTGTTAGAAGGGATATCAGTTTCTCCACCAAGATTTTCTTGATTTTCAAAGTGTTCATCTTTTGTATTCAAAACCTTATGAGAAACCGGGCGGCTGGTTCCCAAATAGGAATTCAGTTGTTCCAATGCTCTATCAGAATCGCCCCCAATTTCCTCAGCATAGGCACGGAGAAAAAGGCGAAGGTATGGAACCTCTATTTCACTAAATTCTCCCGATTCAATAGAATGTAAATATCTTATATTGATTTTGGTGCGATCACTGATCTCCTCCATGGAAATTCCACGAGATTCTCTTAACTCTTTTAATTCTTTATAAAATTGGGCCATAGGTATAGAAAATTATTCTTGAAATTACAGGTCAGTACCTTATGAGAAAAAGTTTATTCGTCCAATTTTGGGGGTTTCCTTAAATTCTTTTTTTTACTTTGTAATTTTTTAAGGGTAAGACGGTTTTGGTTCACACTTTTGGGCGGAATTGTTTTCATTCTTTTTATTGGTCGAACTGCAGATTGTTTGAACAGTTGGATCAATCGTTTTAATGCATCATCTTTGTTTCTAGCTTGAGAACGATAAGATTGAGCTTTCAGGATAATAACCCCATTTTTTGAAAATTGGGATCCGGCATTCAATTTTAATTGTGTCAAAAACCATGTTGGATAGTTTTGGGTCAATACATCATATTTTAACAAAATGGCAGTAGAAACTTTATTAACATGTTGGCCACCAGGTCCAGAAGATCGAACTGCTTTGAAGTTAATTTGATCATCATTGATAGTGATGGTATCTGTAATATGGATCATGGTTTATTTAAACAATTTGTAAGGCTACGATAATGAGAAAAGAAGGATGAAAGCGGCAACCCCATCACGTTAAAATAGCACCCTTCAATTTGTTGAATATGTACAGAAAACCAATCTTGGATTCCGTAGCTTCCGGCTTTATCCAGCGGATTATAATTATCAATATAATAATGAATATCAGAATCACTTAAAGTTTTAAATGAAACATATGTTCGCTCATTAAAAGTAAA
>CAZYLQ010000090.1:0-4833 GCA_964648395.1 uncultured bacterium | reverse complement strand
ACATCACTTGGAACCACGGAAAACTCCAACCCAATTTGGTTCAAGAGTTGTTCTCGACGAGGGGATGCGGATGCAAGTATAAGGGGTTTCAAATCCATAGTATGTTTTAATGGTATTTTGCGCAACGGCCGATAAAGGTTTCAGTGGTTTCATCTCCAATGGCCTTCAGTCGAAATAAATAAACTCCATTTGCAATTTGTCCGCCATAAGTGTCCATCCCATCCCATTCAATGGTATGGTATCCGGGCGAAATGTTGCTTTCATCAAAGGATTTAATTCGACGTCCTCCGAGTGTATAAACGTCCAATTTTATATCTGCATTTTGTGTTATTTCGAAAGCAAATTGTGTAAATGTAGAGAATGGGTTTGGAAAATTATAAGCATTATAGATCCTGAACTCGTTATGAACAGTTCTGGCAAGACGAATCTCTTTTTCAGATGGATTGTTGGCACTATCCCAAGCTTGTACTCTGATATTCATATCATTATCTGTAGATCTATTGAAAGTAACTGTACCGGTAATAATACTATTTTGGTCGTAATAAAAATCCTGGGTAATAGTTTCAGAGTTGCCGGTCTCTAAATCTGTCACCTGTATTTCGTGTCCCGATTCATTGGTCAAGTTTATTCCTAATGGATCTGAAAATCGAATAATCAGGTCTTCACTTTCGGAAAAGTGATCACCATTTTCCAATTTTTGTCCGGAAATGGTCTCAAATGAGATCTGTGGTCCGAAAGTATCATTAGTCCCTTCTCCACCCGTTAATTGTATTCCGCCCATAACGCCAATTGCTTCTTTTTCATTATCGTGAACATAGATCATAAGGCGTGCTGGATCAGTCGAATAGGAGATATCTTGGGGGATTCGTATGTCACCGGAAAAATTTTCACCACTAAAAGAAAATTGACCACGAAACAATGTGGCTCCGGGAAGGGTGTAAGATAAAGAATGAGTCTCGGAACTTATTTGGTATTCTCTAGTCACACTGCGATTTGCATCTATTAAGGTAATATACCCATTTCCGAATCCGGGTATTTCTGTTTGGGTCCCATTGAAAGTTGCAATGCCGAGAGTCTCCAATGTGTCTGGAGAGACATCCGAAATTGTTATGGTCCTATTTGGCATTGGAATTAGCATAGCCGGGTCACCAAATAAATGGAAATATTGCCCTTCTGGTGCTCCATCCTTTACAATTTGTAAGACTATCCCAGCAGGAGAATCTGTCACTTGATCATTTTCAAAAATTGTTTCAAATAGTTCCCTTGTATATCTTGAATTTCCACTAACTGAAATTTTTCTTGAAGTCGAAATCACCATAGATGCTGCATCCATAGGCTCACGAATCAATTCTTCTGCGAAGGATTCAGTGAGTGGGTCGTCAAAATGGCCGAATGAACAGGTGCCTACAATCCATAATGGCATTTTCCCTCCTGTATTCATTTGATTGATATCTCCTCGATCTAAAGATAATAGTTTTTCTTGTGCAAGTTGATCGGGAGATCCATGCCCGATGTAGGAGATAATAGCAGTCCCTTTATTTAATTTATTAAAAATATCCTCGGTGGCATCGGGTTTTACCACACCATAAGAAGAAGCATCACTCACTTCCGGATATTCTAATAAATACAGTTTTTCTACACTAATAAAAGATGGAATGAGCCCTGCCAAAATTTCCGAATATCGAGTATGAGATTTTCCAGTTTCAATTGATCCGCTGGTTGGTTCCGGTCTTGCCCCATCATCTGCCATAAGAGTAACCCGTTGCCTCCAGGGCCCAAATTCAGGATTTATTTCCATGGCCATAATTTTTTCAACGAAATTCACCACTTCAGTTTCATTTCGTGCAGGAAATCGGCCAATGGCCAGTTCAGGGATATTCCCATGGATTGAGGCCAGTTTATCGTCAGTTGCATAAGATGTAGTTTGAACCGTTGGTACGATTATGGTCGATTGTCCCGTAATATTCCTATAATCATAACCGCCATCGCCAAGAATCATTAGGAAATTTGGGATTGGATCTGTCCAATTCTCCTGTGTCCATTGCACAAAACTACGAATCGCCATGGGATCTTTATTTCCAGCGGAAAATTCATCATATATTTTCTCTAAACTAGCATAGACTGCAGGGGACCTTAATTGAACTAATTCGGAAGCTTCTTCTCGAAATTGTTCCGGCCCCACCACAATATATTCCATTTGTATCCCCGTTTGCCGAAGGGATAAAAAACTTTGGGACTCTTTCAACATTATTTCATCAACCTCAGACAGATTATTCATATTAAAAAATACAAAATAGTTCGATGAGTTATTTGAAACGGATACATCTGCGAAACCTGATTCAGTAAACTGAATTAATTCAGGATTCTCCAAATCAGTAATATCCCATAAGTAATCTGATTGGCTTTTTTGTCCTGAAAAAGAAAACCGAATATCTTGCCCGCTAATGGGTGAAATGAATTCATATGATTCTGAAAAGGAAAGTTCCCTGCCATAATGAAGTTCAAAATAATCTACATAAGGTGAAGAATTTCCATCTGTCGAGTGATTCCTGATATAAAAAACATTAGACCCATCGGTTAAAGTAATATTTGGAGAATTATCAGTAATATCGCGTTTCGAAGAACTGCTCCACATAACTGTATCACCAATAACTGGTCCATTCAAACTTCCGTGGTAAATCGCAATTTCATGATTTGTGATGGCAGTTTCAGAGAGAGAATGGCCATAAATACGGGCTGTAATTTTACTATCAACATCAGGTTTTGGATTCTGGAGATCTGTAAGTATGGCTTGGGCACCACCAGTGGAAATAGGGCTGCTGACCCAAATTGTACCTGCACCATTCAAGTTTACTAAATCCAATTCATGATGAACCGCTGTCATGCCATAATCTAACGTAATTGAAACTGTTTCCGGCTGGACTGATGGAGTCACTCTTTTTCCACGGATACTTGAATCTGTTGGGATAAAAAGCCAGCAAGAATTGGATGTGAAATAAATATTTTGATGCCAATTCAGATTGCCGTTGACATTATCAAATCCGGATGGACCACGACCATAAAAAATAATTTGGTCTTCAGGATCAAACGAACCATCATTTTCGCCATCAACCCAAATACCTATTTCAACTAAATTTTCAGCCATATCCTGATTAATAGATTGTGTGCGTGATCGTCCAAATTCTTGAGCCATAAAAATAGAAAATGATCGCGGATCAATTAATGAAATATTAGAAAGAACTGAAGATAAGGATGTATATGAAATAGACGCCATACCATCTTCATCCAGGAAAAACTGAATCCATTGACCATCGGTAGCTGTTGCAACTTTTCCTGATGTTCTTTTTTTCTTTATTATCCAAGATTTTGCTGTTTCCCAATTTATAATTCTGTTTTTTAAAAATTCCGATTCTGTTTTAGTTGGGTTTCGAATTGGATTATCTGTTATTGAAAATTCAAGTGTAATGATAATTTTTTGATAATATCCATTAGAATCGTCACGGGGAGAAATCCGAATCGTCCCTGTTTCTAAATTTTTTAGTCTTTGTTGATTGATCCAATCAAAGTCACCTTTGGAGTTTTGTAAAGGTGTAAAAGACAATTCTGATTTATTGAGAAATTGAATTCGAGTTACCGGTAATTCATCGGTTGGAAACCCTACGATAAATGTTATTGGTTGAATATCTGCTTCACTGGTGGCATTGATATCAACTTGTATGAGCAATTCATCTGCATTATTTTGAATAACTTTTTTCGATACAGATGGAAAAAGGGCGGTTGATAAAAGTAAAAAGATCGTGAAATTTTGAATCATGGTTCGAAAATTACGGATTGAGTTCATTAACTGCATTGGAAAGTATGGGTTGTCTCCAGTAAATTTAGGTCTTGGTTTATAACGGTAAATACCGTTTTTGTTCCTACAAATCTTAACACAATTATGGAGAAATATTATTCATGTTCGACTTGGATATGATTAAGGGCGTTTATGCTCGGATGGCAGATCAGATCAAAACGGCCCAGTCCGTTTTGAATCGCCCCATGACGCTAGCTGAAAAAGTTTTATATTCCCATCTATTTGACGGGAAACCTACGGAGGCATTTGGCCGCGGTGAATCTTATGTTGATTTTGCACCAGATCGTGTTGCTATGCAAGATGCAACTGCACAAATGGCATTACTTCAATTCATGATGGCGGGTAAAAATAGGGTAGCTGTTCCATCCACAGTCCACTGTGACCATTTGATTCAGGCCAAAGAAAGTGCAAGAATAGATCTTGCACAGGCCAAGGATGTGAATGGTGAAGTGTATGATTTTCTTGAATCTGTTTCAGATAAATATGGCATTGGATTTTGGAAACCTGGTGCAGGGATAATTCACCAGGTAGTTTTAGAAAATTATGCATTTCCCGGTGGCATGATGATAGGTACAGATAGTCATACCGTGAATGCAGGCGGATTAGGTATGGTCGCCATTGGTGTAGGTGGGGCTGATGCAGTCGATGTGATGGCAGGAATGGCATGGGAACTGAAATTCCCTAAGTTAATTGGTGTCAAACTTGTGGGTGAAATGAATGGCTGGACATCAGCAAAAGATGTAATACTAAAGGTGGCTGGTATATTAACTGTAAAGGGTGGAACAGATGCAATCGTAGAATATTTTGGCCCTGGTGCCGATAATTTATCATGTACCGGAAAAGGGACTATTTGTAATATGGGTGCGGAGATTGGTGCTACCACTTCCATATTTGGATACGATGATCATATGGAAAAATACCTTCGAGCCACAGGTCGGGATAAAATGGCTGATCTCGCCAATGGTATGAGAAAATTTCTC
>CAZYLQ010000089.1:0-7173 GCA_964648395.1 uncultured bacterium | reverse complement strand
AACAAAATATTTATGGAAAAAAAATTGTTATAGGTATGGGAGCAGGTTCAATTTCAAATTGGATTCGAGGATTGCCTAATTTGATATGATGCAAATTGATAAATTAGAAAATTTTTCAAAACAAATTAAAGGAAAATTAGTTTTCAATTATGATTTAAAAAAAACTAATTGGTTTAATATTGGTGGAAAAACAAAGGTATACTTTAAGCCTGAAAGTTTAAGTGAATTAATTTCTTTTTTAAAAGAATTTGGTAATACAGAAAAATTTTTTATATTAGGGGCAGGTTCAAATATTCTGATAAATGATGAAATATTCAACGGAGTCGTTATTAAGTTAGGAAAAAATTTTTCAAATATTTCACTACTACCGAATAAAACAATTGTAGCAGGAAGTGCTACTACTGACAAAAATTTATCTGAATTTGCATTAGAAAATAACATAAGTGGTCTGGAATTTTTATCTTGTATCCCAGGAACCATTGGTGGTGGTTTGAGAATGAATTCTGGTTGTTTTAAAAAAGAATTCAAAGATATTTTAGTATCGGTACAAGCAATTAATAGAATGGGAAAAATTTTAACAATTCCAGCATCAAAGATTAAATTTTTATATAGAGGAAATGATTTAGATAAAGATTTAATATTTTTAAGTGCATCACTTAAGGGCGAATTCAAAGAAAAAAGAAAAATTCAAGAATATATGAAAGTTATAAAAGATAAAAAAGATTATACGCAACCAACAAAAATAAAAACTGGAGGTAGTACTTTTAAAAATCCTATCAAACAAACTAATCAAAAAGTTTGGGAATTAATTAAAAAATCGGTTCCACTAGATACCAAGTTTGGAGATGCTGAAATTTCTAAAAAACACTGTAATTTTTTTGTAAATAATAATAATGCAACTTTTGAAGATATGAAAAAGTTAATTGAATTTGTTAAAGAAAACGTAAAATTAAAGACAGGCATAAATATAGAAACTGAAATAGAAATAATTCAATGAAAAAAAAAATTTTAATTTTAGGTGGAGGAATTTCTAAAGAAAGATTAATCAGCCTAGAAACAGCCAAAAGTGTTTTCAAAGAATTAAAAAAAAAACATTATAATGTTGCTATTTGTGAACCAGACGGAAATTTGACTAATAAAATTAAAAAATTTAAACCTGATGTAATTTTTAATGCATTGCATGGTCAATTTGGAGAAGATGGATATATTCAAACAATATTAGAATCGCAAAAAGTAAAGTACACACATTCCGGGGTAATGGCATCATTTATTGCTATGGATAAAGAGATTTCAAAAAAAATTTATATAAAAAATAAAATACTCACTCCAAAATATATTAAATTTAAATTTAAAAATAATAAAATTGATAAAAATATAATAATTAGGACTCAAAAAAAATTAAGATTTCCTGTTGTAATAAAACCAATCAATGAAGGATCAAGTGTGAATGTTTATATATGTAGTAGAAAAAACTTTATTCAAAATCTTAGAAAACTGACGTTCTATAGAGAAATTTTGATAGAAAAGTTTATTTTGGGAAGAGAAATTCAAGTAGCAATATTAGGAAAAAGAAAATTAGGAGTCATAGAATTAAAACCTAAAAGAAAATTTTATGACTATGAAGCCAAATATAGTGAGAAAGCAAAAACAAAACATATAATCCCAGTTGATTTGAGTAAAAAAAATTTACAAAAAGTTATGAATATTGCATTTAAAGCACATAAATTAATTGGTTGCAGAGGCGTGACAAGATCTGATTTTAAATTTTATAAAGGTAAATTTTTTTTATTAGAGACAAATACACAACCAGGAATGATGAAACTTTCATTAGTACCCGAGATAGCCAATTATTCTGGTATGAAATTTATTGATCTAATTGAATGGATTTTGAAAGATGCATCAACAAATAGATAAAAAAAGGAAACTCTACATATATTTATTTTTATTAATTTTTTTAACTACAATTAATAATTTACCGTTAATTAATTCAGGATATTTAAAATTAAAAATTAATCAAATCAAAGTTTCTGGCCTTTCTGATGAAAATAATTTTAAGATTTTAAAGGATCTTGATGAATTAATAAGTCAAAATATATTTTTTGTTAATAAATATTATTTTTTAAGTATTTTAGAAAAAAATAATTTAATTCATTCATTTAAAATTAAAAAGATTTATCCAAACTCTATTGAAGTACAAATTAGAAAGGCAGATTTGTTGGCAATTACCAATTTTAATGAAAAGAAATTTTTTATTGGTTCTAATGGTAAGTTAATTGATTATGATTCTTCAAATACAAATTTACCTTATGTATTTGGCAAAATTAAAACTGTTGATTTTATTAATTTTGTAAAAATTATTGAACAATCAAAATTTAATTTTAAAGAAATCTCAGAAATGTATTTTTACCCATCTGGTAGATGGGACATTAAAAATAAGCATGGCATATTATTCAAGTTGCCTAAAAAAAATTTAATAAAATCATTAAATATTGCTTATCGTATTATTGACAATGAAAAATTAAAAAATTCAAAAGTTATTGATTTGAGAATTTCAAATCATATCGTTTCGACAAATGAGTGAAAAAAATTTTGATATATTTTTAAATTTAGGTTCTAGAAAATTAAGCATAGCTGCTTTTAAAAAATTTGATAGTAGCCTAATTTTTTTTAAGGAATATATTTGTGAAAATGATTTAAATAAAAATGAGTTAAATTTTGATAATATAGATAAAATTATTAAAAAAAATATTTTTGAAATAGAAAAAATTACAGGTTCTTTTTTAAATGATCTTTATTTGATGATAGAAACACCTAAATCAATTTCTATTAGCTTATCATTGACAAAAAATAATGAGGCGAAAAAAATTCAAAGAAAAGATGTTCAATATTTAATTCAAGATGCTAAACAGCAAATTCTTAGAACACATTATGATAAAGATATTGTTCACATCATTATTAGCAATTATGTTATTAACAATATTAATTATGATTATTTGCCAACAGATATAAATTGCAAAAAATTTTCAATTGATATTGAATTTATTTGTTTTTCAAAAAATTTAATTAAAAAATTAGAAAAACTATTTAATAATAATCAAATATATATTAATAAAATTATTTGTTCCAACTATGCCAAATCAGTTGATAAAAATCAAAGTTGTCTTAATATTTGTGAGTCTGGATTAAAGTTAACACAAGGTATCAATAAACAAGAGGTTGTAATAGTTCCTAGAAAGTCAGAAAAAAAAGGTTTTTTTGAAAAACTTTTTCATTTATTTACATAAATAGCAGTATTTTCTTGTAACATTTGTTGTTTTTAAAATTTTTCTTAAAGAAATTATAAGTTCCTATGTCTGTTTTAAATCAAAAAACAATCAAAGATGTAATAACTATACATGGAGTAGGTCTTCACACGGGTAAAATTGCTCATATGAAATTAAAACCTGCGGAACCAAATACTGGAGTAATTTTTAAGAGAACAGACCTTAAAGAAAATAATTTTGTAATACCAGGAGTATACAATGTTAGTAATGCAGTTTTTTGTACAACTGTTTTAAATGATTATGGAGTTAGTATTTCCACCATTGAGCATTTAATGGGTGCTTTATATGGAATGGGAATAGATAATATATTAATTGAAATAGACAATGAAGAATTACCAATTTTAGATGGATCAGCAAAGAACTTTGTTAACGAAATAAATAAAGTAGGAATAAAAACAAGTGAAATTCCAATAAAAATAATAAAAATTGAAAAGAAAATTACTTTAGAAGATGGTGTAAAATCTATTTCAATAGAACCTAGTAAAATTAGTTTAGATATAGATTTTGAAATTAAATATGAAAATTCTCTTATTGGAACTCAAAGAAACATTATAAAAGTATACGAAACAGATTTAACAGACATATATGATTCAAGAACTTTTTGTTTATATGAAGATGTAGCAAAATTAAAAAAAATGAATTTGGCTAAAGGCGGAACATTAAATAACGCAGTTGTTGTTAAAGATAATAAGATTTTAAATAAAGAAGGCCTAAGAAACGAAAAAGAATTTGTTAATCACAAAATTCTTGATTGTATGGGCGATCTTTATTTGTCGGGGTATAAAATAATTGGTAAATTGATATGTTCACAAGGCGGTCATAGATTAACAAATCAGTTATTAAGAAAAGTTTTTGAAGATAACCAAAATTTTTCAATTCTTGAAGTTAAAGAGAAAAAAATTCCATACACCCTGATAAAAAAAAGATATCTAAAATCAATAGCTTAAAAGTTTCGATTTTTTTAAAAATCTGATAAAAGTTTTTAATGAATTACATTAAAAAACTTATTATTTTAGCATTACTATTGAATTCATGCTCTGGAGTTGAACAAGAAAAAGCAACTATTATTCAACAAGATGACCTAGAATCGGAAATGATTGAAACCTACAAAGAAGGAGTTCAAGCTTTAAAGGAAGGAGATGTTTTATATGCAGCAAAAAAATTTAATGAATCAGAATTATTGTATCCTCAATCCAGTTGGGCACCAAAATCATCATTAATGGCCTCATACGCATATTATAGATATGGGTATTATTCTGATTCTATATATGAACTTAAGAGATTTATAAAATTATATTCAAAAAATGAAAATTTAGATTATGCTTATTATCTATTAGCAATGAACTACTATGATAGTATTGTCGATGAAAAAAAAGATCTAAGACCTTTATTAGAAGCAAAAAAAAATTTTGAATTTATTATTGACAAGTATCCTAATACGGATTTTTCTTTAGATGCAAAGTATAAATTAGAATTGATACATGATACTTTAGCTGCTAAAGAAATGTATATTGCTAGACATTATATTAAAAAGGAAAAATGGATTGCAGCAATTAATAGATTCAAAAAAGTAATTAATGATTATAATTCAACAATTTATGTTGCAGAAGCACTACACAGATTAGTTGAAATTCATTATAGGATTGGATTATTGTCCGAGTCAAAAAAATATGCAAATACATTGGGATATAACTATTTATCAAGTGAATGGTATAAAGAATCATATAGAGTTTTTAATCAAGATTATAAAATTAAAAAAAAAGTTATAAAGAAAACAAAACGAGATAAACTTGTAGATAAAATTAAATCGTTTTTTTAAGGAATGAAAACCTCGTCAATTGAAAAAGAATATCGAAATAAAATTAAATTATTAAAAAAATATAATGAATATTATTATGAAAAAAGTGACCCAAAGATAAGTGATTTTGAATTTGATAATTTAAAAAAAGAAATTTTAGATTTAGAAAAAAAACATAAATTTTTAGAAAGTAAAAATTCTCCATCACAGATAGTTGGTTTTAGACCATCTCAAAATTTTAGAAAAGTTAAACACAAAGAACCAATGCTTTCATTGTCAAATTCATTTAATAAAGAAGATTTAATAAATTTTGAAAAAAAAATATTAAATTTTTTAAGTTTAAAAGAAAGTGTTGAAATAGAATATAGTACAGAACCCAAGATTGATGGTATTTCTGCTTCACTAACTTATAAAAAGGGAGTACTTGTACAAGGTCTTTCCAGAGGCGATGGATTAGAGGGAGAAGATATTACTGAAAATCTTAAAACCATAAACGACATTCCAAAAAAAATATTATCAAAAGATTTTCCTTGCGAAATTGATATTAGAGGGGAAGTTTTTATTACAAAAAAAGATTTTAAAAAAGTGGATGAAAAATTTGCAAATGCAAGAAATGCTGCTTCTGGATCTTTAAGACAAAAAAATCCAACTGAAACTAAAAAAATACCTCTTAAATTTATAGCGTATACTTTTGGATATATAGATAATAACAAGATTAAAACACAATCAGATTTTTTATCCAGCTTGAAAAATTGGGGTTTTAAAACTAGTCAGTTTAATAAAACAATTAAAGGAATTAAAAATTTAACCTTACATCACAAAAAATTTGAAGAAAAAAGATTTAATTTAGATTACGATATTGATGGTCTTGTTTATAAAGTAAATAAATTTGATTTACAGAAAAGGCTGGGTTTTGTAGCTAATGCTCCTAGGTGGGCTATAGCTCATAAATTTTCTGCAAATAGTTCAATCTCAAAAATTTTAAATATAGATATACAAGTTGGTAGAACTGGAGCGTTGACGCCAGTAGCAAAAATTGAACCTGTAAATATAGGCGGTGTTATAGTTTCTAATGCTACTTTACATAACGAAGATGAAATAAATAGAAAAGATATTAGAATAGGAGATGTCGCTAAAGTTGAAAGAGCAGGAGATGTCATTCCTCACGTAATTTCAGTAGACAAAAGCAAAAGGGGATCTAATTCAAAAAAATACATTTTTCCAGAAAGATGTCCTTCATGTGGTTCAAAAACAGCAAAAGATTTTAATGAAACAACTAATAAATTTGATGCAGTCAGAAGATGCCTCAATGAAGATTTTAAATGTGAAAAAATTGCCATGGAAGGTTTAAAGCATTTTGTATCAAAAGAAGCTTTGAATATAGATGGATTTGGAAAAAAAATTGTAGAAAAATTTTGGGAGCTTAAATTGGTTAAATTTCCACAAGATATTTTTAATTTAGATTTTGAAAAAATAAAGGAACTTGATGGTTGGGGCGACTTATCAGTGTCAAATTTAAAATATGCTATAGAAAAGTCAAAAAAAATTAGCCTTGATAAATTCATTTATTCTCTTGGCATTCGCCACATTGGACAAGAAAATGCAAAACTTTTAGCACAACACCTAAAAAATTTTGAAAACTTTTATAAATTATTGAAAACTGATAATATAGAAAATTTAACGAATATTGATGGAATTGGCGAAACTCAAATTAAGTCAATTAGAGTTTTTTTTTCAAACAAAATTAATCTCAATATTCTAGAAAAATTGAATAAAAGCATGAAAATTTTTGATGCAATATCTACCAAAAAAGGTGGAATTCTAAAAAATAAAGCTTTTATGTTTACTGGAAAATTAAAAGAAATAAGTAGAGCAGAAGCCAAATCTTTAGTAGAGCAAAAATCTGGAAAAATAATAAGTAATGTTAATAGAAAACTTAATTATTTAGTCATTGGAGAAAAACCAACTAACAAAAAAATTAAAAAAGCAAAGGAACTAAACATAAAAGTACTTACCCAAGATGAATGGATGAAAATGCTAAATAAGACTAGC
>CAZYLQ010000088.1:4087-7202 GCA_964648395.1 uncultured bacterium | reverse complement strand
ATGATTAGCCGCATCACATTACTATTTTTTATTTTATTGGCAGCGAAGATTATAGAATTGGAAGATGTGGCAGAAAAAAGCGAATTGCTAGCAATTATTCTTGTTATAGGGTTTATTGCTGTACCGATATATCTAATTTTTAAAATTTTGCAAGAGATGCAGACTATAAAAAAAGAAATACATTCTAGATTAAAAGATAAATCGAAAAAAATATAATATAAATTTTGGTTGAAATTTTTCCGATTAGTGGATGTAAGGTAAATAAACTGAATTATCAATACTAATATATAAGTAATAACTAATTCTTATGAGTTATATAAGCAAAATGAATAAATTCAAAAATCGGGTTATCACAATATTATTTTTATCATCATTTATTATTGCCCAACCAACCATTGATTTAATTGACCCTGCATTTGCAGAGTTAGGAAGTACAATAATAATAAATGGGAGTAATTTTAGTTCTAATGATGAAGATAATACGGTGTTCTTTGGTGGGCTAGAAGCAAATATCCTAAATGCGACAGAAAATGAATTAATGGTAACGGTTCCTTATGGAACTTACTATACCCCCATCTCAGTATATACAAATGGACTTTATGCGACTTCCAGTCAACGCTTCAATGTAACGTTTAATGCCACAGAAGAACTGACAGTTGCTCATCTCAGTAATCAATTAGATAATCCATATCTAGGTGCAAAATATTATGATATCAAGATTGCAGATATGAATGGAGATGGGATTCCAGAAGTTGTGACTTCGGAAGCAGGTTCTGGTTCTAGTGCATATTTAGCAATATTTACAATATCCTTTGATGATGAAGGGATGATATCCATTGATGATAGATTAGAAATTAATTTTGGAACAGGTGTTTATAGTGAGCCCAATGATATTGCACTTGGAGATTTAAATGGTGATGGTCTTTTAGATGTCGTAGCCTCTGAATATGGAGATGTAACTGATGATTTTGAATCTCATACCTGTATTTTTATGAATACCAGTCAAAATCATAGTTTTTCATTTGATAGTCCTATAATTATTGAAGGGGATGGCTATGAAGCTTATGCTCAGCTTCAAGATATTAATGGCGATGGCAAACTTGATATAGTAACAATAAGGGGTTCATCTTGGAGCAAAATGAATGTTTATTTAAATACAACTGAGAATAATAATGTATCTTTTGCCGATAAGATTATTATTGAAGATTATGTAGACCCCCGTCCAGACTTTGCAGATTTGAATGGAGATGGAATGATTGATATGGTCTCCTCTGCTAGTACTACTGATAGAAGAGATGTTTATATATACTCCAATAACAGTTCGGAAGAGAATATTGATTTTAATTTAGAACTTATAGTACAATCTGGAGGAGAACACGCAGACTGGCCTACAGATTATGATTGGAGTGCATACTCCCCAACATTAGCTGATATTGATGGAGATGGAAGGCTTGATATTATCGTAGCAAATGGTACTTGTGGTAACTGCTCACCTAGTGGAATATCCATACTGAGGAATACAAGTACAGATTCTGAATTACTATTTGAGTATGAGTATAGTGACTTTTATCAATATCAATCTAATTCACTTCCTGTTGGCATAGATATTTCTGACTTAAATGGCGATGGCAAGCCGGATATTTTAACTAATGATTGGGCGGGTGGTATATCAATTATGGTCAATACAAGTACAGAAGGGAACATAGCACTTGAAGAGCAAATGGAATTAGGTATAGGGAGCTTTCCACTATCTATTGCTACTGCAGATTTAAATATGGACTATACTCCTGAAATTGTAGTGGCAAATTGGGAAGTAGAAGGTTTGAGAGTGATTCATAATTTCTTGCCAGTTGATGAACAGACTGATAATCTACCATATGATATAAATAATGATGGAGTAGTTAACATTTCTGATTTTGAGATGCTACTTTCTTTTGTAATAGATGGAAATGACTCAGTGAGTGCAGCAGACATTAATTTTGATTCAGAAGTAGATATTTTTGACTTGTTGCTATTATCTGATTTTCTTCAAAACATGTAAATAAAGAATGTTTAATTGTTTATCAAGCCTCACATTCGTGGGGTTTTTTGTTTGTGGGATGATGTGTAGATTTGGATATGAAATTAATATTAATTATTGCTCTGGTATTTCCAATGTCTATCCACGCCCAAAATTGGAAAGATCTAAAAAAAGCAGCAAAAAAAGTAAACAAGGAACTAAAAAGTACTTCTAAACAAGTAAAGGAATTAAGTGAGAGTGATGCTGCTGCAGCCTTAAAAGAGACACTTAATAAAGGTGTAGAAAAAGGTGTTGATATATTATCGCTAGAAGATGGATTTTATAATAATTTAAATGTAAAAATCCCATTCCCGCCTGAAGCAAATACTGTATACAATAAAGTAAAGAAAATGGGTATGCAGAAGGAATTAGATAAAGCAGTATTAAGTATGAATCGAGCAGCAGAAGATGCTGTTATTTCTGCTAAACCTATATTTGTAAAAACGATAAAAAACATGAATATAAATGATGCTATAAATATTGTGAAAGGAACTAATACAGCTGGAACAGACTATTTATATGAAAATACAAATTCGGATCTAATAGAAGCTTTTAAGCCAAATATTAAATCTTCATTAGATAAAGTGGATGCTACAAAACATTGGAAAAAGGTTATGAGTATTTATAACAAAATACCCTTTGTCAAAAAAATAAATCCCGATTTAGAATTGTATGTTACAGAGAAAACAATTAATGGGCTTTTTTATATACTTGCAGAAGAGGAAATTGAAGTTAGAAAAAACCCACAAAAAAGGACAACCGATTTACTTAAGAAAGTATTTGGTAATTAATTCCTATTATTAATTTTTAATTACATCAAGCCCTACATTCATGGGGGTTTTTGTTTGTGGAATAATGGATAAATTTGAAGATGATTAAGTATATATGGCTGATACTATTTATTGGGCTGTCTTGGGGGCAGAAAGAATACAATATTGATCACATTGAAAAACAAGGTGTAGTATATAAGCAAAAGGTTAGTGATGAGGTTGTAAATGGTAATATTTTTCAGATATCTGGTGAAATGAAGCTACCATTAGGAATGATGAAAGATGG
>CAZYLQ010000088.1:0-3987 GCA_964648395.1 uncultured bacterium | reverse complement strand
AAAGATAGTAAATGGACTTATTGGTATAAGAATGGGCAGAAAATGGATGAAGAAACTTTTAAGGATGGTCATCTGATTTCAGAAAAGAAATGGAATAAAGATGGATCAGTAAAGGAATAATCCTAATGATAAGTTTCACCACATTATTTGCCCCGCATTCGTGGGGTTTTTTGTTAGTGGGATGATTGGTAGATTTAGATATGATTAACCGCACTACACTCATTGTAAACAATATGATTTATATTTTATTTTTTACAATATTATCTGCTCAGCCTACATACGAATTTGAAATTATTGCCATTCCGGAAATGGATACCCCAATTCGCATGAATGATGATGGAAGTGAAATAGTGGGAACTAATTATTCCGGCCAGGCACTTTTATGGACTGATTCTGTAGGTGTACAAATATTAGGTGAAGGCGAACTCTGGGGCATTTCCGAAGATGGCCGAATTTTTGGTGAAATGGTAAATGACAACGGATACGGGGAAGCTGCACTTATAGAAAATGGAGAAATATCTTTTCTCGGAAACGTAGAAGGTGGGAATTCATGCGATGCCTTTTACAGTAGTGGATTGGGTATAAGCACAGACGGATCGACTGGTGTGGGTATGGGTTGGATCAGCTGTGGAACGGAGGCATTTTACTGGACTGATGAGGATGGCATTGTAGGATTGGGACAATACGAGGGGCAAAGCACAAAGGCTCAGGCAGTTTCTGGTGATGGTCAGCTGATAGGAGGCTGGGCACAAACGTCCAATCGTGCAACATGTCTTTGGAACCGGGATGGAAATATCACATTATTGGGCTCACTTCAGGCTGGTAATGATTATGGCGAAGTCCAAGCCATTAACAACAATGGAACCCAGGTTGTAGGTTATTGTGCTGGAAATGCTGGAAATAACACCGAAGGCTTCGTTTGGACGGAAGAAGGTGGAATGTTCGGTTTGGGTGTACCCCCAAATTCTGCAGCCACCAATCGAAGCCTTGCCATGGATATATCAGAGAATAATGTGGTTATTGGGCAATATTTGAATGAAACACCTGTTTTTTACAAAGCGTGTATTTATACTGAAGAAACAGGGGAATTTGTAAACCTGCGTGATTATCTCCTGAATCTGGGGATGGAAGAAATACAAGGCTGGGATTTGCAAAGAGCATTTTGTATTTCCGATGATGGAAACGTATTTGCTGGGTATGGTAAGGACCCTTCCAATAATTGGACAGGTTGGCGCATCCGTATCATTGTTGGTGAAGCTCCGGGCGAAATGTTATTGGTTCCATCCGAATATTCTACCATCCAGGATGCCATCAATGCATCGGAAGATGGGGATACAGTTCTGGTGTCACCGGGTACATATGTTGAGAATATCAACTATTCTGGAAAAAATATTGTTATCGGCTCTTATTTTATGACATATGGTATGGACTATTTTATTGGAGTAACGATAATTCAAGGGGATTATTATCATCCTGGACCATTAGTCACATTTGATAATGGAGAAGCGGGTACAGCCGAATTAAATGGTTTTACAATTACAAATTCTTTTATATATGACATTGGTGGCGGTATTTATTGTGAAAATAGCGATCCAACATTAAAACATTTAATTGTTAAAAATAATTTTGAGGGAGGTATCTATTTATTTAATTCAAATAGTCGATTAGAAAATTTAACCGTTACTGATAATTCCAAAAATGATATGTACCATGGAGGAGCGGGAATATTTGCTCAAAATTCATCAATAACTATTCATAATTCTCTTATTGCTAATAATTGGTCAGGTCATGGTGGATGGGCAGTTGCTCCGGGAGGCATTGATGCAACGTCATCTGAAATTAACTTGGATGGAGTTACTATGTATGGGAATGCCAGTGGTTCTCTCATATTAAAAGAGGGGTCTTCTGGAACAATACACAATTCAATTATTTGGAATTATCCAGATAATGATAACGAGTTTGAGATTGAGATAATTGGGGAAACTGGATATGGTACAGCTAGTGAGTTAACCATTTCATATTCAGATATTCTAGGAGGTTTTGATGGAATTAATGCACAGGGTGTTTTACACTGGCTGGATGGGAATATAGACAATGATCCATTATTTTGTTTATCAGACAGTACTGATTTCACCTTGGCAGAAAACTCTCCCTGTGTAGGTATGGGTGAATATGAGGCCGATATGGGTGCTTTTGGTATTGGGTGTGAAGCCATACTTGCAACTCATCGGGATAATATGCCACTTCAATATGCACTCTACCAAAATTATCCCAACCCATTTAACCCCACCACAACTTTCCGCTACGACTTGCCTAAAGATGCCTTTGTTAAAATTACCATCTATGATATGATGGGCAGGATTGTAAACAATCTGGTTAGTAGTCAGCAAAATACCGGTTATAAATCAATCCAATGGAATGCTACAAATAATGTAGGCCAGCCGGTATCAGCAGGGCTTTATTTGTATACGATTGATGCAGAGCAGTTTAGGCAAGCCAAAAAGATGGTATTGTTAAAATAATCATACCCTTTTCATAATATCAAGCCCCACATTCGTGGGTGGTGGGGGGTATTTGTGGGATAATGGGTAAAATTGATTGAATATAATGGTAATCTATGAATTATAAATCTGCAACTGTTTACATTATGGGTTTATTCTATATAGTTGCAGGAGTGAAACATTTTCAGGATCCTGCCTGGTTTATTCGTATTGTTCCACCCATATTTCCATTTAAAATGGCCTTAGTGTACGTTAGTGGTTTCTTTGAGATCCTGTTCGGGATTCTGTTAATGATTCCAAAAACGAGGTTTGTAGCTGGCTGGGGTCTGATCCTTTTATTAATTGCAGTATACCCTGCAAATATTTATTTGGCCTTAACAAATGGTGCTGCCATGGATACAACGCCTATTATCGCTTGGGGAAGATTGCCATTTCAATTTGTTTTCATTGGACTTGCTTACTGGCATACAAAGCCATAGAGAATAAACGGGGTATTTTTTTATAGTTGCGATATATATTCTGGTTCAATAATTATGCCCATTTCATTAATTCAAATTGTAGTAATTAAATAAAAGGATGGTAATATGAATGATCAACAAACAAATATACCCTTATGGTTCCATTGGGCCCGTTTTTCTAGATACATTACGGAAAGATTTTTAGGCGGACCCCAAATACTGAAGCTGGCTTGGGTGATAAATTTCCAAAAGACAGGCACCTTTTTCTTTATTCTTTTATTAATGAATTATTATCAGAATTTTTCTCTATCAGCAAATGTGTATCTGGCTCTGCATGGGATGTATGGGTTTTGCTGGATGTTGAAGCATTTTGCATTTCCTGACAAAAAATGGGAGAAGAAAGTGACCCTTGGCGGCGGACTGATGGCATTTGTGTTAGTTTTGGGTCCATACTGGGTTTTCCCCTTTCTGCTAATTTCTGATATACTGGGGCCTGACCATAAAATGGCAAGTATAACTATTTTAGCCGCTGCAATATCGCTACATACCATGGGCGTGGTCATTATGATGAGTGCTGACTCCCAGAAATATTTCACCTTGAAATACCACCGCGGACTTATCCGTGAAGGGCTCTTCAAATATATTCGCCATCCAAATTATCTGGGAGAGATCATGCTTTATGCTTCTTATGCTTTGATAGTACAACATTGGATACCATGGGCCATTTTAGCCTGGGTCTGGATCGGAGTTTTCCTGGTTAACATCCTTCAGAAAGAAGCGTCTATGTCCCGCCATCCCGAGTGGGCAGAATATAAAAAACAGACGGGAATGCTTATTCCAAAATTCTTATAAAACTATATGGATTATGTCTCATACATCCGTTGGATTTTTTGTTTGCGGAATCATTTGTAGATTTCCGAGTGAATAATCGAATTATACCATTAATACTGTTAATTGGATTTGCTTTTTGGAGTTGTGATGATCAATATAATAAAGGGAATGAAATCATTTCCATTACATCCAGTGTT
>CAZYLQ010000087.1:0-7237 GCA_964648395.1 uncultured bacterium | reverse complement strand
CAGAAAAAGAGAGTAATCTTTGAAAAGGCATGATTAGTAATATGAATTATGCCTCCCACCATTGCGCTTGGTGTAAGTAAGGCGGCGCCCAAAATAATATAAGAAAGTTGGCTGATTGTCGAAAAAGCCAACCTCGCCTTCAGGTTATCCATGCTCAGAGCAATAATAGAGGCAGCGATTATAGTAACCGATGCAAATGTGATTATGAACACATCTACACCAATGTCCAACATCAAGTCTGCGCCAAAAACAAAAAATATAACACGAAGCACAGTAAAAACTCCTGTTTTGACAACGGCAACAGCATGAAGCAGTGCACTGACTGGCGTGGGAGCAACCATTGCGGCTGGTAGCCAACTGTGCAAAGGCATGACTGCACTCTTTGCAAATCCAAAAAGAAAAAGGACAAAAATAATATAAAGCAATTCAGGATTAGCTGACTGAACAATGGCAGGAAAAATTCCGTCTTTGGAAAACTCAAGTGTACCTGTCAAATTATAAGTAAGGATGATAGCTGCGACCAAAAAAGCTTTGGCTGCTCCAAGTAAATAAATGGCATACTTCCTTCCACCTGCTTTTGCTTCTGGAGTACCTTTGTGCGCCACTAATGGGTAGGTAATGATTGTTAAAACCTCATAGAAAAGAAACATCGTAAAGAGATTCGCTGAAAATGCAACACCTATTGTGGCTGAAAGCGCTACTGCAAAACAGGTAAAATAACGTGTTTGCGAGTGCTCATTGGTCGATCGCATATAACCAATCGAATAGAAAGAAGTTGCAATCCAAAGTATGGAAGCGCCCATCGCGAATAATAGACCAAAGGCATCAACTCTGAAGCCAATTTCGATTCCAGGCAGAATATTAAAAAGTGAATAGGAAATTATCTTTTTATCATAAACAACAGCCGGAATCATAGATAATATAATTGTAAGTTTTAAAACACCAGCAATAATAGACCAAGATTCCCTCAAGTTTGGTTTTTTCCCAGTACCAATTATAAACAAGGCTCCTATAGAAGAGACAAGAACTGCCATAAGAGGCTTTATAGATACAATAGTTTCCACGATTACTTTCTAATTCTTCATCAAATTAATTTCATCAATATTGACTGTCTGGCGATTCCGATAGAGGGCGATAATAATTGCCAGTCCTACCGCTACCTCAGCTGCAGCCAATGTCATAACAAGAAAAACAAAGACTTGACCATCTACACTGTTGTGATAACGAGAAAACCCGACCAGAGCCAGGTTGACCGCATTTAGCATAAGTTCAATAGACATAAAAATAGTAATAGCATTACGCCGAAATAAGACGCCTAGAACCCCAATGGAAAAAATGATCAAACTCAATACAACAACATGTTCAAGAGGTACAATCATTATACTTTTCTTTTCGCTAAATAAACTGTGCCAATTAATGCAACAAGTAATAATAGTGAAGCGACTTCAAAGGGTAATAAATATTTTGAAAAGAGCGCTTCTCCCAATGGATAAATGCCCCCAGCTACAAATTGCTCAGTTGGCTGAGGAAATAATCCTTGATCACCTATCATTAACAGAAAAATTCCAACAAAAAAAAGAAGCACCAAGAGCAGCGATGTAGCACGCTGTAAATAATTAAGGTTTGGCAAGGCATCTTCCCTGCCCAGGTTGAGTAGCATGATCGCAAAAAGGAATAACACCATGATAGCACCGGCATATATAAAAATTTCTAATACGGCGATAACATATGCTTCCAAAAGAAGGTAAATAACTGCCAAAGAAAAAAAGCAAAGGACCAATGAAATGGCACTGTATACTGCATTACGATTCAATACAACAAAAACAGCTGATCCAATTGCAATTCCACCTACGCAGTAAAATAGTAGCGATAATGACATGAGTTTATGTTTTTAGGTGTCTATAGGTGTATCGACAGAAGAGGCTTTACTTAGATTGTTTTTGGTGTAATAGTTTTGATCTTTAGTTAGGTCATAAACTTCCAGTAGGCCTTCCTTATCAATAACTAGATCATCCCGTGTATAATCGGAAAAATCATAAATCTCTGTTAACTCAATTGCTTCTTCTGGACAGGCCATTTCGCAAAAACCACAGAAAATGCATCGTAACAAATCAATGTCAAACCGTACCGGGTATCTTTCATTTCCTTCATCCCAAGGTGAAGGACCTGGAATAATATGAATACAGTCTGCGGGACATGCAGCAGAACACATTTCACAGGCCACACATTTAATTCGACCTTCTGGAAACTTATTTAACCGATGTAAGCCCCTGTATCCCTCAGGAGGTATGTGTTTTTGGTCCGGATATTGGATGGTGACGTTTTTACGAAAAAAATGACGAAATGTTACAATTAGTCCACGCAACAAAGCCGGCAGGTACAACTTGTCCCAAAAAGTAGGCTCGTAAGATTTGATTATTGTTCCCATCAGCCTAATGCCTTTATAGTGAGATATCCGCCTGTGAGAAAAATATTGAAAAGAGCTAATGGTAGCATGACTTTCCATCCAAGTCGCATCAGCTGATCATAGCGAAAACGTGGAAATGTCCATCGAACCCAAATAAACAGAAATAAAAAAAATGACATTTTTAAAATAAAGGACAGCACCGATAGCAACGTACCAAACAAACCCAAAGAACCTTCATCTAATAAAGGGACATCCCAACCTCCGAAGAACAGCGTAACAGTCAAGGCTGCAGCTGTAATCATATTGGCATATTCAGCCATAAAAAACATAGCAAATTTCATACTGCTGTATTCGGTGTGGTATCCACCAACCAATTCTTGTTCTGCTTCTGAAAGATCAAAGGGTAATCGGTTGGTTTCAGCATAAACGGCAATAAGAAATATGAGGAAAGCCAACGGTTGTCTAAAAATATTCCAAGAAAAAAACGAACCTTGCTGATCAGTAATAATATCATTCAATCTCAACGATCCCGCCAAAAGAATAATACTAACCACTGCCAATCCCATCGCTAATTCATAACTGATTAACTGGGCAGAAGAACGTAAGCCTCCAAGTAAAGAATATTTATTATTGGAAGACCATCCTGCCAACACAATACCATAAACACTAATACTAGTAAGCGCTAGTACATACAAAATACCCACGTTTACATCAGCCACTTGAAGAGCAATCTCCCGTCCAAAAAGGTTGATGGAAGAACCAAATGGGATCACTGCAAAGGTCATAAGTGCTGGAATTAAAAGGATTGCAGGAGCAAGAATAAAAATAGGTTTATCGACTCTTTCTGGGACTAAATCCTCCTTCATTAAAAATTTGATACCGTCCGCAATGGGCTGCAGTACTCCTTTGGGTCCAACACGGTTGGGGCCAACTCTATCTTGCATAAAAGCAGAAACACGCCTTTCCGCATAAATCATCACAAGCACACCCAGCATGGTAGCTGCAAATACAACCAATACTTTAACAACAATAATTGTAAAACCTAATAAATCCATCAACTGATTTTACCGT
This sequence comes from uncultured bacterium, assembly GCA_964648395.1. Lineage (GTDB taxonomy): Bacteria > Fidelibacterota > Marinisomatia > Marinisomatales > UBA1611. The sequence continues at coordinate 3,759 of CAZYLQ010000087.1, read as the reverse complement.
TTATTGAATAACCTTGATCTCCAACTTTGAAAAAGGTAATACCAGCATAATTTTCAAATTTTTCACCCATTTTTTTCATCACTTCACCTATTTCAACAAAGTGCTCTGTCTTTCTATCTAAGGCATTTCTAACCAACATTAATATTTCCCAATCTGGCTTCGATTCGACTTTTACGGGCAAGGATGGGCGCAGCCACTGGATTCTGCCTTTGTCATTAGTAACCGTCCCCTCCCGTTCCAATGGCGCATGTCCTGGCAGAACAACATGGGCTAACTTGGCCAAATCTGTCATAGCATAGCTCAAGACAATAACAGAATCCATCTCCCCAATAATTTTTTTCCACTTATCATCTAATTCTCTATCTATACCATCATCCAAAATAAATAAAGTGCGAATACCCTGCGTTTCAATTTCACTTGCCAGATCTTCAACCACCCCTTCGCAAATATCATTCATTCCCCTAGCATTTGGTGAACGGTCGGCACTGATCCGAAATCCCGACGGGTAAGTGATCTCTTCACCTGTTATTGGTGGGAGCGAGCCCAAGACATCTTTAAAGATTTGCCCAAGTAAAAAATTCGATTCATTGGTATGGAAAGGGGACACAATACCGGCAGCTTTACTTTTATTTTTCTTTATTAAATCAACTGTTTTTTGAATCGCTGTTTCCCAATCTACAGATTCAAATGAATCACCCTTTCGAACCATTGGCTGAAGAACTCGATCGATTTCTTCATAACGATGAAAACCATATCGCCCAATATCACACATGAAGTAACCATTTACATCAAGATTCTCTCTTGCTGTTAATCGTAAAATTTGATCTGTTTGAGAAAAAACATCAACATTACATCCAACACTGCAATCCTGACATACAGATGGTTGCTTTTTCAGGTTCCAGATACGATTCTTATGGATGTAGTCGGTACTTAATAGTGCACCTACCGGGCAAATATCCGCAACATTCCCGGCCAAAAGATTATCAAGAGGGTTGTCTTCCAGAACTGCTATTTTTGAGTTGTATCCCCGTGCTTCAACAAATAATTCACTGGTACCTGAAATCTCTTGTGTAAACCGGACACATTGGCTGCACATAATACAGCGATTATGATTAATAACGATCTGAGAGCCTAGAAATTCATTTGGACGTACCCTTTTATTTTCGTCAAATCGACTATGAGCATTTCCAAATTTAAAAGAGTAGTCTTGAAGATAACATTCACCGGCTTGGTCACATACGGGGCAATCGAGTGGATGATTTAAAAGTAGAAATTCCAGTATATTTTTTCTCTCTTGTACAACGAGATCATTCTGAGTATGCACCACCATATCATACTTACCATCTACTTTACGATCTGAAGAAATATCGCTAACAAAAGTATTACATGATACTTGCAACTTGGGCATACCCTCTACCTGCACTAAACACATGCGACAGCTACCTACGATCTCAAGAGCTGGGTGGTAACAATAATGAGGTATCTCTATTCCATTCGCCTTGGCTACTTGCAAAACCGTAGTTCCGCTTTTAACTTCAAACTCTTTACCATCTATTTTTAATAGTGGCATTAAGCAACTACCTTTTCTTGAGGCAAATATTCCATGAATTCGCCTTTAAACTTTTCTACAAAACTTCTTACTGGCCAAGCAACCGCTTCGCCGAACGGACAAATGGTCTTACCAAAACTTCCTTTTGAAAAATCGATAAGACCACCAATATTATCTGTAATCTCCAAAAGCATATCGATATCACCAGGTTTGCCGCCACCGTTAATTAAACGTGTGAGCATCATCACCAGCCAGGAAGTTCCTTCCCTGCAGGGCGTACATTGACCACAGGATTCATGCGCATAAAAACGCGCGATATTGAGACAAGCCTGCACCATATCTACTGTTTCATCCATAACAATGATGCCCGCTGATCCCAGCATACTACCCTTTTCTACCAGTTCTTCAAAATCCATCATCACATCCATAGCTTCATTAGCCATGAGAATCGCCGATGATGAACCACCAGGAAAAACCGCTTTCAATTGTTTGCCATCTGGTATCCCGCCTGCCCTATCAAAAATCAAATCTTTTAGAGAAACACCCATAGGTTCTTCAAAAACACCGGGATTATTAACGCTTCCTGAAACACAAAACAGTCTTGGGCCTGGCCCTTTTTCAGGGCCGATAGATTTAAACCAACTAGCACCACGGTTTATAATATGAGGAAGACAAGACAGGGTCTCAACATTATTTACTATTGTAGGACTTTGGAGATAACCTTCGATAGCTGGGAAAGGTGGCTTATTTCTTGGCCAGCCTCGTTTACCTTCAAGAGACTCAAGCAACCCGGTTTCCTCTCCGCATATATAAGCTCCTGCTCCACGATGATTCACAATATCTAAACTATAATTTGAACCAAGAATATTTTGGCCCAGAATATTATTATCATATGCTTCCGCTATCGTTTGTTCCAATAACTTATATTCTTGATAAAATTCTCCACGAATGTAAATGAAAGATGTATGACAACCGATGGCATATGCAGCAATGATCATACCTTCCAACATTTGATGGGGCGCTTTATTCATCAGCAATCGATCCTTAAAAGTCCCCGGTTCACTTTCGTCCGCGTTATTGATCAGATATTTAGGTTTATTGGAATCCTTAGGAATAAATCCCCATTTCATCCCGGTTGAAAAACCTGCACCGCCTCTACCACGAAGGTTCGAATCTTTCACTTCTTGGGTAACATCTTCAGGGTTCATCGTCAGCACTTTTTCTAAAGCAGTATATCCTCCAATACTTTTGTAAAATGGGAGCGTATGACAATCTTTTTGATCGATATACTCTGTGAGAACTGGTTTAAACGTATTCATTCAAAGGACTCGAGTAATTTATCAAATTTTTGTTTAGATAAATCTTCATGATATTCTTTATTCATTTGTACAACCGGCGCAGTTCCACAAGAACCTAAGCATTCAACTTTCATAAGAGTAAACCGATCATCGGCCGTTGTTTCACCAGGTTTGATTTTATATTTATCCGTTACATGATCTACTAATTCATCAGCACCATTTAAGCTACAGGAAAGAGTCTGGCAAACTTGAATGATATTTCGACCTTGAGGTTTTGTATAGAACATGGTATAAAAAGACACACAATCCATCACAACAGCTGGGTGACAATCAACCAATTCAGCAATACTGTCAATTACACTTTTAGAAATATAGCCCTCCTGCGATTGCGCTAAATGTAGCAACGGCAGAGTAGCAGATTTTTTATCTGGATACTGGGAAAAGATTTGTTCTACTCTTCCCGGTTCTTCAAAGGTAAATCTTGGCTTGGGTTTACCGTTGGATTTCATCGATCCAATTCTCCTGCGATAACATTAAAACTTCCAAGTATCGCTGGAGCATCTGAAAGCATATGGCCTTCAATCAGCTTTGAAAATATTGAATAGTTCATCAGTGATGGTGGCCTTGTTCGAACACGATAGGGTGTACGGGTTCCATCACTTACAATATAATATCCTAGCTCACCATTAGGTGATTCCGTTGCTACGTAGGCTTCACCAACAGGTGGTGTCATGCCTCTGTTTGGCATGGTAACTTCAAAATGATAAATCAAACCCTCAATAGAGTTATAAACTTCATCTTTGGGAGGGAGACTGAACCCCAAATCTGGATCAATACTCACATCTCCAGTTGGCATTTTATCTAGTGACTGCCTACAGATCTTTATACTTTGCTGAATTTCCTCCATACGCA
>CAZYLQ010000086.1:0-7338 GCA_964648395.1 uncultured bacterium | reverse complement strand
TCTGACATATTTTTCTATCTGCTGGAGTGGTAAAATCAGTAAGAAATTAAAGAAAGAATATTAGTTCAGCCAGTTACCTGAAAAATCACGGATAAATAATCATATTCACCAGAACAATCACATCAATTACATTCAAATTCCCATCACTGTTTATATCTGAAACTGTTTGTGGACAACTACCGGGAAAATAGCCGGAATTAACATAATCAGCCAAGAGCAGAATATCAAAAATATCAATGTTGCCCGAATTATTCATGTCACCTAAATCCCATTCCAAACAGGTATTCGGAGGCAATGCCCAAAATTCATGCCAACCAGCCAGTGGACTATTTTCAATTCGTTCGGATGAATCAGCAGACTGAATATAATATTGTATCGTTCCCTCTTCCTGCGTTGGAATCCATCCTGACCAAGTGTTGGACTCTTCCGGAACATCAGATACATAAAGGTATTCTGAATTCCAATCATTCACGTTCGGATTTTTCCAAAAAACTTTGATGGAATCTTCAATTAATCCTGCATCGCTTAAGTCATCAATAATGACTTCCACGGGATATCCATTATCAATTGCTTCGGTACTGTCGTTAATGGGATTGTGAAAAATCTGGAGCATCTCCAGATCTGGAATCCCTTTTATCCTGCAATGTAAAGCATCCGTGGATTCCCATGATCCGGTAAAAGGTAAAATATCAAAACCAGGCATGGCTTCTTCATATGCTGTTAATGCTTCATCATCCCAACTGCTTCCGGTGACAGGAACCAATACTTTTTCATTCAAAATCAATGAATTTGTGTAAGGCTGGTCGTTGGGAGTCCAGACTCGGTAAACCTCCCAGGGTTCCCCCCATTCGTTCGTAGAATTTCCGAAATAAGTGGCGGTCGCTTCAATTTCATCAAATTGAGCATGGCTCGCAGGCACTTCCCGGATAAGAACCTTCGTTGGGCTTAAATATTTTCCCCAGCAATCAATATGATCAATGTAAGTGTTATTAGGGTCATCTAATACATGGTAGGTCTCAATTCCATAATAATCTTCCATAATCTGGAGTACCTGTGAATTTGGAATAGAATTTTCCACATATACAAGATCCGTTGATGCGGAGATGCCCATACCATCTGTCATGTAATTCCCGCCGGCATGAACAATATCTGACGCAAAATAAGGCACATCTAAATAGTTCGCCATTTTTAACGGGGCCTGATTATCATTAGGACGAGGACGATTGTAGGTGAAATCAACAACAGATACATCCCTGTTTCCATCTACAACCCACCAGGGGCCATAATCTCGGGTCCAGTAACTGTCTGTAGATCCTGTGATATAAACAACATTTTCCATATTCACGCCACCATTTGTCATGGAAGAATTAGCAGAATTCTGCTGGCTGGATGAAACCAGGCAATAGACGGTTACATCTTCGCTCATTTCAGCAATCAAGGCTGTGGAAATCCCAAAAGGATAGCGAATCAAAACACCTTCCATTCTTTCATATTCAGCAATATTTCGAATTAGTCCCGGGGGTGGATCTGTTTCGCGGCCCATATTGTAAATCTCATGAATTCTGGTTTTTTCTTCTTCCGTTAAACCAATAGGCAATTCACCTTCGAATCGATCCGTTGCGAAAAGAGAAGGGAAAAGAACTAGGACTAAGATTATTTTTTTCATCGATTAATTAACGAGAGCTAAACTGAATTTACTTAATTTTCACTTTTTAACTTATATAGTCCGATTCTTAAGAAAGATTACTTTGTGAAGGATGTTACTTTAAAATTCTAAAATTAATCCACCTACAGGAAATGTTTTATACTGCCAACTCATTTCTTTTGTCCCATCATCCTTATAAATGTATTCCCAAGGATTTGATCTGTTTAATACATTGCCAATATTCCAAAATGAAACCAGATTCATTTTTTCGAAATGAAACCTTTGCTGAAGCATGAGATCAATCCTGCTATAATGACCGTATCTGTATGTATTCCATGGTACATCAGCATCTGAATACCAATCTCGAGTATTGTGATCATACTGTTCAGGTGTGTAAGGCCGACCACCCATGTAACGATACTTTATACTTATTTCATATTCATCACTTGGCATGAAAGGCAACCAGGAAAATGCCTTTGCTATCCATGAATTTTTATAACTGTTGTACCAGTCAAAATCAGTATAACGTATTTTGTATCCGCCAACCAGATTCATTACATCTCCATAATCAAAGTCCCAGGGATAATATTCTTCTGTTCGCGGATCCACTCCTTCTGAAATTGAATGTGACCATGAAAATGAGCCATACCAATTATTGGAATATTTTTTCTGAAGGTATATTTCCAACCCTCTTGAACGGCCTTCCCCAGCATTGATTCGGTTATACCAATTCAGGCTATCCCTGCCATCTGAACCAGTTAACATTTCAAATGTCACCATATCTGCGTAATCCTTTATATAATATTCCATGGTGAGCCGAGTATCGGAAGAAAGAAAGTATTCGAAACCGCCCACGATTTGATCCGTGAAATAATTTGCCAATTCAGATGGGGTTCCTCGCGTTGAATTTAATTGATTGTTAAACGGTGCTTGAAAATATCGGCCTGCAGAAAGGTTAAATTTCCAAATCGGTGAAAGATGATATTTAAATCCTAATCTTGGCGAAAAATCAGATTCATTCGTGAAAGTCATAAAATCAAAACGACCGCCAATGGATATTTCTACCTTTTGAAGTGGATTTAAATTAAAATGAAAAAATCCGCCAACTTTGTTATACTCCAATAAAGCATTCGTTTTTATTGTATCTACCGTACCAATTGAATCAATGATTGAAAAGATATATTGCTCCTCGAAATAGGTTGAATAGAAGTTTTCTTTTGTTATTAATTCAGGAATCTCAGATTCATTTAATGAATATCCATATAAATATATAGGATTTGCTTTGTACCAATTATCAAAATCCAACTTCACAAGTTTTGCTGATAGACCGGAACTAATTTCCACGTTATCAAATAATTTATAAACGACCTCGCTACGAAAAGAATAATCGCTTTCCAAATCATTATTCCGGTAATAGTAATTCCGAGATGGATTGTCATTCAATTCATATACATTCGTGTTCAGGTGTACTAAAGATCTTCCAATTGAACTTTGAAAATACCCCTTTTTTGAAAACAGGTTTTTGTATGTCACACCTAATGTGGTCTGCCAGGATGAATAATCCACATTTTCTGCACCTCGAAGCTGCGGATTGTCTTCTCCTTCAATATTAATCTCATCAATACCGCCAATAAAATTGATATAGATTTTTTGAGTGGGGGACAAATGGTATGCAATTTTGCCTTGACTGGACCAATACTCTGGAATTGCCTGCATGCCTGTGGAAGATATTACAAAATCAAGAAAAGATCGTTTCAAGGAATAAAGATAGGAAGATTTTGGAGATAAAGGGCCTTCAAAAGTAAATCCAAAACCTGCCATATTTATATCCATTTGTTGATGGTGGGAATGAATATTCCCTTCCCTAAGTGTCACATCCATTACGGATGAAAGTTTTTCGCCATATCTCGCAGGAAAAGCCCCTGCATAAAAATCAATCCGTTCTATAAATTCTGTATCAACCATGGTTATTGGTCCGCCACCCTTTCCCTGCTCCGGATAATGATTTGGATACGGAATTTCCAAGAAATCCATAACAAATAAATTTTCTCCATGGGAACCGCCGCGAACAATAATTTCATTGCTCTGATCTGATCCGGACACTACGGAAGGTAATGCCTGCATCATGGTCATAATATCATAACTCCCAACCGGGTCTGAACGAATTTCTTCAATATCTACTGTTCTACTACTTGTAACCGCATCCTTTATTTTTTCAAAATATGTTGCTGTTACTTCAACACCATCTCCTTCAAGTACACTCTGATTCAGACTAAAATTAATTGTTGTAGTACGTTTTGGTACAACATGAACATTAGATCGATTCACAGATTTATAGCCAATCATTGATACATAAATAGTATAACTCCCAACAGGTACATCATCTAAAATAAAATTTCCAAATTGATCGGTCGCTGCTCCCATGCTGGTACCTTTCACCATTACATTAACACCTATCAAAGGCTGATGAGTAGATGCATCACGGATGTGTCCGGATATAGATCCAGTTGACCCGACCAATAATTCAATCAATAATAATAGTGTAAGATATATTTTCATAAATTCAAAAATAGGTTGTTAGATGGAATTAACTAATCTCAAAAATATAGTTCCAGTTTGTCACAAAAAAAACCCCATCCCGATAATCGAGACAGGGCCCTAAAGGTGATTTTTTTAAAAAACTTACTGTTTAAGTCTATATGTACATCCTTCCATAGTTTTAAGGAATTTTTCAACCTGGTTTTCGGTATGAAATAATTCATCCATAGGCACAAAAACATCACTTGGATATTCAACTGGATTATAATCTCGTAGGAAGTTTGATTCCAATTTTAAAACAATATCACGGATAACCATAGGTGGAATCTCTTTATGTCGCATAAAGTTGATTTGCAGGTTCAATTGCCCCGTGGATGTCATATGGAAAAGTGGCAATGGACCCTCATCTGAATTACATCTAAAAGTGAGCGTTCCATGATCTCCTCCTCTTCCCCAGGAAATGTCATCTGCGTGCCGTTCTGAAAAATCGATAATGGAGACACCAACCTTCGCAACCTCTCGGCTACAATTATCCCGAAGATGCTCAATGAATTGATTTTTATTCCAATTTGACATGTACGAATCCCCCGTAAATATGTCGTTTTATAGTAATTAGGCGAGATTGAATTTACAATGAATACCACCATTTATAAAAGAATCCTGTTTACTTTTTATTTCCTAACCAAACCAAATAATATTTATTTTGAGTCTCCGACTGTTCTTTTATGATTTGTAAACGATGTTTATATTTTCTTTCTTTTAATTCTAAAGCATAGGGAAGCTCAATTATTTTATCATCTCGTTTTACAGTGATTTTGACATCTGTTCCTTCTTGCATTGGAAACCCATTATTATCATAAAATTTTTCACGAATTTTATCTGTGTCTATCTTGTCATCTACTTTGAAACCAATCGGATCCTTTTTACCCACTTTTTTCACTTTTTTATACTTTCCAAATGAGAGACGATGTTCTTTTGAACCATAATCCTTCAGAATTCGCTTAGGCACTTGGTGTTTCCCTTTTTTAGAATATTCAACACCAATTTGCGATAGCCCTCCTTCAATATCCAACGGAATGGTTCCTTCAACATAGTCTGCAAACCACTGACGAAGTTCAGGGTGGACTAATGAAGTAAACTCATCAAAAAAGGTTTCTTCATCAAATGATTGGTTTGGTCCGTATTTTGAAGCCAACTCCAGCACAATATCTTTCAATGTTTTTTTACCATTTGTAAGGCGAATAATCTCAATATCGAGCAATAATCCCATGAGGGCGCCTCGTTGGTAAACTTGCCGATAATGACGGCCATATTTTTTCTTAAAAACTCCTTCGCTCATTTCAGTAAAAGGAATTTTTGTTTCTGGATATCTAGAAGCACGTCGAATCTTCCCACCCATTTGTTCTGCAAAAAAATCCAAAGGTGTTATTAAACCAGACTGAACTTGGATCAGATAAGCAAAGTATTCTGTAATGCCTTCATACAGCCAAAGGTGTTTTGACATTTTAGGATTCACATAATCAAATTCTCCTATATATTCGCTATGAAGGTTCAATGGTGTGAAAATGTGCATGAATTCATGGAGAGCCACCCGTTTGATCATAGATGTATAAGAAGAATCCCCAAAATCTGTTAAGACATAAAAGGATGAATTACCATGTTCCAGTGCACCCATGCCAAACAGGGTAATATTTTTTATGGCAGTTTTAGCTTTCGTAATAATGCCAATTTCTTTCGATTGTAGAGTTTTCATGAATTCCCGGCCATCCCGGATGTACATGATAAAATGGTATTCATCCACAGGAAGAGAATCTGTGAAGGTAGCCACCGCTTCCATAGATGGCTGAATCTCTTTTTTGATCAAATCTGCATATCCATATTCTTCACCATTAAAGTAGGTTTCTATGTATACTTTTGTGTTGGCTACCATGAAAGTGGCGGTGTCCGATTCCGAAACCATAATAGGACAATCGATCAATTGGTGGTAATCCCGGGCATTGAAAACAATTGTATTTTCAAATTTAGATTCTACAGGCAATGCTGTAAAGGCTCTCATTCCTTCGGGTTGAGTCAATGAAACTTGGATAGGCACTAATTCCAACCCGTCAAAAAATCCAAACCAACCTGACGCATTAATCACAAAGTTCTCATCTTTCTCAATATTGGTTCCACCCATAGGCCAAATTCGCTTCATTGCTTTTGGGTGATCCCAAGTATCATCGACCCAGTAATGAATCATGGTTAGATCCCGTGCACCAGTAATCTGAAAAATATTTTTTCCGATTTTTTCAACAGATAAAAGATTTCCATCGTGATCCTTTGGCTCAATGGAATCAATCATTTCGCCATAGTCCAATTCTTTATAAGTGCCCGGAATTGTTTTTGGGAAATGGAATATAACCGTATCCTGATTCAATCCTGGACAATGGAGATGAACATAGGCCTTGTCATTCTTGATCCGGGTCAGATCAACCGAATATAAGTATTTATCTAATGAGTATTGCTCTGCTGGAGTATAATTAAGTTCCGGGATAGATGATGAACAGCCAGATAAAATAATTAATGAAACCGCTATTAGTGGAATAAAGCATTTGGATTGATTCATTTATTCAGTTGCACCAATATGTCTAATTGTAAAAATTAAAATCTAAAATTTTCATACTCTTATCTTAAATAATATGGAATTAAAATTAGTTTAAATATTATTGTGATTTTTTTCCGTCTTCAATGATTACCCGTACCAGGTTATCATCCGAATCACGATCCACAAATTTGTGCATGGGGTCAATCCCAGCCTTGATTGGCTTTTGATCCACCTGAACCGTAAAGGTTGTCAACGAATCTGCAATTAACACTTTTTCCAAATAGATCGGGATTTCTTCCATATCTCCATTAACCAGCGTTTCACCTAAAACACCGATCTCCAACCAATCATTGAGTTCTGCATTGGTTTGATTTCCTAAACTGTCGGAGTAGACTTTTTTCGCTTCCACTTCCATAGTAACTGTAAACGTTCCGTCTCCATTCTCAACTGCTGAAGCTTCTTTTGCTTTGTTTTCGTAAAGGGTAATCTTTTCAAACGTATCGGTAATGAGGTACTGCAAGTCATCCGGTGTATCTTCCCGAATTGTTTTTACAAATTCACCAATGTTGGT
>CAZYLQ010000085.1:0-7387 GCA_964648395.1 uncultured bacterium | reverse complement strand
CAGCACATCCAAGCCTGTTAAAACATGAATTTTTTCAACAGGGGGTGATGGTTTTTTATTAAAGTGTTTCAACTGCTCTTGATGAATAGATGAGCGATTTTCTTGTGCAAAAAAGAAAGTGAGAAAAAGGAGAAAGGAAATCCGGTGGATCATTTTAATAAAGTAACTTTCCTGGATTCAATTGTTTTCCCATTACTGATAGAAACTAAATATAAGCCTGTCGGACTTGGTTGACCTTTTTGATCTAACCCGTCCCAGGTAAAACTGGATTTATTTTGGATTGAAGTCAGGGTTGATTGTTTCACAACTCTACCCAAAATATCTGTAATGGTTATTATAATTGTTTCGTTTAATATTGATGAAAATTTAATTGTGAAGGAAGTATTAGTTGGATTGGGATATAATTTATCGATTACAAGGGAAGATGGCATTGGGGTTGGTAAATTATCTCCAATTTCCAGTTGTGATTGATACAAATTCATAATCTCCATCATAAGCTCATTTCTTTTAGATTCTGGGTAAATTGTCTCAAATCCAACTGCAAGATATACCAACCCACCATCTACATTTCCTGATCCAAATGTGCCTACATATTCAACTCCCAGGCCACCTTGTGTTGAATAATTCACCCCGTCATATTTTGCACAAATCGAAGCGTCTCCTACCGGAAAAATTCCATCGGGCCAATCAACATCGTAGGTACCTTGGGAACCATCATCAAAGGTAATCCCTGCAATTCCGTCCAGGATGCTATTATTAACACCATATCCACTATAAACATTACTACCAGCGGCATCGGAGATATAATCTGCTTTTAAATAATTAGTATAAAATTGGTGATCCGATGTACTCCCTTGTCCGGAAAGGTCATAACCAATTTCTGATCCGGAGACGAATAAAAATCTTCCACTTTCTAAAAAAGATTTCACTAGGATTTGCTCTGCACCCGTAAAAGCACTGGTGGATGTTCCCTCCTCGCCAAGAATCCAATCGACATAATTGTAATCGGTTAACAAAATGTTTCCATTTATCACTGCTTCATTGGACGCCGAATCAAATGAATATCCTGCTATATGCAGTGCACTACCATGTTGGCGAATAAAATCAAACGTATTATTTGTCCCTGCCATTCTATCAAACCCATTCACAATTAAGCAAGAAATTGACTCATCCGTTGGAACTACACCCAGCATTTCAGTTGGGTCACTATTCCCAAAGATATTTGTTGCAACGACTTTAATGAAATATGTTTCTTCTTCGGTTAAATCACTAATTAATATTGGGTTTTCGGAAAAAATACCAATAGTGTCAATATCATATTCTATTTCAAGATAATCTCTTAAAACAATAAATTCATCGGCCCCGCTTGCACCGCTAAAATCAAGTTGAATTTCACCTCCCCCAATATTTTTAATAGAAAGATCAGTTGGAGAAGTGGGAGGTTGTCCTCCACTAAATTTGGCATAAAGGAGTTCCCACAGTTCCGGGTTGGTACCGTCGTAGCCCAATGCCCACATGCCGATGCCTTTCAGATTATGATATAGGGCAAAATCATATTTCAATGAAAGAGAGAGGCTATCATCATACCACCCTTGATTCCAGTTTGAATCTTGGTAATAATACCAGGGCGTTTGGGAAGATTCATGCCATTGTTTTCCAAAGGAAAGGGCAAGTGGTTCCATTTCAGAGTAAGTTTTTGAAACTCCAGCTCCCGTAGTTGCTGCACCTGGTGCGCTAGATGTAGTTGGCCATTCGTAGCCATAGTAAGGTATGCCCAAGATCAATTTGTCTGCTTGAAAATTGGTTTTTTCCAAATAATCCAGAACTGTCCAGGTGAGTGTGTATCCGGGGCCGGTCAAGGGAGAAACAGGTCCTGCTGTAGAACTTCCACTCCAATGATATGCGTATCCCATGATGAAGAGACCATCACTGATTGTTGCCAATGCATTATAATCCCAGGCATCATTCCAATCCACAGCCGGCATGGCCAGTGTAACTTGTGAACCGGGAATCTCAGAATGAAACGTTTCAGTAAGATCTGTAATAAATGTAACCATATTCTCTTTTTGAGAGGCAGGAAAAGACTCAAAATCAACATTAACACCATCAGCATTTCCTGCTTGTACCTGTGTCAATAGATTATCGATCAGGTTTTGACGATAGGTTGTATTGTTCAGCAAAGTTTCAATTCCACTGCTACTAAATAGTGTGACACATAAAACAACATTTGTACCGTGATCATGCGCCTCGTTGATTAGACCGGTAATAGGCCATCCGTGAAGATTCCCCAAACTGCCATTCGTGTTTGCTTCAGCGCTGAAATAGGCCAAAGTAGAAATGAGATCAAAATTATAATTCTGCCAGGAAGTCCCCATCCAATAAGGGTGATAGCCAAAGACCTCTCTAGATGGTATCCGATCCCGTACAACTTTTGGTCTGATGGGGTCTATATTATCTAATTCAGGGAGAATATAATTTTGATTATAGTATTCCAATTGGGTTTGGTGGATACTCGGAACAGTTTGACCAATTAACCAGCCAGCCAGTACTATTATTATATAAACTCTAGATATCACAGCCTGAAAAAATATCTTCAATTGTTTCCCGTTTTCGGATCAAGGTTGAATTGTTTCCATTCAAAAGAACTTCAGCAGCCCGAGGTCGTGTGCAAAATTGATGGGACATTGTATAGGAATACGCACCTGTATCCATGACTGCAATTAAATCGCCTTCATTTACATCAGGAAATTCGCGATCCACTGCAATGCGATCCGTATTTTCACAAATACGCCCTGTAATATCCACTTTATGGTTATTTGGTGCATACGGGTCCCCCACTTTATAAATCCGGTGGTAAGCCCCATAAAGGGCAGGGCGCATTAATGTCTCCATGCCTGCATCCACACCAATAAATGATTTATAACTTTCCTTTATCCCAGTGACTCGGGTGAGCAAAATTCCCGTATCCCCAACCACTGATTTACCAGGTTCAATCCAAAGAGATGGTTTTTGTTCATTTCTTTCATCGAAGTAAGCATGGAAATTATTTGCCACATTTTGAAAAACTTTATTGAAATCTAAAGGTGTTTCATCATCATTGTAAGGAATCCCGTATCCACCTCCCAGACTAATATAATCCATATGGATATCTAATTCTTTTTTAAGCAATCCAACAGCTTTTAAAATTTCATTGATGAGTTTTGGGTAATAATCAAGATCCAATACTCCTGACCCGGTCATACATTGAATCCCAAATTTTGAAATGCCGGATTCCTTGGCGAGTCGGTATGCTTCCACAATATCATAATGTGGAACACCAAATTTAGACTTTTTACCTCCAGTCACGATTTGAGAAAAAGCTCCTTTTCCAAAACCGGGATTTAGTCGAAACGCTATATCATCTGGGAGACCAATTTTCTTCATGCGATTAAATGATGTAATATCATCTAAATTGATATGGACTCTATTTTCAAGTGCAAATTTTAGATCATCAGGTGATTCATAATTCCCTGTATAAATACATTGATTGCTTTTTATTCCACTTTTTTTTGCCACATATATTTCACCAGGGCTAGCACAGTCTGCACCAATTGACGGAACAGCATTTTTGAGGATTTTAATTAAATGTGGATTGCTATTTGCTTTAATGGTGTAGCAAATATGATATGAATCAAAATTATCATTTAATGTCTTGTCTAGTACATCAATATTGTGAATTAAACGTTCTTTAGAATAGATATAAAGTGGTGTACCGTATTGATCTGCAAGAAAATCAAATAATTGTTTTTTTCTTAATAAATCTATAAGTGGATGTTTCGCCATAATATACGAGTATAGAATTGATGGATTATTATTGGATACCTCACAAGAATAGTGTATAAATTATGTTGAATTCATCATAATCTAAATGAATAATAACAAAATTATCCTTTAATTTTATGACCGTGAAAAGGAAGAATATTCCAAATTGAAATGGTAGGTATAAAATACATTTTTGTGATTAGTTTTTTAATCACAAGTTGTGCAATACAGGCGGATCCCTTCAAATGGGTAGACACTATTCCGGACCCATGGTTGCTTACAGAAACAGAATTTGAGTTTTATTTACCCCAATTTCATGAACGGTTCCCCAATTTCCATGATCGTATGAAAGCATTAAACCTTTGGCGCGTCGGCACACCTTACGGGTTATTTTGTTTGGGAGAAGAATCGGGGATAGATCCTGATCCACTACTCCGTGCTGATTCATCCGATTGTACAGTTCATGTTTTAAGCACTCTCGCATTTGCAGAAAGTTTCTCTTGGCAAAATGCTCGAGATGTTATGGTAGATATCCATTATAAAATGGATGAAAATGGAGAAAAAAAACCTACTTACATTTCACGATGGCATTATACATCGGATAGGCTTTTGCACCATGATCGAACGGTAGATATTACGCCATCTATTGCACATGAAATTGATTTGGAAAAAGTTGAAATTGAACTCAATAAAAAACAGGATGGATCGGAATTTTTAAATCTAAATTGGTCATCGAATGAAACAATTCAATTCATTCCAACTGTCAATATTACGGATAACATGTTGCTAAATTTGCCCGCTGTTAGTGGTGTAGCTTTCGTAAAAAAACGATATTTTAAAATGGGCATTGTTATTGCCCATGAAGGGTATTTGATTGATCAAACAAATTTGATTCATGCATCATCAGAACATAAAAAAACTGTAAATGTAGATTTTTTGTCGTATTTATTTAATGATGGAGAACCAAGATTTGATGGTGTTATGTTTTATAAAATTAACTCTAATTAACTCCTTAATTTTTTAACAAACATAAAGGCATAGGAGCTTTTATTTGATTCATGAATAAAATAACTTTAATCCTTTGCTTTATTTTTGGCACTTTATTTGGCCAAAGAGTTGTTGGTTATTATCCTCAGTGGGTACAAAATGAATTTCCCGTTTCTAACATTGATTTATCAGTCGTGACGCATGTAAATCATGCATTTGCCTGGCCCGACGTAAATGGAAATGTCTTATCTTATTCTAATATGTTGAATACAAGTCATAGCGAAACCATTCATGCGGGTGGTGGAAAATTTTTATTAGCCTTAGGAGGTTGGGGAAACGACGTTGGATTTGCAACAGTTGCTGCCGATGCCCAATTGAGATCGACGTTCATTAATAATTTGATTGATATTTGTGATACCTATGGGTACGATGGTATAGATATGGATTGGGAACATCCATGGTCAAATGAGGACCGTCAAAACCTTAACTTTCTTATAGCTGAAATTGATTCGGTCTTTAATGCTCATGATCCAGAATTACTTATCACTATGGCAGTACCTATTTCAAATTGGGCTGGTCAATGGTATGATTTTTCTTTTTTACAATTTTATGTGGACTTTTTTAATGCAATGACCTACGATATGCATGGCAGTTGGACCAATGATGCGGGACATAATTCTCCTTTGTATCAATCGCCGCCGGGAGACCCTGATGGCTCCTGTGAAACTGCTATGAATTATTTGATTAATACAAGAGGCATTCCAGAAGGACAAATAAATTTGGGTTTACCTTTTTGGGGAAAACGTTATTATGCATCTGATATTAACGAATCTTTTACAGGCGATGTTGCTGATAAGCGATACAATGAAATTCCTAATCTAATCGATAATGGTTGGGAATATAACTGGGATAATATTGCACTTTGTCCTTATTTAAGGAAAGATGATTACTCGAGAATTATAACTTATGATAATCAGGAATCCATAGGCTATAAGTGTGAATATGCGATCGAACTAGAGCTAGGCGGTGTTATGATTTGGGCGTTGGGATACGATGAAACAACCAATGGACAAGCATTAATTCAATCCATTGATGAAAATTTTTTAGATGTTGACCATGATGAGCCAGCCATAGTTCCAAATAAACTATCACTAAAAGCATATCCCAATCCATTTAATCCATCCTGTAGATTTGAATTTGATTTGGACCATGCAGAGATTATTCAGTTGAATATTTATTCAGTTACTGGCGAAAATGTGGTTACCTTAAGCCATGAAAAATTAGATAGAGGGAACCATATTTATTATTGGAATGTAAAAAATGCGAATAATAATACTGGATCCAGCCTTTATATCGCAGAACTTTTGGGTGAAAGATCAAAAACAGTTAAAAAAATAGTTTATTTAAAATAATATGAGTTATCCGAACTGGTCTGAGGTTGAAAAACGATTTTTTCAACAACAAGACATTCAAAACCAGACAACCAAAATTCCCTATATCTTGGTTGATAATTTTCCTGATCTTGGGCTTTTAACATCATTACGATTTCTAGAATGGGTGTCTAAGAACCCGGAAGGTGTCATTAGTCTACCAACAGGTAAAACTCCCGAATATTTTATCAAATGGACTAATCATTTTCTCAATAATTGGTATGATAAAGATCTTATTTATCTAAGAAAAGAAAATGGGTTGGGTGTAGACCAAAAGCCAGATCTTTCCCAGCTAAAATTTGTGCAAATTGATGAGTTTTATCCAATGGATCCTTCACAACATAACAGTTTCTTTAATTATGTGAATAATTTTTACTTATCTGGTTTTGGAATATCAAGGGAGAATGCATTGTTGATCAATTGTGCAGAAATACCATTAACCGATGCAAAACAATGGAAAGATATTTTTCCAAATAACATAATTGATCTGACTCTACGCCACAGGGATCCAAAATCTGAATTGGAAAAAGTCCAGCAAAGTTCCATTTATTTGATTGATCAGTGGTGTACAGAATACGAGGAAAAAATACAAAATATGGGTGGAATAGGTTTTTTCCTGGGTGGTTTAGGTCCCGATGGTCATATTGCGTTTAATGTTCGCGGATCAGATCATAATTCTACCACAAGGCTTATGGAAACAAACTTTGAAACACAAGCAGCAGCAGCAACAGACTTAGGCGGTATGGAAGTCAGCAAGAATCGTCTTGTGATTACTATTGGATTAGCATCTATTACTTTCAAAGATGATGCAGTTGCGATCATTACGGCTGCGGGGGAAGCGAAAGCATCCATTGTGAAAACTTCACTGGAAAATTTGCCTGATGTAAAATTCCCAGCTACAGTTTTACAGCGATGTGAATATAGCCGATTTTACTTGACTAATGGTGCAGCAAAATTGCTCCAGGATACTGAAAAACAATATTGGGAAAACTCGAATTGGGATGGTGTAAAGAAACAAAGAGCACTTTTACGACTGGCGAAAAGAAAAAATATCTTCGGAAAAAAATTATCTATTGATGATCTTAAAAATGATTCCCTTTGTAAAACTATTCCTGGGCTGGGTGAAGGTACTGTAACGGAGATTATAGATAAAATACATGCAAAAGTTC
>CAZYLQ010000084.1:0-7575 GCA_964648395.1 uncultured bacterium | reverse complement strand
TTCTCATTATGATTGATATATAATGGGACAAATGGCGGTATCTTCCAAACAATTTAGATAACGGCTTAATTCTCCATTAACGGGTATTCTTTTCGCATAATCTGTGCAAAAATGTACCACCATTCCAACTCTTGGGGATTGACTTATATTTTGCATGGATGAATGATAGGTCAGAGAAGAATGAATACTAACTTGTCCTTTTTTAATAGTTGCATTAATTACTTTGTAATCATTTTGTGTATCTTGCAGTATTTTGTATTGTTCGGAGATATTTTTATCAAAGAAATCTAGACCAGCTATATTTTTCCACTGGTTTGACCCTTGGATATACCGGACAGGGCCGGATTCTGGATTTACATCTGAGAGTGCGATCCAGGCAGTAAAAACACCCTCGGGTGTCCAGAAAGGCCAATACTGGCTGTCTCTATGCCAGCCCGCATACCCTTTTTGTCCTCCACCCGGCGGCTTCCAAATAACCTGAGAATGCCACACCTGGATTCTCTTTGCCTCCGTAACATTAGCCAACCATTTCCCAAAATTTTTTTCGGTAATAAGGTCCCATACTTTTTGATTACTAAAATGGGGCTTATCTATTTTTATGATATTTTTCGGATCATCATCAATCTCCCAGAATCTGGCCTCTGGAGGCTTTCCGGTTTCATATTTTCCCTGTATTACATCCGATAGTCCGTTACGTGCGGCGTTTGTCCGATTAGAATTAAATATTTTTGGTAAAAAACAAAAGCCTTCAGATTTTAACTTTTGTTTGAGATCTGTGATAGGCGGTTTATATATCATGAATATAATTTTTGGTTACCTCTTTCCATAATAAATATCCTTCACCGTTAATATGTAGCCCATCATTTGAATATTTTTTATCTAATTCTCTTTCTGAGTTTAAAAAATGAGAAAATAGATTGACATAAACTGCGCCCATATTTTCTGCTAATTTTTGAATGTTTTGATTAAGGGCTTCTATGTTTTCATTTGATGCAATTGGTATACCAATGAAAGATTTTTTATTTATCGGTAAAATACTGTGGAGAAATAACTTAGTGCTTGGATTGTATTTTTTAATTTTCTCCACAAGTAGTTTATACTCTAAAAATATTTCATCGTTTGGGTCACCACGGTTCATATTGTTAATTCCAATCATAAGGAAAAGCGCTGCTGGTTCACTTGTTTTGAGAAATTCGAGCCTTTTTGCAACACCTTCAACAACATCTCCCCCTATACCTCTATTTAAAATTTCAGGATTATCAAACAATTCACTCCAATTGCATTGTTCGGTAATGCTGTCCCCTATAAAGATGATAGCTCCCTTTTTAACTGGTAAATTATTAAAGTGGGAGACACGTCGGCTATAATGACTATTCATAGCTTGTGTCCAGAAATCCTGGGAAAATATATTTGTCACAATTATAAGTATTGCTCCATATTTTATTTTATTCCACAAAATGGTTTATTTTTCTTTCTATGTTGACTCAGATGATATTTCGAAACTGTAACCAAAGAATACAAATAAAATTACAAAAAAATTATATTCATTTTTGCTAATAAAAAAAATAGATTATCAAATAAATATTTACATTATGCGAAGATAAATATTTTAAGTTAATATATGAAATTAGGCCTTGGTCTCTACAAAAACTTATTAAATAGTACAAATTTCCAATTTGCCAAGCAGGCTGGTGCAACACATTTAGTAGTCCAGCTTGTGGATTATGTTAAAGGAAGTAAAAATCCTTCATTAACAAAAAATTACCTAGATGGTTGGGGAGTAACATATAACAGAGACAAAATGTGGCAATACGAAGATTTGATGGCACTTAAAAAAGAGATAGAGTCATACGGTCTTAAATGGGAAGCAATTGAGAATTTTGATCCAGCGCACTGGTATGATATTTTGTTGGATGGCCCTGAAAAGAAAGTCCAGATTGAAAATCTTAAGCAAACTCTTAAAATGGTTGGCAAAGTTGGCATACCTATTGTAGGATATTATTTCAGTATCGCAGGTGTGTGGGGATGGACAAGCAAACATACTGGCAGAGGAAACGCTAAATCTATAGAATTTGATCAAAGCCTCATTGACGTTAATCGCCCTATTCCTAATGGAATGGTTTGGAATATGCAATATGATCTGGATGGAGAAAATGGCTTTATTGCACCTGTTTCCAGATCTGAAATGTGGGAAAGACTGCAATATTTTTTAAATGAAATAATGCCGGTTGCAGAGGAAAACAATATAAAACTGGTTGCTCACCCGGACGATCCTCCTGTAAAAAATATGCGGGGAACTGCACGGCTGTTTTATCGGACAGAAGAATATGAAAAACTTTTAAATTTGTACGATAGCCCTTCTAATGGGTTTGAGTTATGTATGGGAACTGTCCAGGAAATGGAAGGGAGTAACTTGCTTGATTTTCTGGATAATTATTCCCGCTTGGATAAAATAGGTTATATTCATTACCGTAACGTGATAGGTAAGGTTCCCCATTACAGGGAAGCTTTTGTTGATGAAGGTGATATTAACATGATAAAAGCTTTAGAAATATTGAAAAAAAATAATTACGATGGCATAATTGTACCAGATCATACACCAGAAATGTCATGTGATGCAGCATGGCATGCGGGGATGGCGTTCGCAATGGGATATATGAAAGGAGCATTACAGAGTGTAGAGAATTATACATGAAAAAAAATAAGAAACTCATTCCATTTACAAAAAATGCATGTTCAATGTCCGATGATTGGACTTATAAAGATATGAAGGTCGTTTGGCTGGAAAATGATTATTTGAAAATTGGGATTCTTGTTGGTCGAGGCAGTGATATTTTTGAATTCAGGTTCAAACCTTTTGATTGTGATTTTATGTTGCGTTTGCCAAAAGGTATCCGTAATCCACTTAAAGATTTCAGCCAGATGAGAAATACCCCAAATCAGTTCGAAGATTATTACTATGGGGGCTGGCAGGAGATATTGCCCAACAGCACTACTTTCAACTATAGGGGTGCTTCGCTGGGCCAACACGGAGAAATTTCCCTCATTCCCTGGAAATATTCCATTGTTGAAAATGACGCCAAGAAGGTATCAATAAAGTTATGGACTAGACCATTGAGACTCCCCATTAAGATCGAAAAAACACTTAAAATTGTGCATGATAAGCCGACCTTATTCATAGAAGAAAATATTATAAATGAATCAAAAACAGACTTGGACATAATGTGGGGACATCACATAGCATTTGGCCTTCCGTTTTTAGAAAAAGGTGCTCAAATTGAATGCAATGCCAAAAAAATGATCTCTGAACAGGCAATGCCCGATAGCCGTCGGTTCAAACCTGGAGTGGAAACTGATTGGCCATCCGCAATTAACCTGAATGATCAAAAGGAAAATGCCAGTATCATACCTGCGGAATCAGAATTTCCGTATAGTGAACTAAGCTATTTATCAGGATTCGGAGAAAAAGGAAATTATTCAATTATTGATTCAGGTCGAAACATTGGTTTTCATTTATCCTGGGATGCGAACATCTTTAAATATTTATGGTACTGGCAGGAACGCTATTCCACCCAGGATGCACCATGGTGGGGCAATACATATGCTATCGCCTTGGAACCTTGGACTTCCAGGTGGACACCAGATCCAAAACAGGCAATTAATAATGGCGAATGGTTATCTATCCCAAAAGATGGAACCATTTCCACAAAACTTTCTGCTTCTGCCATCATACCATAATTTATTGGGGGGCAATACTTATGGAAAATTATTTAAAAAATTCGGTAATCTTCACGGACGGCTTGGATCATCCCGAATGTGTGGCTCTGCACCCGGATGGATCCGTGTGGGCCGGCGGAGAAGGAGGACAGATCTATAAAATCTCCGAAGATGGAACACAGGTAAATGAAGTTGCCAATACTGGGGGATTTATACTAGGAATTGCATTTAATCCTACTGGTGATTGGTTGATAATATGTGATTTAAATAAACACTGCCTTTGGAAACTGGATATCCACAGCTACGAATTGATTAAATTTTCCGAAGGAGCTGATGAACACAAATATAATATACCAAATTATGCCGTGTTTGATGATGCGGGGAACTGTTATGTAAGCGAAAGTGGTGCATTCAGGGAAATTTCTGGAAAAATCCTTAAATATGATACGCAGGGAAATGGATCTGTCTGGCATAACGGACCATTTAATTTTGCCAATGGCCTGGCTCTTAACCATACACAAGATTATATTTTCGTCGTTTCTTCCTGGATGCCAGGTGTAGAAAAAGTAGCAATTAGTCCGGATGGCAGTGCCGGCGAAAGATCCGTTTATTGCACTTTACCGAAAACAGTCCCCGATGGAATTGCCTTCGATCTTGCAGGCAATTTGCTCGTATCCTGCTATACACCAAATAGGATATTTAAAATAGCGCCAGATCAGACTGCGACCGTTCTAGTTGATGATTGGGAAGCCCATACACTTTCCAATCCCACGAACATGGCATTTGGAGGTCCTGATAATGATCAATTATATGTTTCCAATCTTGGTCGTTGGCATATACTAAAAATAGAATATGGACAAAAAGGGATGCCTCTTGCATCTCATAAGCGGAGCTGAGATATGTCATTTGAAAATGTGAAAGTAGTTGTTACGGGAGGTGCAAAAGGAATTGGTGGAGCCTGTGTTAAGGCATTTACGGAGGGCGGAGCAAAGGTTTGTATTTTGGACATTGATCAAGCCGGTCAAGAATTCGCTGATACCCTGGGGGACGATACATTTTTCATTCATTGCGACGTCTCAAAAGAAGATGATGTTAAAACTGCTTTCAAAAAAATAGAAAAAAAATTAGGAGCGGTGGAAGTTTTAGTAAATAATGCAGGAATTCAGCGTTACTCCACAGTGACTGAAACCAGTGAAGAAGAATGGGACCTGGTCATGAATGTAAATTTGAAAAGCGCTTTTTTATGTTCGAAATATGCTATACCAATGATGGTAAATAATAAAAAGGGTTGTGTTATTAATGTTGCCAGCGTACAGTCATTTATATCACAGAAAAATGTTGCACCCTATACAACCTCAAAGACCGCACTATTGGGATTAACCAGGAGTATTGCTGTTGATTATGCTCCTAATATTCGCAGTGTTGCTGTCTGTCCGGGAACCGTTGATACCCCCATGTTGCGAAACTCTATTCAAGAATCACCAAATCCTGATGAGGTATTGGAAGAATGTAATGAAATGCATCTTGTGAAGAGAATTTGTTCCAGCGAGGAAGTTGGCGAATTAGTCACCTATCTAGCTAGCGATAAAGCTGGTTTTATTACCGGTCAAGCGATCAGGATCGATGGTGGTTTAGGAATAACTATTGGTGGCAGTAAAAGGGATTAATATTTTGGAATTGATCAAATATGGGAAAAATAGTTTTGGGTCATCGCTTAAATAATAAGGTTGCCATTATCACTGGTGCTGGATCGGGTATCGGAAAGAGCATTGCAGAGACGTTTGCAGAAAAAAAGGCCAGGGTTTATATCTTAGAAATTGATAAAAAAAGGGGGTTAGCTGTCCAAAATAAAATTCTGAAAACCAATAATTTCGGACAGTTTTATCATTGTGATGTATCAGATGGAACGAGCATTAAAGCTGCTGTTAATAATGTATTAGATGCTGAAAAACGTATCGATATTTTAGTGAATAATGCCGGGATTTCTCACATTGGCACAATAGAACAAACAACTTCTTCGGATCTTGATCGGGTATACAATGCAAATGTAAAGAGTGTTTATCTGACAACAAAACACGTGATAGGAGCGATGGTGAAAAATGGAGGTGGTACAATTTTAAATTTAGCTTCAATTTTAGCTAAAGTAGGAGTTGATGAAAGATTTGCTTATTCTATGAGCAAGGGTGCTGTCTTAGCAATGACATTATCGATCGCCAAGGATTATATTGGTCAAAATATTCGTTGTAATTGTATTTGCCCAGCAAGGGTCCACACACCATTTGTGGATGATTATTTAAAGAAAAATTATGCGGGCAATGAAAAGAAGGTCTTTGATAAATTATCCACGTTCCAGCCAATTGGTCGGATGGGTCAACCAGATGAGATTGCCCAATTAGCACTTTTTCTTTGTTCGGATGCATCATCATTTATAACCGCTGCTGCTTATGATATTGATGGCGGTGTTGTCAATTTAAGGTAGAGTCGGAGTATATTTGAAGCTTATCCGTTTCGGACCAGTGGGACATGAAAAGCCAGGCCTTTATATAAATGAAGAGACAATTCTTGATTTAAGTGGTTTTGGTAAAGATTTTGACGAGAGATTTTTTGAAGATGACGGACTAAATAGACTCCAAAATTGGATTGATGAGAATAGGAAAATCCTAATAAAAATTAATCCAAGTACAAGAATTGGTCCACCAGTATGTCGTCCGAGTAAAATAATTTGCATCGGTCTGAATTTTTACGATCATGCGAAAGAATCTGGAGTAGAACCCCCTACCGAACCTGTTATTTTCTTCAAAGCAACTACTGCGATATGTGGGCCATATGATGATTTCGTTATACCAAAAAGTGCAACAAAAACAGATTGGGAGGTTGAATTAGCATTGGTGATCGACAAAAAAGCAAAATACGTACCTGAAAAAGATGCCTCTGATTACATTGCAGGATATTTACTCCACAACGATTACAGTGAAAGAGAATATCAATTGGAAAGAGAAGGTCAGTGGGTTAAGGGAAAGAGTTGTGATACTTTTGCTCCCCTTGGACCATACTTAGTTACTAAAGATGAAATTAAAGATATTAATAACCTAGGCATGTGGTTAAAAGTCAATGGTAATTACATGCAGCAGGGAAATACTCGCAATTTTATTTTTGAGGTTTCATACATCGTTTCATACATCAGTAAATTTATGACCCTGCTTCCCGGTGATATTATTTCCACGGGTACACCCCCAGGAGTTGGATTGGGCATGGATCCTCCCTGTTATCTCAAACCTGGCGACATAGTTGAACTAGGAATTGATGGTCTTGGATCCTCCAAACAACAAGTTGTATCCCAATCAGTTTAATAAATGGCATATAGGTTGCCTGTTTTCAGCCATTTAGGTTCATTCAGGTTTTACAATTCCAACTAACAAAAATTCCAATATCTCGATAAGACAGCTTGCGTGGTTTTCTGCCTGGCAAGGTGACTATGCCTTTACACCATTATGGTGATTTTAGCCAGGCAATTGGTTGCTTCCAATTCATTGTAGAGAATTCGGAGACGCCGGGCTATTCTTTTTATGGAATTGTCAGGGCTAGACATTATTAATTATTTGCCCATCGTAATCCCGGGAACCGTTGAGATAGTTCACACTGGATATTTATTTAGCTACCGTGTATAAACATACCCCCAGAATAAAAAACTCCGCTAGGCGGGTAAGCATTTATATAATTCATCTCTTTCTTTGCAAAACAGCCATTAACTAGGTTGGGGGTGTAATAATGTTTATGAATCTTTTCACTAGGCTACGCCACTTTTGCCATCCATTTTATTTATACAGTTCAAACCCATTAAACGGCATATGTTCTTCA
>CAZYLQ010000083.1:0-7627 GCA_964648395.1 uncultured bacterium | reverse complement strand
ACCCCAAATCAATTTCAAACCAACGGTGGGCAAAATTCCTGTTGTTAGGTGTTTTATGGTGATTGTTTTGGTAGAGCTCACCCATCATCAATAAATCAACAGGCAATGTGTTCTTTGAATTATCTTTGAGTTCCTTAAAGTTGCGATAGCCAATTAGGTGGCCGAACCAATTGACGATAAATCCATGAATAGGTCCCATAACTACATGAAATGGGATTAGCAAATAATACCAAATGGAAGGAGCAAAAATCCAATAGATACTGATGTAGAAAAATATAAATAGCGTCCGTACTGGTAATAATTCGGCAACTTTTTCCAAAGTTGACCAACGGGGTACATCCGCAATTCTGATTTTATTCTGGATGAGCTGGTTGACAAGATCACGGTACTCCATAAAGGTCCTTTTATTAAATTCAAAAATATTTCTTATATACTTTGGTGAATGAGGATCCTGAACTGTATCAGCATAGGCATGATGTTTACGGTGCATAACGGCATAAGCAGCTGGATTTAAAAAAGAAGAACCTTGGGAAATAAATGTAAAAATATAAAATACCTTCTCCCAGGTCGGACTCATCGTATACAAATTATGAGCTGCATAACGATGGAGAAAAAAAGTTTGAAAGAACAGGGACAAGTACCAATGGGCGATAAGTATGACAAGTATAATCATATCAAAATAAATTCATTTACTTTTAAGATTTTAAATTCCAGTGGGTGCAAATCATTGTGCACAATTGAAGATTTTATTTGTGTTATCAGTTCATTTAAAAGTTTAAAGCCTAAACCATATGTTCCAAAATGTATGCTGATACTTTTTTGCGCTAATAAATCAAGGTGAATTTTAGTCGCTTCAGCTGAAGTTACGTGGAAATTTTTCATTCAGAATTACCCTTAACAAATAAATAATGAGAGACACCCCATTCATTGCCATGGTTGATTCCAAATAATTCCGCGCAGGACATAAAAAATATTCGCCATCTTTGCCACCAGATTGTAGCATTTTTATGGCCGTAAGTTTTAGAGAATATATCAATAATATGTGCTTTGTGCTGATCCATTTTGTCCAACCAAGCCCAAGACGTTTGGCTGTAATGATCTCCTGAAATACGCCATACTTTTTCGATATTTAAATCTTCTTGAAAATGAAGCAGAAGTCGGTGCGAAGGCATAAGACCTCCACTAAAAAACTCTCTAGACATCCAATCGCCGGGCCCTTTATCTTCGAATGGATATACCAAAAATTTATGAGAAAATATGTGAACAAATAGTTTGCCTTTAGGTTTTAAAAAGCCGTGAATTCTTCGTAATAATTTTTGGTAGTTTCGCATGTGTTCAAACATTTCAACTGATAAAACCCTATCGAAAATATCATCTGTCTTGAAATCGTTCATATCTGCTGTAATGACCTTGACGTTTTTTATTTCACTTTTACGGCAACGATTTTGAATATATTTTCTTTGGTCATATGAATTACTCACAGTAGTGATGGTTGCATTAGGAAGCAGTTTGGCCATGAAACATGTTAATGAGCCCCATCCACTACCCAATTCTAATATTTTCATTCCATCTTTCAAATCTGCTCTATCACATGTGATGTCTAACATTGCTTTTTCAGATTGATCTAAAGTATAAATGCCTTCTGGCCAATAGCCAGAACTATACTTTAAATGCTTTCCTAATACATGTTCGAAAAAACCTGGCGGTACTTCATAATGCTGTTCATTTGCTTTTTCCGGCACCAATGCAATGGGGCTTTGTTTTAATTTTTCAACCCATAAGTGATGATGCTCTTCAAGTGCTTGGTGCCCCATTTTTATTCCCCAATCCAGCCTCTTTCTACACAAGATCCTGATTCCAAAACGAATAAATAGATCTGGAATAATTCCTTTTTCTGCTAATTGAATTAATGATTTTAACATAATTAATATTTGATTTGGATTTCTCGTGCTTCTGGCTTAGAAAATACGAATTGATAATCACCGATATGTCTTTCACGAAACCCTGCTTCACAATAAACAAAATAAAAATCCCACATTTTTATAAAGGCACTTGAAAAACCTAATCCCTTTATACTGGCTATACTGGATTGAAAATTTTCTCGCCAGATTTTCAATGTTGTTGCATAGTGAACAGTAATATCTTCTAGGTGAACTATTGATAAATCGGTATATTTTTTCATTGTTTCTGTGACCTGTGATACTGAGATTAAACAAGAACCAGGGAAAATATATTTCTTTATAAAATCCACAGAATTTTTATATACGTCAAAATTCTGGTCGTTATATGTAATACCCTGCATGACAAAAAGTCCATCATCCTTAAGCAAGGACGATACTGTCTTAAAGAATAGCGGTACATATTCATGTCCAACTGCTTCAATCATCTCGATAGAAACAATTTTGTCATATTGGCCTGTAAGCTTACGATAATCATTCTTCAGAAGGGTGATCCTATCCGTTAAGCCTTCCTGATTGATTCGCTCTTTCGCCAATTCATATTGCGCATCCGAAATAGTGGTTGTAGTTACTTTGCATCCGTAATGTTTCGCTGCATGAATAGCAAAACTCCCCCAACCAGTACCAATTTCTAAGACGGAGTCCCGGTCTGTCAACTGAAGCTTCCGACAAATACGGTCTAGCTTTTCCACTGATGCTTCTTGCAAAGTAGTAGATTTATTATCAAATACACCACACGAATAAGTCATAGTTTCATCCAACCATAACTGATAGAACTCATTGCTTAAATCATAATGTGCAAGGATATTTTTTTTACTGCCATCTAATGAATTTTGACGAAGCCTATGTATGTAATTATTAAGCGGTTTAAATAATCTTGCCCATCCAGAGTCGAGTTGGTTCATTACGTCTTTATTTTGAATAACAATCCGAATAAGAGAAACCAGATTATTTGATTGCCAATATCCTGCTGTATAAGATTCTGTAACACCCAATAATCCACCGCTGCCCATAAACACGTAAAACTCAGGGGAAAATATTTGGACATTGACTTTAAGTTCGCTTCTATCATCCCCAAAATGATATTCTTCATCACCATCTGATATTTTTAAAAATCCAAATTGCAATTGCTCGAATTTCTTTAAAATAATCTTTTTAAAAAAAGTTGCCAAAAACGACGGTTTTTTGATTGCCATCAGCTTATCTGCGACTAAATCTACGCGTCTATTATCCTTCACTTATATGCTCCCTTTTTAATTTATTTGGATGAGTAAAAAAAGGCGCTCCCTTAAGCCACAATTTCAGTGCCTGCCAATGGATTCTAAATACAACTAAGAAGGTTATAAATGGAAATCTTAACAGGTGTAGCGCTAAGTTTTTCAAGTTTAGTGGAGCCCTTTGCAAAATTAAGGTTGCATCAAATACTTTATGGTTGGATTTAAAATTTTTCATATTAACGGTCAGGGAATCTCTCGGCGGCGTAAAGAACCATTCATAATCATGATCCATTCCCCAAAACGGGCTTACATGTAACCGTTTATCCAAGCTTGCTGAAAAATCATCTTTACCCTGAGTTTTTTCCCAAATAAAATAAGTATATCTCTCCTGCCAAGGCGTATTAGTCACTTCAGCCATAATCAATTCTACTTCTTGGTCACTTTTATCAAAACAGTAGTAGAAACTGACAGGGTTAAAACAATAACCAAAGTACCTTAAATGGGTTAAAATGCGAATAGGTCCGTTCAATATTTTACCTGTTTTCTCATGCACTGTGTTACGAACTGCTTCATCCAAAGAATGATTCACATTGCCATGATAGTCGTTGCGATAAAATGAAATAAGGGATGGTTTATTTACGTTCCATAGCCAAGATTTTTTCAACATATTATCAATTTTTGAGATATCAAAGTAAGCCATGAATAGCGGATAAGTAAAAAAATGGTCGAATGGTGTGAACCGCCTATGGCGAATAGTGCCTTCATAAATGTAATTGCCTACTGATAGAGTCATAATTCGATCCCAAAATTTTTACAAACATCTAAGGCACTCACTACACCATCTTCATGAAAACCATTCCGCCAATAAGCACCGCAATAATAAGTGTTATTCACACCACTAATTTCGTTTTTGCGTGCTTGGGCTTTAATGCTTTCATGCGTGAATAATGGATGCTCATAGTTCAATTCTTTGATTATTTTATTTTGGTCGATATAATCATTACTGTTTAGTGTAACACAAAATGTTTCATCACAGTCTAATCTTTGTAAAATATTCATATTGTATGTCAACATAACAGGTTTTTGCTCATCTTGGTCAAGATAATAATTCCAGCTTGCCCATGCCAATTTGTGCTTGGGAAGGATAGATGTATCGGTATGGAGCAAAGCAGAATTCGTTTGATAGGGAATTGCTCCTAAAATCGCATGCTCTTTATCAGTTGGGTCAGCTAATAATTTTAGAGCCTGGTTGCTGTGAGTCCCTATAACGACAGCATCAAAAATCTCTTCCTCGTGCTTCGCAGTATGAGTGATAATGATTTTACCTGCCGACCTTTTAATTGTCTTGATTTCTGATTTCACTCTAATACGTTCTTGGAAGGGTTTAATTATTTTTTTAACATATTCCTTCGAACCATCTTTGATGACCCACCAACCTGATCGATCCTTGATTTGGAGCAGACCATGATTATTAAAAAACTTAATAAAAAACAATGCCGGCATATCCATCATCAATTTTGCAGTTGTGGACCAAATGGCTGCTCCCATTGGAATTATGTAATGATTTATAAATGATTGTGAAAATGAGTTTTGGTCTAAGTACTGGCCCAGTGTGACTTGTGGCGACATAGATAAATCCGCTTTTGCTTTTTTATTAAACCTAATTATGTCTGCCAGCATTCGCAGAAATGAAGGGCGGAAATAATTACGTTTTTGGGCAAAAACAGATTTGAGTGAATTGCCAGCATATTCAAGATTTTTTACTTCTGACTTTATACTAAAACCCATAGTGGTTTTTTGTCTTTCAACATTTAGAATATTCAATAATTTTATGAAATTAGGATATGTTTTTTCATTGTAAACAATAAATCCCGAATCAACACTAAAGGTTTGTTCACCAATAGTAATATCATGAGTATGGGTATGTCCACCAATGTAGTCATTTTTCTCAAAGAGTGTAATTTCATGTTGTTTATTTAGAAGATAGGATGCTGTGAGCCCTGAAATTCCACTGCCAATAATTGCAATTTTCATAGCTAATTCTTTATAACTTTCCTGAGGTTACCAGACCTGTGGAACTTTATTAATTCGAGATATATCATAGCCGACATACTCCAAATTTTTAAGAATAGATTGATAAGTTTTTTCGGGTAATTGCGGTTTACGAGCCATGATCCAAACGTAATTCCGACTGGGGTACCCTATAACGGTATAACTATATTCATCATCAAGATCAATAATGAGAAATGGCATCTTGAAGGGCCACAAAAATTGCATACGCCATTCAGCATTAGTGGTGGAATTATAAATAAAACCTTTTGGGTGATATACCTTTTTCTTGCCGGTAGGACTGTTCTGATAGAATGAAAAAGTTGCATCAATATCTCCTTTATCATTCAACTGATAGGATTCAATTGCATTGGTAGCACTTTTTTCAAGAAATGTGGGAATGTTGGCTATAACGTACCAGTCCCCCATGAAACGTTCAATTTCTACCTTCGAAACAGTTTTTAGTGATTCCATCTTTTCTGACTCATTCGTAAAGCAACCACAAATCATAATATTTATTAAAATATAAAGTGTAACTCTCATTTTGATTCTTAGTGATTAACTTCTTGTATTTTGCCTTCTATATGCTTCATTGAGAGCATCTTGGAAAAGACCGATAATGCTTGTCTCATTGATTATGTCTACAACAAAAGTGGGTATAGAACCACCTGGATCCATATACAGTCTATATGAAATATTATATTTACCTGGGCTAATCTGTTCTGATTTCCAGATTCCTGCACCATATTCTAGATATATAGCATTGATATTATTAGCTTTCTTTTTAAAAGGCTCAAGTAGCACCCAAAAGCACATTGTTGTTGTATCCTGGTCAATGATCTGCTCACGGCTCATTTTAAAATAATATTCACGGTCATCAAAAAATGGTATGTCAACTTTAATATATTGATATCCAATCAAATTTTTATCGTACTGGTTTACAACCTCACTTTTGAATGATTCAGAATTTGTAAGGAAGGAGTTGTAGTTATTCACATCCATGATAACATCCGTAATCTGATCTGGTTCGATATCGATTATTTTGTCAACTTTGATCGCATAGAGCTTGGATTCACTCAGCTCTTTCATGCTAATATTAGTTGAATCATCGATTTCTTTAATATCTGTCCACCCATCATTGGAATTAAGAGATAGTAATAATGGATAAACTCTATCATAATCAGTTTGGCTAAATGCAACACTTAAGGATAAAATAAAAAAGTTTTTTACACTATTTTTTCTCATTTGTTACCTACAATTTTTTCGTTAAGGTAGTAAAGATATGGAATCATACCGCCCCACAACAGTGCAAGAACAGATATTGTTAGAGCAGAAATTTCAAAATAGAGCGCTTCAAATTTTATTCCGGTAAAATATGATAACGGACCAAATATTGCACCAAGTGTAAAAGATAAAATCCATTTATTGTTTAACCATCCCAATGAATGATTTATCGTTGCAGCAAATCCTAACCACATAGCCGAAATCCAAAGAGGAGCAATGCTATCAGTATATCCTCCCCGATATTCTATAATATTTGTTTGAAGCAAAACTGTATCCACAAAAGTCCCAATCAAACCAACTAGAGAGACGAACAATAGCTCTTTATTTCTGCTTTCTAATTTGGTAAAATGAAAGAAGAGAAAAATCGACATAACTAAAGGTCCAAGATATGGATAACCATTTTTCATGGATAACACGCAAGCCCACCAGCCAGTTTGAAAACCAATTATATTAAAAATATTTTTGTACTTAGACATCGTTTAATTTATTAACATGGAGGGAATGAGGCAAGTATTTTATAAGCGTTTTGGGCGTTTTTCAGAATAAATAATTTATTACTTATTTTTAGAGTATTGCATAAATTTTAAAATTACATTTAGTACCACTCAGATATAATCAGCCAAATAGATACGTTCGTAGAACTAAGATTGATCTTTTTGATGAATAAAGAGTGGGATTACCTTTTCTCTTTTAGACATATAAGCTAATTATACAGTATACATTTCGATATACTTTTTAATTTCAAACTTAGATTTGCAACCATTATAATTCATATACCTTATCTTTCCAAATACTGGTCGATCAAACCAAGCCCTGTCATGGATTCCACCTATGCTCCAAGCGATACCCGTATATCCGTTGGGATCTCTACCATCTAGTTCATATTTATCATTCAATTCTATTGCTGTTTGGAAAGCATCTTCAGGGGATGGACTCCATTCCAGGATTTTTTTTGCCCAGTACATTCGCATATATCCATGCATTTTTCCCATATTCTTCATTTGATTTTGTGCTGCGTTCCATAATGGGTCATGAATATTTACTGGAATAAAGAGACTGATGAATTTCCTTTACCAGAAAAATATTGTAATTAAATATCAATCTATCAAGCCCCACATT
>CAZYLQ010000082.1:0-7718 GCA_964648395.1 uncultured bacterium | reverse complement strand
GTTGCGGCAAGTGCGACTTGAGAACGCGTACCTGCGCGTCGATCTGCTGCCGCAGATCGGCGGCCGGTTGCGGTCGGCATTCGACAAGGCGCCCGGCAAGGAGCTGTTCCTGGTTCGCCCCATCGAATGGCCGAAGACCAAATTCACCGCCTACGGTTCGCAGCTTGGTGGCCATGAGGTCAATTTTCCGAGCTTCCATCACGGGAACCACTATCGCGACCCGTGGAACTGGCACGTGCAGCGCGACGAAGATGGCGCGGCGGCGCTGACCGTCGGCTGGACCGATCCCCTGCGCCGGCAACGCGTCGTGGTACGTTGGCAACTGCGCCCCGACGATGCCGTGCTCCGCGTGCGTTATCGCTTTGCGAATCTCAACCCACGGCCGCTCGGATTTTCGCCGTGGTCGAACATGTTCTTCGGTTATGAGGACGATTTGCAGTACGTCATTCCCACGGCCCATGTCGCACCGCACGGTTTCAACGACGGCAGCCTGGAACTCTGGCCGTGGCCCTGGCCGGATTGGGATGACGCCAGCATCTGCTTCTGGCGGAATATTCCCCGGAAATACAACAGCATCTTCGCGGTCGGACTGGAAGAGGATTTTCACGGCGTCTATTACACCCGCGCCGATCACGGAACGGTCCGCCTGTTCAATCGCACCCGTCTGCCCGGCGTCAAGATGTTCTGCTTTCCGCCGGAGCCCGGGAAGAAACCGGCGCCGACCGACTACACCGAGGTGTGGACCAGTCCGGTCATGAGCCATGAAGACATGCTCTGGTGGGAAGCATTCGGCGTGCGCGAGTACGACGAGGCGTTTTGCGGAGTGCATGGCATTGGCGGTTATCGGTACGCCGACGAAACAGGGGCGGTCAATCTCAACCGGCGCGACGACTCGGTGGAAGTCGGAATCTGCGTGACTCGACCGATCCCGGGTGCGGTCGTGTCCTTGTCGAGTATCGACGGCGATTGGCTGCGGCAGCCGGTCGAGTTGACGCCGGCCAAACCGTGGCGCGGCGTTGTCCGGCGAAACGCCGGCCGCGAACCACTCGACGTGCGCGTCTTCGACGCCGATGGCCGATGCGTTTTGAAGTACGCCCAACGGCCCGACCCGGGTCTGCGGCCGGTCCCCAACTTCAGCGGCAAGGCACTCTGGAAGTCGACTCCGTACCATTCGGCGCTGAAGGCCGAGCAATATCAGGCTCTCTGGCGAGGGCCGACCGGCGGGTACGGTGATTTCGGTGCGCAGGGGATCCGGGCGTTCCGTGCTCTGCTTGAGAAGGAACCGGATAATTCACTCTTCGCGCTCGGCCTGGCGCGGAGCGTCTTGACCGACGTGCAGCTTCGCCAGCCGGGACAGCCGCGAGTCGGCTCGGCCGAAGAGACCGCGGCTCTGGCGAAGGTCAATCTTGCCGAAGCCGCATCGGTCCTGGAACCACTGGCGAAGAAGGATGCACGCGCCGCCGTGCTACTGGGTGAAGTCCGCTTGCGGCAGGGTGATCGGGCGGCGGCGCGAAAGTTGTTCGAACTGGCGCCCGACGATCCGGTTGCCGCGGTCCAACTCTCGCGACTGGCAGCGGCGGACGATGAGCACCGCCGGGCGCTACGATACTCGACGGTCGCGGTGCGGTTGCTTCCCGGCAATCCGGCCGTGGTCCAGTTGCATGCGGCCAACCTGATCAAGAATGAAAAGCACGATGAAGCAAAAGCGCGGCTGATGAAGCTTTTCGCGACCGATCCGGTCGATGCCTTGACGGCACATCTGCTGTCGCAGGCGGCACAGGAAGCCACGGAAAAATCGCGTTGGTCTGATGTCGCTCAAAAACTGCTGCAGCAATCCACACCGGCAGCAACGCTGGATGTGGAGTTGAAATGGTTGGGGGGAGGGCTTAAATGATGCAGTTTTCTGTCTTTCGCACACCAGCCCGACGCGGCAGTTTTGAAGCGAGCGTGATTCCCTCGCCGGCGCATCGAGCTAGTGTGATTTGCAAACCCATCACGTATCTGTTCGTGCTGGCAGCTCTGGTGGGCTGCGAAACGTGCGCGGCAGCGGAAGTCGATCTTCCCCAGGACGCCCCCACGCTCCGCATCACTGACCGGCAGATTCCGCCTTCCTGGGCGCTGAAGCAGCGTTTGCTGCTCGAGACCCAAAACGACGCGGTCGATAAATTCTTCGCGCACTACTTCGACCAGCGCGGCTGGTACAAAGGCTACCTGACCTGGGGAATGGGGATCGGCTCCGACGACATTCTCCAGGGCACCGCGAACTGGCCGCTGCTGTATGCCATGGGCGGCTCGGACGAAGTGCTGCGCAAGTTCTACCGGGCGTTCCGCGGCAATCTCGAACAACTGAGTACGCAGAAGGTCGAAGCGGCGCCGGCGTGGGGCGTGATGCACAACGGGTTTGTCGCCGCCGATGACATGTTTCACATCGAAGAATGGTACCAGTCGTTCAACCAGTTGCCGCTGGCCGATCCCAACAACCGGGAATTTCGCAAGTTGACGCTGCGGTTCGCCGGGTTCTTCTTGAACGAGGGGTTGCCCGACGGCGCCGAACCGATCTACGACTTCGAGCACCACATCATCCGCAGCGGCGTCGTGG
Source organism: uncultured bacterium (assembly GCA_964648395.1). Classification (GTDB taxonomy): domain Bacteria; phylum Fidelibacterota; class Marinisomatia; order Marinisomatales; family UBA1611. Next base: position 5,119 of record CAZYLQ010000082.1, on the reverse strand, counting down.
GCAGCCGCGGGGCGGTCATGCAGATCGGCGACGAATTCTGGGGCTTCGGCTGGCAGGAAGTGAAAGCCCGGCCGTCGATGCGGCAGTGGACCAAGATCCGCGGCGACACGCTCGACAATCTCGGCGCGACGACGTTTGTCACCAATGCCTGGCTCCTGACCGGTGACGCGAAGTATCGCGACTGGGTGCAGCAATACATGAAAGCCTGGTGCAAACGGGCGGCCGGTAACGACCACATCTTCCCGTACAACGTCGGGCTGTCGGGGAAGGTGGGCGAACACTGGAACGGCCAATGGTGGAAGCACATGTTCGGCGACTGGCGGATATCTCGTTCGTTGATCGCCGGTGCGGAAAACGCGGCTCTCGTTTCACAAAACGATCCGGTCTACATGGAGGCGATCCGGCGGCAGGCCCGCGCGCTGCTGGACCGCGGCATCAAGCGGAAAGACGGGCGGAAGTACGCTCCATCGGGATTCGACGGCAAGCGCTTGGGCACGCAGTTGACGCGGCTCTACCTGAACGACTTTCGTGAGGACGACCTGGCGCTGATCCGGGAAGAGATGCAGAAGCGCGGCGCCGCCGTGCCGGACCGTTATAACGTGAAATGGGATGTGCCCATTCACGACGGTTACTCGAGCCCGTTTTACGAGCCGCCGCACTACGCGTGGTTGAAATTCCTGCTGGGAGATTACGCGGAGTTTCCGGACCGGATTCTCGACTCCGATCTGGGGCGCATCCGTTTTCACGTCAACCGCATGCAGCGGAAACGCGAGTTTTCACAATCGACGTGCGGCGTGCATGCGGGCCGGCAATTCCGCGATCTCGATTGGCAGCGCAACACCGAGGCCCATCATTGGTACATGCCGGCCGCCACGCATTCGCTGATCAACCTCGCCTTTGGCGGCATGGGTTACCGGAACGCCAAGGGATCGCGGGTGGTGATGTCCGAGCTGTGGCATTTCGATCCCGCAGCCGGCCGGCCCGGCCTGCCGCCGGACGTCGCGGCGCTGGTGGACACGATCACGCGCGACACGGTCGGCGTTCACCTGGTCAACGTCTCGCATACCACGCCCCGCACGGTTGTTGTCCAGACGGGGGCCTACGGCGAACATCAGTGTTCGCAGGTGACTTACGGCAAGCAGACACTGGACGTCAATCGGCATTACTTCGTCGTTCACCTCGCGCCCGGCAGCGGCGGGCGGCTTGAATTGAAAGTGAAACGGTACGCGAATCAACCACGGGCTCGATTGCCGTGGCAGCCATAGAATGCACGAAACCCGGAAAACGAAATTCAAAATCCAAAACAATACGAAATCCGAAAACCGAATATCATGACAAAGGAAAACCCATGACGCGCACGTCCTTCATCATTCCCGCAATCATCACAACACTCGCCCTGTTTGTATCACAGGCGGTTCACGCCTATGTCGCCATTCAGAACAAGGCTGACAGCCTGGAGCTGCGGATCGTGCCGGCTCCGGGCCCGGTCAAGATCGACGGCGATCTGAAAGACTGGGACCTGTCGGGAGCGATCGTCATGTTCCTCGATGCCAAGAGCAAGCCAGCGTACCACATGCGGGCCGCCATGATGTTCGACAAGGATTACCTGTACATCGGCGGCCATTGGAAAGACCCGACACCCATGATGAACCAGACGGCGTTTGGCGGCAACGTCGGCATGGCATGGAATGCGGACGCGATTCAGATTCGCTTTGTCTCCGACCCCAAGATCAAGTCTGGCGCTACGACGTTCACCGGTGCACGCATGCCGGCCGAGCAACAGAAGTTCGTCAACCACATCACGCTCTGGTACTCGACCCAGGACAAAAAGGCCGGCTACCAGGCGGTCTATACGCTGGGGTTCAAAGACCAGGTTCTCAATCCAAAAGGTGTCCAGGGAAAATTCGTGAAGCACGAAGACGCCAAGGGTTGCACGTTCGAGTACCGCGTGCCGTGGTCCGTGCTGCGTGCGCCGCGGCCGCTGGTGGGCGGCGACTCGGTGCAAATGCAATTCCAATTGCACTGGAGCAACAAGCAAGGCACCGAAATCAAGGCCGGTCTGACCGACGTGCGGAACCCGAACAGCAATGCCCTCGGCTACATGGGGCCGGGCGCCTGGGGAACCGGCCGGTTCATGAAGTCCGGGAATCTGCCGCCGGCCACGACAGGGCTCATCGCACGCGCCGACGGCCATGTTCCAGTCAAATTCACGTTGGGCTCCGACAGCAAGGTCAGCATTTCGATCCGTGACGCCCGCGGCAAAACCGTCCGCGCGGGGATCGGTGCCGAGACGTACCCGGCGGGCGAGCACGTGTGGTTGTGGGACGGTTGCGACGACTTCGACCAGCCGCTGCCCGCCGGCAGGTACACCGCGGTCCTGCTCACGCACCAGGGCATCGGGCAGAAATACGTCTGCAATGTCGGCGTCAGTGGCAATCCGCCGTACCAGACTGAAGATGGCAAGGGTGGCTGGGCTGGCGATTACTGGGCGCCGACCTTCGTTGCCACCGCGGGCGACCGGGTGATCCTGGGCACCGGCAACGCCGAGGCTCAAAAGCCGACCATCGGTACCGACCTGGAAGGCAACAAGCTGTACGGCACCACCGCCAAGGGACTCGCGCTAGCTTTGCAGGGCGGGTTCGGCTATTTCGGCAACAACGGCAACCTCACGAAATTCAGCTTGGCTACTGGCCAGTTGTTGCCGTTTGCCAACGGAATTCCCCAATCCAAAGTACCCGTGAACCGCGGCCTGACGGCGCTCGACGCAAACACGCTCGTGAGTGCCAACGGCGAGAAGAAGGTCTTCCTGATTGATATCGAATCCGGCAACCCGAAAGGCGAAGTCGTCTTGCCGGTCGCCATCACCGGCGGGTTGACGGCGGACGGCAGGGGAACGCTCTACGTGGTGAGTGAAAACGTCGTGGGCCGAGTGGATCTCAAGGCCGGCACGTTCACCGCCGTTGCCAAGGACCTCGACGAGCCGAAGATGCTGACTTGCGACGCGGCGGGCAACCTTTACGTGTCGCTGCAAGGCAAGACGATGCAGGTCTGGAAACTCAACTCCGGCGGCAAGGTCGTGCAGAAGTTCGGCAAGGCCGGGGGTCGCCCCGCGCTGGGCAAGTTCGATCCGGCCGGCATGCTCAAGCCCTACGCCATCGCGGTCGACAAGAACAACCGACTCTGGGTCTGCGAGGACGACAAGTCGCCCAAGCGCTATTCGGTCTGGAACTCCGACGGCAAGCTCTACAAGGAATTCTTCGGTTCGCACCCGTATTCGACTGCGGGCTATTTCGATCCCAAGGACCCCGAGAAATTCTACGTTTACAACGTTCGCTACGTCATCGACTACGACAAGGGCACGTGGTACCCGGATGCCACCATCCTGCGCACTCGCACCGAAGAAGGCGTCAAATTGCTCGCGTCCGATTACCACGCTGGCGGCACGGTGGTGGTGCGCGACGGCCGCAAGTTCATGCTCGTTAATGGCGAGATGTCGTTTAAGAGCCGGGCTTTATACGAGGAAGTCGGCGGCGTCTGGGTGCCGCGCATAGCCGGTGGCGACTGGCTCGACGCCAATAACGACGGTAAGGTGCAGACCGACGAGAGAAAACCGTGCCTCTCGCTGATCTCCGCGGGCCGGACCGTGACGATCGACAACCACCTGAACCTCTATTCCTACGCGGGCGACACCTGGCTGGAGCCCACCGCACGGGGCAAGCGGAACAAACCGTTCGACATCATCCGGCTGGACTTTCTCGGCTTCGGCCCTAAAGGCGAGTTGCGCTACGCCGACAAGGTGAGGGTCGTCGCGCACGATTCGGAGGGTGGCGCGTTCAACGGGAGCTGCGCCGACGACGACGGATCCACCTACGCCCTGCTCTCCGGTGGTCTGCTCGCGCGCGGCGAGCGGGCGCAGAGTTCGGGTGCTCGGATCGTGAAGTACGGCCCCGACGGCAAGGAGCGGTGGCGCTACGCCAACGTGCATCCCGGATTTGCGTGGACTTCCTCCTCGTACACGCCCGGTTTCGTGGCGGCCGCGTTCCGGATGAGTTCGGCGCAGCATCCCGATCTGCTGCCGGTCACCAGCTACTACGGCCAGTACTATCTGATCGACAAGCAGACGGGCCTGTTTGTCGACGCGCTCGGGCAGGATCAGCGTTCGGCGTACACGATGGACCACACGATGGTGCTGACCGAGAACTTCAACGGCAACATCTTCAAGCATCCGAAGACCGGTAAGACCTACTTCACGGGTGGCGACTGCGACTGCCGCATCTGGGAGCTGACCGGCCTGGACACGATCAAGCGCGAGACGATCGCGCTGTCGGTCGACGCGGGGCTCGCCTTGAAATCAGTGAAGGCCAGCGAGGAGAATAAGCGGGCGCAGCTTGCCGTGCTCGCGCGGAACGCTGGCCGCAAGTCAACGTCGCTCCGGCCGCTCGCCAAGCCCGCCGTGGACGGCCGGGACGCTGAATGGCAGGGTGTCGCGGCGCTGCCGATTGGAGACGACCGGTCGAAGCCCGCTCAAGTTCAACTGGGCTACGACACGACCAACCTGTATGCCCGTTTCCAGGTCACGACGACGACACCGTTTCGGAACGCGCCGACCGATTACAAGCTGCTGTTCAAGAGCGGCAGTGCGTTGGAATTGTGTTTGACTCCGCACCTGGATAATCGCAAGGTCGGCCCTAATAACCGCCACCCGATGCAAGCGGGCGATCTGCGCATCCTGTTCGCCCGCACGGCCGAGGGCAAACTGCTCGCGACCCGTTATCGTCCGGTCGTGCCGAGCGGTCCGAAGCCGCTCGCGGCGTTCTTTGAAACACCGGCCGCCGGCCGCGAGAACTTCGACGAGATCTCCGAGTGGAACGATCTGAAGATGCACTACCGGAACGTTAAGGGCGGCTATGTCCTGGAAGTGGCGATTCCCTGGAACGCCACGTCGATCCAACCCAAAACCGGCCTCAAATTCCTGGCCGACGCCGGCGTGATCTACGGCAACTCAGCCGGCACGCGGAACGCGACCCGCGCCATGTGGAGCGACCGCACCCCGGAACTGAGCGTCAACAACGACATCCCCACCGAATGCCGCCTGCATCCCAACGGCTGGGGTGTGGTG
>CAZYLQ010000081.1:0-7930 GCA_964648395.1 uncultured bacterium | reverse complement strand
AAACAGTTATAACTTGAAAGAAATACGCCAGTGTAATTAGTGCGATAGGAAAGTGGACAATCGTAGGGTGAAGTTCGATGTGCATTAAGCGAAATTACACTTAAATAAAAACCCCCGCAAATACGGGGTTTTATTTGTAGCCCGTAGGAGAATCGAACTCCTGTTGCCAGGATGAAAACCTGGAGTCCTAACCACTAGACGAACGGGCCAAAATGTTATAATTCTATTCTGATTCGGCGGCAAATTTATTGTGAAGAAAAAGGCTTCACCAACCCTTTTTATTAAATCTTAATCTCCTGAATTTGCTTTATCTAAAATATCCAGCAGTTGCCCTTTTTGGTGCAATTCCAAGGTAATATCCGCACCACCAATCAGTTCACCTTTGACAAATAATTGTGGTATAGTTGGCCAGTTGGAATGTTCACTCAATTTCACTCGGATCATTGGATCCTCAAGGATATTCACATCCTTATATTCAACTCCATAATGGTTGAGCACTTGGACGACTGAATTTGAAAATCCGCACATGGGCATTTCTTTGGTGCCCTTCATGTAAAGAATAATTGAGTTTGAGTCAATATCATTGACGATTTGTTCTTTTAAATCCATTTTTAGCTCCTTTTTATTTTCTTACCAATTTAAAACCTTTGTAATTACATGATTTACAGTGATAATTCTTCACGGTCAAAAAGTAAATGAAACCGGTCACCTTTTGATTAAAGTCTCTCTTGATCCTTTGAAGATCCCCATTGCAATCCGGACAATTTCTTAATACTGAGTACCGTTCAATCATCCTTTCCCGCCAACGATTTGCAATCAGAAAAAGCGCCAAAAGAATTAGTGAAATCCCAACTAAATCCGAAATTTCAAACTTATCAATAATAAAAATAGATGTATCTCGAAGCAGTTTAATGAAATTACCAATTGTGAAGAAAATGACTTTAATGAACTCATAGAGATAATGTTTAATCTCCAATTCTTCAACGAGTAAAAAAACTCCGAGAGCAATCAGGACTACAACAGTGATTTCAAAATTGTATTCTTGATAAAATAGTTTACGTTTTTGCTTTGGTATTCCTTTACGTGCTTTAGGCATTTGTTAGTCCAAAATTTCAGGGGTAAAGTTAAATATACACCAACAATAAACATCCCAAAATATTCACAGGATGATACTTTGTTCCTGTGTATTAGGTCTGGTAAAATTGCCACCTGAATTATTATCAATTGAGAGGGAGTACTAGTTATTAGAAAAACATTACGAACTTTTCGTCATTCTTATACTTCATTAATGAAAGGATTATAAATGAAACTTATATCATGGAATGTAAATGGAATTCGCGCTGCGGTGAAAAAAGGATTTCTCGATTATTTAGATCAAGAACAACCAGATATTCTTTGTGTTCAGGAAACAAAAGCACATAAAGAGCAACTTACGAATGAAATTCTTGAAGACCATGGGTATCATACTTATTGGCATTCTGGTGTGAAAAAAGGGTATAGTGGTGTGGCAAGTTTTTGCAAGGAAGAACCTCTCTTTGTTCAGGAAGGTTTGGGCATTGAAAAATATGATAATGAAGGTCGTGTCCTACTTACGGAGCATGAAAATTTTCTCCTTTATAATATCTATTTCCCCAACGGACAAAAAAATGAGACGCGGTTGCAGTACAAATTGGATTTTTATGATGAATTATTGCCTATCATAAATGAGCAAGTAGAGTCTGGAAATAATGTAATTGTTACGGGAGATTGGAATACTGCCCATCACCCCATTGATTTAGCTCGCCCCAAAGCAAACTTGAAAACATCCGGATTTATGCCCATTGAGCGAGAACGATTGGATACCTATGTAGCCCATGGATGGAAAGATACTTTTCGTGAATTTCATGAGGAAGGTGATCGATATTCCTGGTGGTCTTACCGATTCGGCGCAAGAGACAGAAATGTGGGTTGGCGTATCGATTATTTTTTTGTAAGTGATAGTATGCTTGATATGTGTATTGATGCAGATATTCACTCAAATATTTTCGGCTCTGATCACTGTCCTGTATCCTTAATTTTGAACCTATGATTAACAAAGAAGACATAACACGTAACTGGCTAAAACGCTACACAGGTACCAATATTGAAGAGTTCGGTGATTGGATACTTCTGACAAATTTTCAGATTTATGTAGATAAATTTTCTGAAAAATTTGAAGTACCAATAATGGGTCTTGGTGGTGCCATGACATCTGCTACAAACAGAGACGGTTTATCCATTATCAATTATGGAATGGGAAGTGCAAATGCAGCAACCATTATGGATTTGTTATCTGGGATCCACCCGAAAGGCGTTTTATTCTTAGGAAAATGCGGTGGTTTAAAACGTTCAACAGAGTTGGGGCATTTTATTCTTCCCATTGCTGCTATTCGTGGTGAAGGGACCAGCAACGATTATTTTCCAATAGAAGTACCTGCCATGCCTTCATTTAAATTGCATAAACATGTTTCATCACTTTTATTTGAGAAAGGGATTGAATATCGAACCGGTGTTATTTATACAACCAATCGCCGTGTTTGGGAACATGATAAAGAATTTAAACAATATCTCGGCAAAGTGAGAGCCATTGGTATTGATATGGAAACGGCTACCATATTTATTACTGGTTTTGCAAATGGGATTAATCGAGGGGCCTTGCTTCTTGTTTCTGATACACCCATGGCACCTGAAGGTGTAAAAACTGAAGAATCAGATAAGGAAGTGACACGGAAATATGTGGATCTTCATATCAATATGGGTATCGAAGCCATGACACGAATTGGGGAAGAGGGGGAAACTATTAAGCACTTCTCATATTGAATCAGTGTATAGGTAAGCCTAGAACATTAAATCCACCCCAATTGCATCTCCAAAAACCATACCTGTTTTTGTAAGTGAAATAGAATTTTCATTTTTAAAAAAACATCCTTCCCATTTTTTTTCGATGATTTTAAGATTTTCTCCAAATTGAATCTGAAATATTTCTGGAATTTTCTTCAAATTAATACCATCATTCATTCTTAAGCCGAACCCAATTAATTCATTTAATTTGTCTTTTTCAGTCAATGTTTCTGTTCTAGAAATTGGAGAATTTCCTGATTCAATTTGTTGTAGATATAGATCCAGAGATCGGGAATTATTCCAACGATTTGTTCCATCAAAACCATGGGCTGAAGGTCCAAATGCGAGATAAGGATGAATCTTCCAATAATGAAGATTATGTCTACATTCAAATCCTGGTTGAGAAAAATTGGAAATCTCATAACTAGGGTATCCATTTGATTCCATTAACTGATGTGTTTTTAGGAACCATTCACCAGTTATTTCATTTTCTGGCATTCTCACTTTCTTATCTTTTACAAGTTTAAAGAGATCTGTGCCTTTTTCAAGGGTAAGGGTGTAGGCAGATATATGGTTGGGTTGTAAATCTATAATTCGATTAATATCCCGTTCCCAAACCTCCCAAGTTTGGCCTGGGATGGAATAGATCAAATCAAAATTCACATTGTCGAACCCTATCGATCTAGCATTATCGTATGTTTCAAAAACCTGCTCCACTGAATGAATACGCGTGAGAAATTTTAACAGATCGGGCTCTAAAGATTGAACACCCATGGAAAGACGATTAATACCAAGGTTTCTAAATTCTTTGAGTCGATCCCTTGGGGCTTCTCCAGGATTTGCTTCTAATGTGAATTCGGTGATTGATGATAGATCATATTTGGTTTGAATGGACTCTAGAATGGATTCAATATATTTTGATTCTAATAAACTGGGTGTCCCTCCGCCCAAAAAAATTGTATCAATTTTCCAATTTGAGGTATCCACTTCACAGCGTTCAATTTCGGTTATAATTGCTTTTACAAAACGAGGAATAACCTCTTCTCGATTAGCAATAGAATAAAAATCACAGTACATACATTTCACTGCACAAAATGGGGTATGGATGTATATACCGGCTGAAGTTTTCAAATCTTTATATAATGGTATTATTTTAGGTAAAGAATCTACACGGTTGCTTGGATAGATGATTTTATTTTATGTCATGTTCCCCATATTTAAAGTAAAAATTATCATATGAACTATCCTACACATTTTCCGAAATTTAGGGAATGAAAATTGATATAAAGATCATAGAAACAGATGACGATTATCAATCGTGTTTGTTTATTCGAAAACAGGTATTTATTATTGGTCAAAATATTCCAGAAGAAATTGAATTAGATGATGATAAAATCGACGCTACATATTTTTTAGCAAATTTATCAGGGAATCCAGTAGGCACTGCACGATACCGAAAAACAGACTTTGGTTTAAAGTTAGAGCGATTCGCAGTTTTGGAAAATGCAAGAAACTTTGGGGTTGGGAAGGCGTTGGTTCTATTCATTATAAATTATTTGAAAAATGAAAAAATGATTTATTTAAATGCACAGAAATCGGTGATCGGTTTTTATGAAAAACTGGGTTTTGGTCCAATTGGAGACCAATTTTATGAAGCTAGTATTCCACATAAGAAATTGATTTACAAAAAATAGTATAAGAAGACTTTACAAAGTCACCTATTAACTGATTCAGTTTTTATAAAGAAACGTAAATTCTCAATAGTCAAACTGTTCAACAAACAATTTTATGCAAGAATCCCTTTATAAGCGTATGTTCAAACTGGTTATCCAACATTGGCCGTATCTGCTGTTGTCTACACTGGCAGCGTTGATATATGTGGTATTGAACAGTGCCTCAATTTGGCTTACAGCATCATTGATCAACAACATTTTGATGGATTTTCAACAACTATTGGCCGATCATTCACAATTGACAGGAAAGGGAGCACTCACCCTGAATGAAAAATTGAAATATTGGACCAATGGTTTGATCCTTCGAGAAACTCCCCATGAAACATTGAAAATTTTGTGCATATCCATCATGGTTGTTTTTCTGACGAAAAATGTATTTCTGTATATGAAGAATTTTTTCATGACATTGGTTCAATTCCATTTGATAACTGAATTGCGAAATCGTCTTTACAAACATTTCAATGCATTATCATTCTCCTATTTTGATCAGAAAAAATCAGGTGAATTAACATCAATTGTCATTAATGATGTGGCCAACTTACGTCGTGCATTAGGTTCCAGTTTTCATCAATTACTCGTTGAACCCATCAATTTACTGGCCTTTATATTGCTTTTATTTGTTATTAGCTGGAAACTGGCTTTGTTGTCAATTATCATTCTTCCTATCGCCGGTTTAACGATTTTATCAATTGGAAGAAGTATCCGTCGAAAGTCAAAACGCACCGCTGCCATGATTGCCGGTATCACCAATATTATTACAGAAACATTATCATCTATTCGTGTGGTTAAAGCGTTTGCCATGGAAGAGTATGAGATACAGCGATTTTTCAAGGAAACACACCATTATTTCCAATTAATTCTCCGCAGAGCAAAATTGCGTTTGTTGGCTTCACCTATCACCGAAACCATCGGTGTAATGATAGGGGTATTATTACTTTGGGTAGGAGGTCTCGAAGTTTTACGTGGTAAAGGATTGACACCGGAAGATTTTCTCCGATTTATACTACTTCTTTTTGCCATGATGGACCCTTTAAGAAAATTAAGTAAAGTAAATGTTGCGTTGCAGATCGGGGCTGCTTCAGCAGAGCGAGTCTTTTCAATTCTGGATACACCGCCAACCATTGTGGATAAAGTTGATGCAGTGAAAATTGATTCTTTTAAAGAGAAAATCAGGATCAATAATGTGAGTTTTAAATATGAGTCTGACGATAAAGTTTTAAAAAATATTTCATTCGAAATTGAAAAGGGGTCTATTGTTGCCTTGGTTGGTTCCAGTGGCGCAGGGAAATCCACATTGGCAGATCTCATCCCCCGTTTTTATGACGTAAATAATGGTGGAATTACTATCGATGGTCACGATGTTCGGGATTTTTCTTTAAATTCATTACGAAGGTTGATGGGTGTTGTTACGCAGGAGACGATCCTTTTTAATGATACGGTCAGAGCCAATATTGCTTACGGTCAAAAAGATGTGTATGATGACCAGGTTATTTCTGCTGCCAAGGCTGCCAATGCCTTGGAATTTATTAATGATCTTTCGGATGGTTTTGATACAGTGATTGGTGAGAAAGGCATCAAACTTTCCGGTGGGCAGCGTCAGCGTTTGGCCATCGCTCGTGCCATAATAAAAAACCCGCCGATACTAATTCTTGATGAAGCAACGTCCGCTTTGGATACTGAATCAGAGCGATTGGTCCAGAAAGCGTTGGAAACACTCATGGCTAATCGTACGGTATTAGTGATTGCCCATCGGTTATCAACTGTGACGAATGCAAACAAAATTATTTTATTGGATAAAGGTGAAGTTAAAGAAGTGGGAACTCATAATGAGCTCATGGAAAAAGAAGGGCTTTACAGCAATCTTTACAATATTCAGTTCAGTTAAATTCGGAATTCTATTATAATCTATAAATGAGTTTATCGCATCAGTTAAAAACAAATCTTTTTCTTTATGTAATAGATTTATTGAAAAGTAATGATATCTCTTTTTGGCTGGATACAAAATCATTATTAGCTGTTATGGGAGAAAAGTTGGGCATACCGTTATCTCAATACAGGAATGTGCGTTTGAGTGTTCCAGGGGAACACTTTTCAAAATTATTAACTCTTGAGAATAAAATAGGTTTGGTATATCGTTTTCAATTAATTCCTGACAAATCAGGACGGGAATGGACAAAAAGCAGATATTGTCGAATTGCAGTATTAAGTCGTTGGAAGCATAAACAAAAAGCGTTTAAAATTTTTATTACTCCTAAGTATAAAGTGAATAATAAATACCGTTGGGTCGATAAACGTAGCTGCAAAGAAATAGACAGCAAGTATTACGATAAATTAGATGAAATTAATATAGGCGAAAATTCACTTCAAATCCCTAAGCATGCAGAAGAATATTTATGTGTGAGATTTGGGAATGACTGGAAAAATCCAAATTTGAATTGGATCGCCAGTATTGATGACCATACGATAGTAAATAATTCATCTTTAGAAACTGTTCCATTTAAAAAAGTGATCAATGCTTCGCCCTTAGAGAAAATCCAACTCCAGAAGGGGAACTACCATCATCGTATGAAAAAAATGTTACTGAAAACAATTGATATATTGAACGAAAAGGGCTTCAAGTATTGGTTGGAAGCAGGTACACTTTTGGGAATTTCACGTGATGGTGATTTAATCCCCTGGGACTATGATGCAGATTTAGGGATACCAGCGGAGTCTGCTGATGAAATCATGAAACTTCGTTTGGATTTTTTACCAAATTACTTAATTAAAAGAAGAAGAGTCCAAACTCCATGGCTTCCTGGAAATATGCGTGTAATAAAAGTGAAAACTCCTTGGGAAAAAATAAGACAGATCAATTTTCATGTAGATTTATTTTGTGTATATACAGTAAAAAATAAGTATCGATGGGTGGATAGTGATGCATTAAAGCATGTGGACAGAAAATATTATGACACATTGAGTACAATTGAATGGGAAGGCCGAACAATTAATATTCCTAATCATGCAGAAGAGTACCTTTCTCTTCGTTATGGAAATTGGCAAATTCCGAAGCAAAATTATAATGCTGGATTACACGATGGTGCCATTGCAGAAAAAGGATTTTAATTAATTATGCGAAATAGAGATAAATATAATGAAAAATAAACAATCAAAAAAAGTATATATAGGTATGTCCGCTGACCTAATACACCAAGGACACTTGAATGTAATCGCTGAAGGGTGCAAACTTGGCAAAGTAATTATTGGATTGCTTACGGATGAAGCCATTGCCAGTTATAAGCGCTTACCCCTTATTTCTTTTAATGAGCGAAAACTTATTGTGGAGAATCTTAAAGGAG
>CAZYLQ010000080.1:4071-7947 GCA_964648395.1 uncultured bacterium | reverse complement strand
TTTTTCCACGCTGGGAGAATAGATTATCCTGAAAAAGTTTAACTGCAATGGTATGGAGTTCATATAATGAAGAATATAATTCAGAGCCACTATCACCCTCTTCAAATTGGATTGGTATATTATACCGATCCGCCAAAGTTTTAATAGCTTCCGGGAATGTGATTTTTTGATATTCCATCAAAAATGAAAAAACATTTCCACCGGAACTGCAACCAAAACAATGGTATATCTGTTTTGCAGGTGCCACACTGAAGGACGGCGTTTTTTCACCATGAAACGGACATAGTCCGAAATAGCTGGCACCACGTTGTTTCAAATCAACGTATTGAGATACCACATCCAATATGTCTGCCGCGTCCCGGACTCTGTCTACAATATCTTGTGGAATTTTTCCCATTAGGGTTGAGACAATTGTTTCAAATATGATTCACTCAAAGCGACGGGATCTTCCCAGTTAAAAAATTCAACCATATTGATTCTAATCAGATTGCTTTTTTGAGCTAAAATTGAATTGGCTTCAATGATATTCGACCATTTCTGTAACGGCAGAATGGCCATGATCCAAATAAAAACCATCATAATAAAAAACCCTTTGATCGACCCAAATACAAAACCTAGAGATCGGTTCATCCATTGGTTGCTTTTCGAAAGGAGTGCAATTTGTACCATTTTTGTCAAGATTCTGGTACCCATTAAAGTCACCGCAAATAACAAGGAGAAAGCAAGGAACATGCCCATCCATTCATCCATTTGCAATAGGTCATTCACTTTCACTGAAAATTTTGAACTATTGGATACAGAAATCATAATTGCAAAGATGAGCCCGAGTAACCTGCCGAACTCTTCAATGAGCCCTCGTTTAAATCCAATCACACCCAGCAATACAATAAATAATAAAGCCAGACCATCCAAGAACCAGGACATTTATCCCAACAATTCCCTCAAGATCACGTTGGCAGTTTTTCCATCGATAGACCCGGCACCACGCTGCATAACAACCGGCATCACTTTGCCAATATCTCCCATTCCAGTTGCGCCTGTTTCTTCAATAATGGCAACAACTATCCCACGGATATCATCTTCAGACATCATGTTAGGGAGATATGATTCAAGGATACTCAATTCATTTTTTTCTTTATGAGCTAATTCAGGTCTATTGGCTTTCTCATACATTGCTACAGATTCTTTGCGCTGCTTTACCAAAGTCTTAATCACAGTCAAGCCATCCTGTTCCGATAGTTCTTTCCTTGTATTGATCTCTTTGTCTTTTAATTTTGCTAAAAGTGTACGGAGGGTCCCAGCCTTATCTTTTTCCCCGGATTTCATTGCATCATACATTTCTGTTTTAATTTTTTCAATAAAACTCATTTTAATTCCCATCAATTCTTTTCATAGCTAACAGAAGGTGATCCTTATTTGTTTCAAATCCAATAAATCGTCGTCCACCCAGCTTGGATGCTAGACCTACATCACCAGTTTTCATAAAAGGATCCAACACCCAATTCAATTTGAAACTACTGGATTCAAGGATCCGTGAAAATAATTTTTGCGGATATCGCCCATTTTTTTCTGCAATTCCCGGAATATCCAACCAAAGATTTGATTTAACAATGTCATTATCCAATACCGGTTCATCTGATTTAATTTCCACGGCCCGTTGATTAAATAGGAAATCATCCGTTTTTGTTGCAAACCAAATATCAGATGTATCATTTTCCCAAGTTTGATGTTTACTAATGGAATCATTGGATTTTTTTCGCCATGTAATTCGAGTTTGGATCTTAAATGTGTTACTCAACAATCCATGATACATCCCGGAATATTGCCATGGTGAAAATAGATAAATCGCACCGGTATTTTTCAGAACGCGATAGGATTCTTCCAACCAATTTTTGTTCCACTGGTAATATTCCTGTAGTGTTTTCCGTTGACCTACTTCTTCCGTGGAATTCCAGGGATCTTCCGGCGGATCTGCAATGATTAGGTCCATGGAATTATCAGGGAGCTGTTTTAAGCCATCCAAACATTTGGCAAGGAAAAGTCCTTCCTCCATTTGATCAATGGAAAAAGACATGTCCTCCACTGTACGTATGGCAGGAAGATATTTATTCAGGTCATCAATGGATAGACCTGGAAAAGTCTCCAGCGGATTGGTAAACAGGGGGGAATTTATATTTTGTGGCGAGTCAGACATCTGAAAATTTACTGAAAAAATAAGCTATATTCTCTCGACAATCTTTTTTTCAATTTCTAATAATTGTTCAGAGTTCTCAAATATGTTAAAGCTATCTGTCTCTATGGTTAATACGGGGTAAGCCGTTACACTATTGATCCATTGGTCATATGAGATATTCAGGCTGTGAAGGTATTCAGGATCAATTGATTGTTCATAATTCCGGCCCCGTGATTTTATTCGGCTAAGTAATGTATCCGTGGAAGCTCTTAAATAAACAATGAGGTCAGGGGTTTTTAAAAATGATGTCATGGATGTGAATAGCCCTAAATAATTGTCCCAATCGCGGTCTGACATATTTCCCATCTCATGAAGGTTTCGGGCAAATATTTCCACATCTTCATAAATCGTTCTATCCTGGATCACACCACCCATTACTTTGGACATTTGGAGATGCGACTCAAATCTTTTATGAAGAAAATAGATCTGAAGGTTAAAGCTCCAACGTTTCATGTCACCATAAAAATCACTTAAATATGGATTATCAGATACAGATTCATAAAAAGGAACCCACCCCTGTCGTTCTGATATTTTTGTAGTGAAGGTGGTTTTACCTACACCAATATTCCCGGCAAGTCCAATAAATGGATGGGTGGACTTTTGTGATTTTTCCATAGTTTAAAATACAAAGATCGTGACTTATATCTTTGAATGAATTATTGCAATTAATAGAGAAATCACCGCATTTTTAACCATGGATAAAAAACAAAAAGTTCTTTTTGTCTGCACCGGAAACAGTTGTCGATCTCAAATCGCTGAAGGATTGCTCCGTGATATGGCTGATGACCAGTTTGACGTTTTCAGTTGTGGGACTCATCCCAGCCGAGTCCATCCCAATGCTATTGCGGTCATGGATGAATGGGGCATCGATATTTCGAATCACACCTCCGACGATATCGACGATTACTTGGATGAGGGTATTAATATTGTAATCTCGGTTTGCGATCATGCCAATAAATTATGTCCCAATTTTCCTGGTGATGTTCAACGGATCCATTGGAGCGTTGATGATCCTTTTCGAGGCTGGAATCATAATGCATCACAATTAGACAATTTTCGAAATACAAGGCAGGATCTAAAAATCAGAATTCAAAAATTATTAGATGATACAAGGTCTTTATAATGAAAGAAACCATTTTTACTTTACTTTTTTATTTTCCATTCTTACTGGCGGGTGAAATTTCAGTTTCTATCTCAGAGGCAGTTATGAATGATTACCTGGCTCTGGTAGGTGATTTCAAAGATGTTTCAGATGAAGATGATTTTCAAATAATATGGATGCTTGAAAACCCACGGGTTAAATTTGAAAATGGAGAGGCCTTGTTTTTGGTTCAAGCAAATTTCACTCATGAACAGATCAATATAAGAAAGGATATTAAATTAAAAATTGACATCCATTTCAATGCACGAAAAAATACTGTGCAATTGATTATTACAGATCCTGTGATCAGGATGGAAAGAAATGGGGAAATCCTGGGAGAATTGGATATAAGCGATATTTATCAATCAGATTTTGTTTTCCCAGGACCCATGCCAATAAATGATTCATTTACTATTAAAACTGCAGAGGGAAAAGAAAAGTTTGATGTGACCACTCAGGATCCAATCATTACCATTGAATCGGGTGTGATTGAAATTGCGAT
>CAZYLQ010000080.1:0-3971 GCA_964648395.1 uncultured bacterium | reverse complement strand
AAAAAGATTATTTTGATAATGTAAAATTTGTGCAAGAACTATCACCTGCAATTGACATTGTTAAAACATCACCACTAATAGACCAGGTTCCTGTTTCAACTTCTGCAGAGTCTGTCCCTGCAGCATATGTGAATGTAATTGCGTCATCTTCTGTTGAATATGAGCGTGTTTCAGATTGGGTAATTGCACAGCTACTATTTGCATATGTGCCTCCCATTTCAAAACACATTGAATCAGCCGGTATATTGATTGAAAATCCAAAAATTGAGATACCACAAGTATCACCATCTAAGGTGCCACCCATCATTGAGCATAAATCAGCAGCAGACAAGGACGCACTCATACTCATAGTATTTTCATCAGCAGTGAAATCCATGGTTAAAGTCAAATCATCGCCAAACATTGCTGACATTGAATCTAATGTCCATTCAGGTGTTCCTGTACAGGTGGTCCCTTCATAGTCTTCATAGGCAGTAACCGTCCATGAGCCAATAAGTGTCGGATCTTCTTCATCAGCTTCACACGCGAAAAACAATATGGGTAGTGCTAAAAATAGTAGTTTATAATTCATTTGAGATTCCTTTTGTTTTGTTAATTAAAGTGATAATAAATATTAAAATTTAATTGATACCATTTCAACCCTTTTACACCGCTTGACCCATAATTAATTTTTCTGTAAGATAAAAGTAGAATGAACCATCATATAAATGTATCCATAAATTTCATAATTTCGATTATCTTTTTTCTCCAATCTATTGCATTTTCCCAACAAATTTTAATCACTGAAATTATGTATGATCTTGACGGTACCGACTCTCCCAACGAATTTGTAGAGATCTTTAATCCATCTGAGACGGATTCTCTAAACATGGATGGATGGACTATTCGGGATCGTTCCAGCACAGATGCGCTTATAGATAGTGGCTTTGGGCTCAAAATTCCACCCTTATCTTACGGGTTGATCATGGAAGGCGATTACTCTTTTGAAACAGGGATTTACAATTCAATTATTCCGGAGAATACGATTTTAATCAAAGTGGACGATTCCAGTATAGGAAACGGACTTTCCGTATCTGACTCTCTTTATCTTCAGGATTCCACAGGGCAGATTATGGAAACAGTAGGCTGGGAAGACTGGGCTCAAGATGGATTTGCATTGGAACGTTTACGATATCACTTGGGGAACAATCCATCGAATTGGGCACAAAGTTTGGACTCTCTAGGAACACCGGGATTGGTGAATTCAGTATTACCGGATTCCATTGATTTTGCAGTTTTTGATCTCACATTGTTGCCCTCCGTCATCGCCACAGAAGCCACAACAACTTTATTGGGACAAGTTGTAAATGATGGATTAAATACGGTGGAACCAGAAATTATTGTCTATGTAAATGGAGCATATTACACCAATGAATTTCCTGGAAATATTGCTGAATTAGATACGGTAGAATTTGAATTAGAGATTGGGCCGTTTGAATCCGGGTACCATACGATTCTAGTTTTGTTAAATACTGATGGGGACATAAACATCTCCAATAACCAGGATTCTGTGGTTTTAGGTGTGCGGTACGAATTTCGGACTTTTGTACTGAATGAATTCATTCCCCAACCTATTTCAGGCCTACCGGAATTTGTGGAAATCGTCAACATGAGTTCAAATACTGTTGATCTCAAAAATTGGCGTATCACTGACAGCAATGAAGGATTAAATTATGGATTGGGTTCTGTCTCGATTGCAATGGGTGAATATGTTGCCATTGCAGCAGATTCAACCTTGGTTGATTCTGTGCCAAATGGTGTTCCGTATCTCACTCCTGACGTCGGATTTCCTACCTTAAATAATAGCGGCGATGAGATTCGCATCTTTGATCCATTTAACACTCTCATTGATTCTCTTTTTTATTCATCAACCTGGGGAATCGATCAAGGCATTTCACTTGAAAAATATTATCCAAATGATTCATCTCATATCCAGGAGAATTGGGAACCTTCCACTTCTCTATCCGGATTTACAATTGGTGCGCCTAATGCCGTCACGCCTGCAATTATTAACGGGACACTTTTGAGTGGAAACATTTATTATTCTCCATCAATTCCCGCTGAAACGGATGAAGTAATAATGTCTGTTCCGATCCTAAATAGCGGAACATCAATTTTTTCCGGAATGGTTCAGGTGTCTTTCAACAATGTAATAATCAATCAAGCGGCTATTAATTCAGGTAATATTGGAGACACAGTATTGGTGGATATATCCATAGGCACATTCAATTCCGGATTCAATGAAATTTCCTTATCTCTCATTGTTGAAAATGATGAGGATGAAAATGATAATACCGGGCTGGATACACTAAAAATTCGATATCCATTTGGAACGATCCTGATCAATGAATTCATGTCTGCACCTAATAATGACCAATCCGAATTTGTGGAACTCTTTGCATTGCAGAATCTGGATATGATCGAATGGTCAATATCTGACAATCACTTGGATCCTGTTCTACTCAATACTATCTCTGTTTCAAATGGTGATTTTATTGTGGTTTTATCCGATTCAAATATGATGGACATTCTGGACGGGAATGCACATCTATTTTTCCCTTTCAATTTTCCAAGTCTGAATAATTCTGGAGATGGAATATATTTATTTGATCATACCGAATCCGTCATTGACTCACTTAATTATGATACTGACTGGCCACTTACCAGTGAACGATCTACTGAGAAAATACGGCAATCCTACACATCCAATGAATTATCAAATTGGTTACTCGCAGATGAGAATATTTCAATGACTCCTGGTACTAAAAATAGTGTCATGGTCTTGGATGTGGATGGCATGATTATCCAAGATACTATTACCTATTCACCCATTCCACCTTTTCCAGATTCGGCTGTAACTATTCTAATCCCCATTGTAAATGTAGGCGTAGAATCTTTTGATGGCACTTTTTCCATTGAAATAAATGACGATGAAATTGGAGATGGAACTATTCCAATAATATCTATGGGTGACACGATAATAGTTGAATCAAAAATTGTATCACCCATATCTGGATTACATTCTATTTCGATCATTTTAGATATTGTGGATGATGGTAATTATGAAAATAATATTGCAACCTTTTTACTTCCTGTTCGATATCTTTTTGGTTCTGTGTTAGTGAATGAATTTTTTCCACTTCCTGATTCAACCGAATCAGAATTTGTGGAAATAATTCCACAGAAAAATGTAAATATAAATAATTGGACCATTAGAGATCTGGGTGGGGCCAAAGGAGTTCTCCCAAACCTTGATCTCTCTGCATTCACTTATTGTTTAATAACTGATGATTCTTCCTTTCTTGATATCATCCCTGACACATCTATCCTTATCCTGCCTGGAAATGGCTTGCCTGGATTAAATAATTCCAGTGAAACAATTTATATTTTAGATCATACTGAATCTGTAATTGATTCGGTACAATATAATGAAAATTGGTCACTCATGGATTCCAGATCAGTTGAAAAATACCGGATCACTGATACATCTAATGAGCCAAATAATTGGGGAGAGGTGGGCAAAACTCCTGGATTTCAAAATTCGCTTTTTTTCTCAGATCTTCCTACGAAAGGGAGTGTAACAATCTCACCTGATCCCTTTTCTCCTGATGGCGATGGTATTGATGATGAATTAACAATCACCTATTCCCTGCCCTATCTTGGAGCAGCTATTCGATGGGAAATTATTGATATGGCAGGGAGGGTCATCGCAAAGCCTTATTATAACTATCAAGTGGGCCAAAATGGAAAACTTACATGGAATGGGAAAAGGGATAACGGGAAATCGGCACGGATCGGGATTTATGTAATGAAAATTTCTTTCCAAGATGTCGCATCCATCCAATCATGGGAAACGGTTAAAACTGTTGTTTTGGCGAAACCATTATAATCCCACAAACAATCCCAATAAATTCAGCCCGTTCGATTTTATG
>CAZYLQ010000079.1:0-8088 GCA_964648395.1 uncultured bacterium | reverse complement strand
GGGCTTGATGTATGCTTTTTTACCAATTCTGGCAGCGAAGCCAATGATCTGGCTCTTAGGATCGCTCGTCATGTAACACAAAGCAAAGAAACAATCGTTCTGGATGCTGCTTATCATGGCAATCTGTCTTCTTTGATCGAGATTAGTCCTTATAAACATAATGGAAAAGGTGGAAGCGGGGCCCCTGATTTTGTTCACACGGTTCCAATGCCAGACCCATATCGTGGAAAATATCGAGGGAAAGATTCCGGAATAGCGTATGCAAATGAAGTTCAAATTATACTTGATAAAATTCAAGAATCTGGGAAACGAGTTTCTGTATTTGTAGCTGAATCACTCATGGGTTGTGGTGGACAATTAGTACCACCACAAAGTTTTTTGAAAGAATCATTTCAGAAAGTTAGAAAGGCTGGCGGGCTCTGCATTACCGATGAAGTGCAGATAGGGTTTGGGAGAATGGGCGATCATTTTTGGGGATTTGAGACTCAAGATATTGTTCCAGATATTGTGACTATGGGTAAATCCATGGGCAATGGTCATCCACTTTCTGCAGTGGTTACCACCAAAGCTATTGCGGAAGAATTCAATAACGGCATGGAATATTTCAATTCATTTGGCGGGAATCCTGTTTCCTGTGCTGTGGGACATGCGGTCTTGAATGTGATAGAAGAGGATGAATTGCAACAAAATGCGAAAGATGTTGGTAAATATCTGAAATCATTATTAAATGAATTAAAACAAAAATATTCCATGATTGGCGATGTGAGAGGGCATGGATTATTCCTAGGAATAGAATTGGTTCGCGATCTAAAATCTTTAGACCCAGCAGATAAAGAAGCCGACCAAATTGTGAATATTATGAAAGAAAAAGGAATCCTGATCAGCACCGATGGACCGGATCACAATATATTAAAAATAAAACCGCCGTTAGTTTTTGACCGGGAGAATGCTCTTTTCTTGTCCGAAACATTGGACGAAATTCTATCTTGGGATAAGGACAGATTATACACATGAATAAACCAATATTAGTTGGGGGATTGCTCATAATTTTTATTATTGCAATGATTATTTTGAATAAAGAAGCAGATATGAAAGTGGAAAAATACTGGGAAGATCCTACCGTTTTTCGAGTAAACCGGGAAGAACCCCGTGCTCACTTTTTTCCATTTGAATCGGAAGAACTGGCTTTTGAAAATGATCCAGCAAAGTCAAAATATTTTCAATCCCTAAACGGGACTTGGAAATTCCATTTTGCAAAAAATCCTGATAAAACTCCAAAAAGGTTTTATCAATCAAGTTATAGTGTGAAAGACTGGGATGACATTACAGTGCCTGGCCATTGGGAAATGCAGGGCTATTCCGTCCCCATTTATCTTGATGAAGAGTATCCCTTTAAACCGGATCCGCCAAAAGTCCCATTTCATTATAATGCTGTAGGTTCATATGTAAAAACGTTTGAATTCGACGAAACGTGGAATGGTCGGGATATTTTTATTCGTTTCGGTGGCGTTCGTTCTGCTTTTTATGTTTGGTTAAATGGGAATTTTATTGGGTATAGCCAAGGGTCAAAAACACCTGCAGAATTCAGCATCACTAATTTGGTCCAAAATGGCGAAAATAAACTTGCTGTGGAAGTTTACCGATTTTCGGATGGCTCCTTTATAGAGGGGCAAGACACATGGCGGGTCAGCGGATTAGAAAGAGATGTTTACCTATATGCTGCACCCAAAACACGCATTTCAGATTTCTTTGTTTATGCCGTTATGAATGAAGATGGCCGTTCTGCCAATTTTTCTGTCAAGGTTGACCTATTTAATCCAGAACGATTTACTGGTAAATATAAAATAGATGCTGTCTTGAAAGGGAAACGTGTTCTTTATAAGAAGAATTACACCGTAGCTATCGATTCAATAAATTCCGTTGAATTTCAGGTAACTTTTTCCAAAGTGAAACCTTGGTCTGCCGAAACGCCTTACCTTTATGATTTAAAATTTATGCTCACTGACCCTCATGGGAATTTGGTGGAATCTTTTACACAAAAAGTGGGATTTAAACGGGTCGAAGTGAAAAATGGAAATTTATTGGTAAACGGAAAAGCTGTCATGTTCCGTGGCGTCAATCGCCACGAATGGGATCCGGTTGTTGGGCGCTCTATAACAGAAGAAACCATGATTCGTGATATCCAACTCATGAAGCAGTATAATATCAATGCCGTTCGAACAAGTCATTATCCAAATCAGGAACGATGGTATGAACTCTGCAATGAATACGGACTGTATGTAATTGATGAAGCTAATATTGAATCACATGGCATGCAGTTTCACAAGGAGAGTTATGGATTTATTGCCAACGATCCAGATTGGACAGCGCAATGGATTGATCGTGGAAAACGAATGGTAGAACGGGACAAAAATCAGCCGTCAATTATTGCCTGGTCTATGGGCAATGAAGCCGGGGATGGAGAAAATTTTGTGAAATTATACGATTGGATCAAATCACGGGATAAATCCCGACCCGTTGTTTACCAGCCAGCCTGGTATGAGCGCCATACGGATGTGGTTTTCCCCATGTACAAATCCATTGAATTCATTTCGGAATACGCAGAAAAGAAAACGGACAAGCCGCTCATCCTTTGTGAATTTGCACACGCCATGGGAAATAGTGTAGGTAATCTCCAGGACTATTGGGACACTTTTGAAAAATATGAAGCACTTCAAGGTGGCTTTATTTGGGATTGGGTAGATCAAACAATCCTGAAAACAGATGAAAATGGGACAGAATATTGGGCTTATGGTGGTGATTTCGGAAATGAGTTTCCTGAAAATGATTCAAACTTTTGCGCTAATGGATTGGTGGCGGCAGACCGATCATTAAATCCCCATATCCTTGAAGTAAAAAAAGTATATCAACCGGTCAAATTCACCGATATCTCAAATAAATCATCTATTACAAAAATTGAAATAAAAAACCGATATGATTTTATTGATTTAACTCATTTGGATTTTTCGTGGGTGATTGAAGAAGATGGAAAGCAGATTCAAAAAGGTAATTTGGGAAAAATAAAATTGGCACCTGGGGAAACGGATAATTTCAAATTCAACCATCAATCAATAGTACCCAAGGCGGGGTCAGAATATTTTCTTACAATTCGAGCAAATACAAATTCTAGGTCAACAATGATTCCTAAAGATCATTTAGTTGCGTGGGGGCAATTCAAATTGCAGATTGAAAGGACCGTTTTGCCTTCCCCTGCTAGCGAATATCCTGATTTAGCAATGACGGAAAAAGATAAGTTGGTTGAAATATCTGGCGCTGAATTCAAAATCACATTTGATCGCGAAAAAGGAAATTTATCCCAATATCATTATAAAGGAGTTGACCTTTTAAAACATAACTTGCAATCCAATTTCTGGCGGGCGCCCAATGACAATGATCTCGGAAATGCCATGCAAAAACGAACAGGCATTTGGCGAAATGCCAATACGGAATTGAAGACCACAGAGTTCAAAAGTCTTATAAACAATAATGTAGCACATATTCAGGTTTTATCTTCCCATGATACTACAGGGACAGATTTGGAAACAAACTTTTTTGTGTATGGAAATGGTGCTGTCAAAGTGACCCATAAAATAATAAAGACAACATCAGATAATCCGGAGATTCCAAGATTTGGGTTAAAAATGTCCTTAACAGGAGATTTCACTGAACTCAGCTGGTTTGGCCGTGGACCTCATGAATCCTACTGGGATAAAAAAACTTCTGCTGCAATTGGGCTTTATAACGGATCTGTTTGGGATCAAACTTTTCAATATGTTCGCCCCCAGGAAACGGGGAATAAAACAGATGTAAGATGGATGGCTGTATCCAATGGAAAAATTGGGCTTATGGCGAAAGGTAATCCTACTTTTGATGGTAGTGTACACCAATATCCATACAATGATCTGGATCATGTTCGTCATGGACAAAAACACGGGAAATTGGACATCAAGCCCAAGGACCAAGTCGATTGGCTCATTGATTATAAACAGATGGGAGTAGGCGGTGATAATAGTTGGGGCGCTCGACCACATGATGAATATACACTTCATCCAAAATCTTATTCTTTCTCCTTTATGTTGATTCCATTTGAATCAACGGATGATTTAACAAAACTTTCAAAATTAGAGGTAAAATAAGTGAACACAATTTCAATCATTTCATTTATTGTGGCGACAGGTGCTGTCGCCTTTTTTACAGTTCGAATTGTCCGGGGGATGAAAAAATCTGACAATGCCACAGAAGAATATTTTACTGGTGGACGGGCATTGGCGTGGCCGGTTGTGGCTGGCTCGCTTCTTCTTACAAATTTATCCACGGAACAATTGGTTGGCCTTAATGGTGCTGTTTTTGGAGATAAAGCATTGGTAGGCATCGCTTGGGAAGCGTTGGCAGCCTTTGCCATGATTGCTACAGCACTGATCTTTTTACCAAAATATTTGGCCAGTGGATTTACCACCACGCCGGCATTTCTTGAAAAGCGTTTTGATAAAACTACTCGTTCCATGGTGTCCGGATTATTCCTATTTGGTTATGTGACTGTTCTACTTCCAGTTGTTCTTTACACAGGCTCCCTGGCAATGATCGGGATGTTTGATTTGAATATTCCACTTTGGCTTGTTGTGGCAACGATTGGATCGCTTGGGAGTGCATATGCTATTTTTGGTGGGTTGAAATCTGTGGCTGTCAGTGATACCATCAATGGCGTTGGACTTTTGGTTGGTGGTTTAGCGATTCCAGTATTGGCTTTGGTTGCTTTAGGTGATGGCTCATTCTTCCTAGGATTGAGAACATTATTTAATACAAATCCTGAATATCTTGCTGTTATGACTCAAACCAATGTGGATGGGAATGTGGTATCGGTTCCATGGCCAACCTTAATAACCGGGATGATGTTTATCCAGGTCTTTTATTGGTCCACGAACCAGGTGATTGTTCAGCGAGCCATGGCGGCGAAGAGTTTGGCCGAAGGTCAAAAAGGTGTTTTGTTTGCATCTGCCATGAAATTGGTAGGACCACTTATGCTTTGTTTGCCGGGAATTATTGCACTCCATATGACCGATCTTACGATTGATAAACAAGATCAAGTCTATGGAGCAATTGTTCGTCACGTCCTGCCTGACTGGTCACTAGGATTATTTGCAGCTGTTTTGATGGGTTCTATTTTAAGTTCCTTCAACAGTGCCTTGAATAGTGCTTCTACTTTGTTTTCCCTACAGTTTTATAACGGTTACATTAATAAAAATGCATCAGGAGAACAGATTGTAAAAATTGGAAAATATTTTGGCATTGGACTAGCAGTTGCATCCATTATGATTGCACCAATACTAGCCCAGATGCAGTCTATTTTTGAATATCTCCAAAAAGTAAATGGTTTATACAGTGTTCCTATCATTGGAATTTTTATGTTGGGGATTGGCACAAAACATGTCCCAGCCATCGCTGCCAAAATTGGAATGATTGTAGGTATGGCATTTTATGCATTTTTCACTTTTGTGAATATTAAAGATGTTCCAGTATTTTTTGCCAATGGTGATGGAGATCTTCATTGGCTTCATGGATATTTTATTAGTTTTATTTCATCAGTTGTTGTGATGTTGGTCATTGGTTACATAAAACCAAAATCTGTTGAGGAAATCGCTATAAGTGATCAGCGGGTTCCAGCACCAGTTGATATGACGCCGTGGCACCAAGCTAAGAATGCTTCCTATGCCATCATGGGAACCACGGTTTTAATGTATTTGGTTTTGACTTGGGCTTCAGCTTAAGAAATGTATAAATATTGAAATGATTTAAAAGTGGTTCCAATTATTATTAGTCGCTTTAATTCTTTTACCTCATTGAATAATTTGTTTCAAAACACATGATTATCAATTTTAATAAAAGAGGAAGAAATTTTTTTATATACCTTTTAATTTTTTTGTCAATTGGTTTCGCTCAACAATCTAGTCACCAATATATTGAATATCAGCGAATCCAAAATAGACTCCAACAAGGATGGAATACCTGGAATACATCCAGTGTTTTACAGCAAGTATTACTCCCACAAGGGTTTGCCATCAACCTTGCTTTCAAACAGCATTACTTTTTAGAAGAACAATATCTTTCAAGCGCTCTAATTGGTCGACGGGGAGATTTTTCAGAAACGGTTCGCCCCGGTCCCCACGCTTATGATGGGAGTTACACACAGTTGGAAATCCAATGGGAAGGTCTGGATGCAAAAATTGAAACCGCACATGCTGGAAAAGATTTGGTTATTTTAATTTCTCCAAATTCAATTCCTCATGATCGTATGAAAGTCATTATTGAATCTGGAATGCTGTGGAATCGCCAGGGAAACCTTTCTCGTAAAATTAATCAATTGAAAGCAGTCTGTCCCGGAAAAACCATCAAAGTATTTACCACTTCAGTGCCTGTGGAAGATGACCCGTATATTGATGTTAAAACGCCTTATCTCGCTGTTTGGTTGGATGGGGAGATAGGTATATCAACTGGAAAAAAACGAACACTTTTAGAAATAAAAAAAGCCATTGAAATCAAAAAAGTTAGTCTTCAATCAGAAGCAGAAAAATTTGGTGAATTGGCAGAAGCCTACATTGCAGTCCAGGCTGGTATTGCATGGAATCTCATTTATGAACCTAAGTTTGATCGTGTTGTTTCCACTGTCGGTCGGTTGTGGAATGAAGAATATGGTGGTTTCTGCACATTCGGTTGGGATAATTTTTTCCTGGCTTATATGACAGGACTTGCCAGCCGAGATCTTGCTTTTGCGAATGTGATCGAACATCTCCGTGGCAAAACAAAACAGGGATTTATTCCTAATGATAATCGCGGAAACGGAAGTAAATCATTTGATCGATCACAACCGCCGGTGGGTGGCATCATGGTCAAGGAAGTTTACAAAACTTATCCTGAAGACTGGTTTTTGGAGACTACGTTTGATGACCTTTTGGCCTGGAATCGCTGGTGGCATCGGTCTAGGAATAACGAGGGATTGTTGAGCTATGGTTCATCGCCTGCAGATAATCCATTTAATGAACCTGTATTCGAAACAAAAACAGCTGCTGGATATGAATCGGGCATGGATGATTCACCCATGTACATTGGTGTGCCGTTTAACAAAAAGAAACACACTTTAGAACTTCAAGATGTGGGGCTCACCAGTTTATACATTGCTGATTGTAGGGCACTGGTGGAAATGGCAGAAATTCTTAAACGGAAAAAAGAACAAAAAGAATTAGAGAGTCGAGCAAAACAGTACGCCCTCAATATGGAAGAATTGTGGAGTCCAGATTTTGGCGCATACCTGAATTATCGAACTGATGTGGATTCGCTCTCAACCCGGGTTTCCCCTACCTTATTTTATCCGCTCATGGCAAAAGTTGGAAATGATGAAAAAAACAAAATAATTATGGAACATTTCTATAACCCTGAAGAATTTTATGGAGAATGGATGTTACCTTCCACAACTCGGAATGATCCAACATTTTCACGACAGCGCTATTGGAAAGGTGCCATTTGGCCACCACTGAATTTTCTCACTTATTTAAGTCTTCGACAGGCAGGTTACACCGATGCTGCCAGCGAGTTATCGGAAAAATCATTGAAACTTATTATGACTGAATGGAAACGAAAAGGTTATGTAAGTGAGAATTATTCTGCTATTACCGGAACAGGCGATGATTCAAGATTATCATCTGACAGGTTCCATTCCTGGGGGGCATTATTTGGAATAATGTCCTTTATTGAAAATGGGTATCTTCCGCAAATAGAAATACCAATGAAGTAGGATTTCATGAAGTCCTTTGGTTTAATATTGATATCTGTTATGTCACTTATCGCTAGGGATTATGAACCAAATTGGGAATCCCTGGATTCCCGTCCCACGCCCCAATGGTATAAAGATGCTAAATTTGGGATCTTCATTCACTGGGGGCTCTATTCTGTGCCTGCTTATGGACCAAGGGGGAGTTATGCAGAATGGTACCTCAATGGATTAAAGTCAGGCGATAGCACACGTCTAAAATATCACGAAGAAAATTATGGGAAAGA
>CAZYLQ010000078.1:0-8282 GCA_964648395.1 uncultured bacterium | reverse complement strand
AAATACGTCAAGTGGCACAGTGACGGAAGTGTTGATCTTATCATGGAGGATGGTACTGTCATACCAACCAGCAGTGATGAACTCGGTGGACTCTTTGGTCAAGGTGAGAAACCCTTTGATGGGACAAAAATAACGGTTACCGTCAATGCAGGTGGGCCAAAAGGCGGGATTTCCGGTCCTCTTTATAGTTTTAGACCCATTTGGGAAGAACTGTCTGGAGGTAAATTGGAAATTGTCGAATTGCCTTTCGGTGAACACTACACGAAGATGATGCTTGATCTTCGAACTGGAACTGGTCAGTATGATGCGTTCATGGTTGGTGCATTCTGGTACGGAGATATTGTCCCAAATGGATATGCCTTTCAAGTGGACGATCTCATAGCATCTGGGGATTATCCTAAGTGGTCTTATGACTCTATGCCTGAATCACTGAAGACACTCCACACATGGGGCGGTAAAGGATACGGTGTATTGAATGACGGTGACGGTCAGGTTCTTTATTACCGCCGAGATGCCCTTTCCGATCCTAAGTGGCGCAAGCAATTCAAGCAGGAATATGGATACAGCCTTCCAGTACCCCCTAAGACATGGCAACAGATGCTGGATATAAGTAAATTTTTCAACGGAAAAAACTGGGATAATAAAGACTCCAAGCCTGATTCTGGCACCGTTCTTCATTTGAAAGTCGGTGAACAGGGACATTACCACTTTCAGTCTCTTTCGGCTTCCTTTGCCATTACACCAGGACCTAAGCTGGATCGTTACCATAATGTATATTGGTTTGATCCAACAAACATGAAGCCGATGATCAACAGTCCAGGTCATGTAGCGGCCTTGGAATTTTTGCATGAACTTCATAAGACAGGACCATCCGCTCAGGTAGGTTGGAGTCTGGGAGAGGCCTGGGATTACTTTCTGCGTGGAAAATCTGTTTTTGTCTTCAGTTGGGGTGATGTCGGTTCGCTCTGCCAGGATACTTCGCGTTCTAAAATTCAGGGAGTATGTGCATCTTCTATCCTGCCCTCCTCAGATATATACTACGACCATCAATCTGGTAAGTTTGTCAAGACGGACAACCCACAAAAAGTTGGAAACACTACGGGCGGTTCATGGCACGGCGTAATTTCGAACTTCTCCGCAAATCCAGAAGCCACCTTTTCCTTCCTTTCTTTGATGGCAATCAAGCCTGCTTCGAGTTGGTTGGCAAACAATGGCTGGACGGGTGTTGATCCTGGCTTCAAGTATCAGTTCCTGTCCCCTCAGGGAGAAGGACAACTGGGAGACTTCCTAGATGCAGGATGGAACGAGGCTGACGTGAAGGATTATCTTAATGCCTACTATGAGAATTTCTTTGCAAAGACCAGTATGACTTATCTCAGGATTCCGGGAACCTTCGAATACTGGGACATTCTGGACAAGAATCTGTCTGCATCCATGAGTGGCGAGATTTCGGCGAAACAGGCACTAGACAATACTGCGAAATCCTGGGAACAAGTAACCGACCGACTCGGTCGTGACAAACAGCTTGATTACTACAAGTCTGCAATCGGTTACAAGTAATTTTCAATTAATAGGACATGCCCAGTTTCCTCTGGACATGTCCTTCTACATTTTAAAGTAGGTTCATTATAATTAATGAATATGCATCGTAGAACCAAGGTTCGTTTTCTATTCATTCTGCCTGCTGTCTTCTGGGTATTAATATTCACATTGTTTCCTCTTTGTTATTCGCTCTACATCAGCTTTCACAAGGTGGAAAACAAATTAAATGTCACCAGGGAGAAAGTCCCGATTCTTGACCAGGAAGGTAACCCTGTGCTGAGTAAAGCAGGTAAGCCCAGAACCAGGACAAATGTCATCCGCGAAAAGATTTCCATCTGGACCAATGTCGGTTTTACCAATTACAAACGTTTGTGGGGCGATCCGCAAGTGGCTTCGGCAGTAAAGGTAACGACTATCTTTGTTCTCACAGCTGTTCCCATCCAGCTCATACTTGGGCTTCTTTTGGCAATGCTTTTTAATCGGCGATTATGGGGCAGGTCAATGCTTAGGACTATTATGATCCTGCCAATTTTCGCTACACCTCTTGCCGTAGGTTACCTATTCTTTACCATTTTTTACGAAGTAGGGGGCCCCTTGGGGTTTCTCGGAATTCCATTCCTTTCTAAACCGGGTTGGGCACTGTTTTCTGTCATCCTTGTTGACATCTGGCAGTGGACCCCGTTTTGTTTTCTAGTCTTTTTAGCGGCCCTACAGGGCATCCCAGAGGAGTTAATGGAAGCAGCCAAAATGGAAAGTAAATCAAAGTCTGGGCTCTTCATGAACATCATATTTCCGCTCCTAACCCCAACGATTATAATTGTCTTGCTATTGCGACTTGCTGAAGCCATCAAACTGTTTGATATACCGTATGCTTTGACAGGCGGAGGGCCAGGTGTAGCTACCCAGTCGATGTCCTTTTTGGCATTTAGAACCGGCTTGCGATACTTCGATCTTGGTTATGCATCGGCGATATCTTATTGCCTATTGATCGTTGTCATGATCATTGTTACTCTGTTTTTCAGGCAATTGAGGGAAAACTATGCATAAAAACAGGGGAACTCGGATTCCACCGAAATCGATACGGTATTCGCTTTACTCTCTCCTGGCTGTGCTAGTGAGCATGATCTTTTTGTTTCCTATTTATTGGGCTTTCTCAACAAGTTTGAGAAATCCTATTGAAACCTTCACCGTTTCCGGTTTAGGCATCCCTTTCATCCATTTCGTACCGACACTTGACAACTGGATCGATCAACTGTACACAGGTGAAGCTAGAAGAGCAATTGGCAACAGCACATTAATTGCGGTCTCTGCCTCACTTTTGGCTTTGTTTTTAGGCACTCCAGCAGCATATGCCCTTGCCCGTTTCCGTTTCAAAACCATTAAAAACAAGGATTTAACCATCTGGTTTCTCTCGCAAAGGGTATTGCCGCCCGTTGCGACAATTGTTCCCTTTTACCTTGTGATGCAAACCCTCGGTCTCCTGGATACCCATCTGGCATTGATACTGATCAATGCCACCTTTGTTTTGCCTTTCGTGGTGGTCATCGTCCGGCAGACTTTCATGGATCTTCCAATCGAACTTGAGGAAGCAGCACTCATGGACGGGGCTAGTTATTTTGGTGCCTTCCTCAAAGTCTCTCTTCCGCTGGCTGCGCCTGCCATTGTAGCAACGGGATTGATCATGTTCGCTTTCACTTGGAATGAGTTCCTTTTTGCTGTCACAATCAGCAGCAAGGATGTAATTACTATTCCTATTCATATGGCAGGTGCGGTTGATACTCGGGGTGTGCAGTTCTGGTTCATGGCGGTTCGAGCGATGATTGCCATCGCCCCCCCTGTCATAATTGCACTATTGGCTCAAAAGTACATAGTACGGGGATTAACTCTTGGCGCAGTCAAGGGTTGATCTCTTCAGAATAAATAAAAACGGAGGAATAAATTGGCTGAAGTAAACTTAAAAAACATCAGAAAATCATTCGATGGGAATGAAGTGATCCATGGAGTCAGCCTGGATATTGAAGACCGGGAATTCGTAGTCTTTGTTGGCCCTTCAGGTTGTGGAAAATCAACGCTGCTCAGAATGATTGCTGGCTTGGAAGATATCACCGCCGGGGAAATCTTTATTGGAGACAGATGTGTGAATGATCTGCATCCAGCGGATCGAGGCGCAGCGATGGTCTTTCAGTCTTATGCGCTCTATCCGCATATGAATGTTTTCGATAACATTGGTTTTGGCCTTAAATTGAATAAGGTTAATAAAGTTGAAATCCGTCGAAAAGTTCTGGATGTGGCTAAAATTCTTCGAATTGAAGAATTACTGAATCGACGTCCAGCACAGTTGTCAGGTGGACAGCGCCAGCGTGTTGCCATTGGAAGAACCATCGTGCGTGAACCAAGTGTTTTTCTTTTCGACGAACCTCTATCTAACCTGGATGCTGCACTTCGTGTGCAAATGAGGATGGAACTCGAAAAACTTCATGAGAGGTTACAGACGACTATGATCTATGTCACTCATGATCAGGTGGAGGCCATGACGATGGCAAACCGTATCTTCATCCTTAATGACGGAGTCATTGAACAGATTGGAAGTCCATTGGAAGTATATCGAAACCCAGCAAACCTGTTTGTGGCAGGATTCATCGGTTCCCCAAAAATGAACTTGATATCATCCAGCATACTTGGTGTTCAGGAAAAACAGTTAACCATTCAACTTCCAGGCGGAAAAGTCCTCCCACTGAAACGAAACACCGAGGACCTGGGGGAAGGAGAAAGGCTCACCCTGGGAATACGTCCCGAACATCTCAAAGAAAACAAAGAAGGAGATGAATTCTTTGAAGGCACGGTCGATGTCGTCGAGCATCTCGGAAATGAAACCTATCTTCACATTACCGATGCAGACAAAAACCTTATCACAATGATCGCAGACGGAGATTCGAACACCCAGAAAGGCGAAACGGTCCAAATGGGCTTTCATCATAAAAACTGCCATATTTTTAACGCGACCGGTGAAGTGATCAACTGAAGTTCATCAATACACTGTAGACCCTTATGAGATATTTCGGTTCACTTCCTGGACGGGGTTCTTCCATGGGAGATTCTGTTTATTTTCTGATTGCGGTCAGTGTTGTGCTGATTTTTGTCTTTCCACTCTACTGGGGTCTATCGACAAGCTTGCGTGCCCCGATGGACACCTTCACCGTCACTGGTCTAGGTATTCCTGGAATCCATTTTGATCCCACACTGAACAACTGGCTCGATCAACTGGTTGTTCCAGAAATGCGTAAATCGATTTTCAATAGCATAGTCATCTCCATTTCTTCTTCGTTTCTTGCTCTTGCTCTTGGGATTCCATCAGCCTATGCGTTGGCACGTTTCCAGTTCAAACTGATTCAGAACCGGGATATTACCATATGGTTTCTGTCTCAAAGGGTTCTCCCCCCGGTAGCAACCGTTATCCCTTTCTATATTGTACTACAGACCTTTAGTCTATTGGATACTCATCTGGCCTTGATTTTGATCAATACCACATTCACTCTGCCCTTTGCAGTTGTCATCATGAGACAGGCATTTCTAGACCTTCCAATTGAGTTGGAAGAAGCATCCATGATGGATGGCGCCCGTCATTTTGGAGCGTTCTGGAGAATCGCACTGCCTCTTTCTGCTCCTGCCGTAACTGCAACGGCACTGATCATCTTCGCTTTTACCTGGAACGAACTTCTGTTTGCATTGGTGCTGAGCAGTAAAAACGCGATTACAATTCCGATGTTCATCGCCGGTTCCTTCGAGTCCCGTGGGGTGCAGTTCTGGTTCCTCAGTGTCCGGACAATGATCGCTATGATTATTCCAATCTTTATCGCCCTACTCGCCCAAAGATATATTGTCCGTGGTTTAACGCTTGGAGCCGTCAAGGGCTAAACAGTTTTTTAACTGTAGTTCAACTGAAGCAAAACAAATCAAGGTTACCATTTTCCTTACAAGCCCAGCCCATTAACAAACAGATTTCATTTACTTTGATTGTGTCTGGCAACTGTTCCTAGAAGTTGGAAGATTGATTTTTCTGTAAGACAGTGCTTGTCCATAAAAATATTTTTTGCCTAGTTATCTTTATCAGAGAAAATTATTGAATAAACAGCTTATTGAAAAAATTCTATGTAATGCTAAAACAGCTAAAATAGGAGTTGTCGGTGATTTCTGTCTGGATGTGTACTGGTTTTTGAACGAGATTGCCTCAGAAAAATCGCTTGAGACTGACTTACCTACCTGGCCAATTGCTGAACAAGAGTACAGTCTCGGAGGAGCAGGCAACGTTGTTAATAATTTACACGCTTTAGGTTGTGAAAATATACATGTTTTTGGAGTTGTAGGTACTGAACCATGGGGTCAAAAATTAATACAAGAATTATATAAGCTCAACGTCAATTGCGAAGGAATGATAACGCAAGAAAAGCACTGGGCAACCCCTACTTATGTGAAGCCCTATAAAGAGCAGAATGAGCTTAATCGAATTGACTTTGGCAATTTTAACAAACTGGATTCATACACATTAAATAGTTTGCTGTCATCGCTGGAAAAAGAATTACCTGAACTAGAAATTGTTATTATTAATCAGCAAATAGCGGTGAGCCTTTTTATAAAAGAATTTATCGATAAGCTATTAATATTAATTAATAAATTCAGCAATACTGTTTTTATAGTTGACAGTCGTCATAATAGCGATGAATTTCCAGGGGCAATACTTAAATTAAATGACTTCATTGCTGAGAGGATGGTCGGTAATAGCATTCTTAAAGGTAATAGTGTTCCTAGGGGAAATGCTCTCAAGACAGCAGAGACTCTTTACAAAAAGTTTAAAAAAACAATATTTATTACTTGCGGGTTAAATGGTTGTATTCTTGTGGATGAGGGAATAATTAAAGAAATTCCAAGCATAAATATAACTGGAAAAATTGATACAGTGGGTGCTGGAGATAGTATGTTGGCGGGGATATGCATAGGATTAGTAAGCGGGCAAGATGCTTATAATAGTGCCTGTCTAGGCATCCTTGCCGCAGCAGTCACGATACAAAAGTTATATCAGACAGGCACTGTATCTCCTGAAGAATTACTCATGATGGCAAGTTAAACATACTTATTTTAGTACAGAGTCATTAAAAAATAAACAAAAGTAGTAGTTGTAATCCATCTAATTTATCAAGCTGAGCTGACAAAACTCACTATATCATTGGTAACTCCAAATTATTTTGAAACAAACATCAACTTGAGCGGTGATAAGTATCATTTTAGTCTTTAAACTGTTTTAGTTCACAATATTAGGAATCATTATCATTTGGAGGAAAGGCTTTCAGTAACTTTTCCTGTAGGGGCCTAATCTGCTTCCAAGCATCAGAAAAAACATCCTCATAAATCTTTTGATAGGGTTCCACCCATTCCGATTGTGGATTTATCTCATTAATATTGAACTTCAGTCCATTAAGGGCTTCCTGAAGATTTGTAAAGATATCTGCACCAATACCACCAAGTAGGGCTGCCCCAAGACTGACAGTTTCCGGCATTTCCATTTTAGTCAAAGTACGGTTTAAAACGGAAGCCTTGATCTTCATCAGCAGATCGTTCCGGCTTTCTCCACCAAAACAATGGATTTTTTCTATTTCTGGTACCTCCATAAATTGGCTGATGCCATCTACAATCATCTTCACATCAAAGGTCATGCCTTCAAGCATGGAACGGTATAGCACAGTATGGTGAGTGTCAGTTCCCAATCCAATAAAAGCTCCCCGTGACAGTTCGGCTGGATTTGGTGGTGATCCAATACGCATTTGCGGCAGAAAAAGGACACCATTGGCTCCTGGGGAAATTTTCCATGCAGCTTTGATGAGTTCTTGATGGGAATATCGTTGCTCTGTCAGTCTGTGAAACCACTGAACCGCACCTCCGGAAGTAAAAAGCCCGCCCACCAGATAATAATAAGGACGATCTACTACAATAACTCCCTGTGCATAACCCTGAGTACCGACCACTTTTTCATCGATTGGTTTATCCATGAACAAAGTCACTGCTTCAGCAGTACCCATTGAATTGATCAGTGTTCCTTGATTTGTTGCCCCTGTAATCAGTGCCCCGACAAAGTGGTCATGTCCCCCGGAAGACACTTTGCAGTCCGATGAAAGACCAGTGAGTTTTGCAGTTTCAGGAAGGATATGGCCAAGAAAAGTTCCTGATGGAACTAACGGCTGAAACCAATTGCTGGGAATTCCCACTTCCTCTAACAACTCATCGGCATACTCAAGCTTTCGAATGTTCAACGCAAAAGTTCGTGAAGCGAGACTGTAATCCGTAGCAGGAACTCCGCAGAGTTTCCAAGCTAAAAAATCGGCAGTATTTAGCCAACGCACTGTCTTGGAGAAAGCTTCAGGAGCATTTTCACGAATCCACAACTGTTTGCAGAGTCCAAAAATAGGATAGAGGTTAAGCCCTGTTATTCTGAAAAGTCTTTCTTCACCAATATGCTTCTTGAGCCAGCGAGCTTGGGGTTGTGTTCTACAATCATACCAAGCAATCATTGGATAAACAGCATCTCCTTCTGCGTTGATTGGCACCGCTGATTCTCCAACACTGGCAACAGCAACAGAACGAATCCTATCAGGCTTTTCCACCATTGCCACGACTGACCTGATCGCCTTTAGACAGGATTCCCAAAGATCTTCCGCCTTCGTTGAAGCCCAACCGGTTCTAGGACGTTT